>MHXZ01000051.1 GCA_001825665.1 Planctomycetes bacterium GWF2_41_51 | reverse complement strand
ACGCCAACATCGTTAACCCGCTTTATTATAGCCAAGTCCACTGATTACTATAATCATGGTTTAGATGCTTTTGGTATCAGGAATAATTATCGCGATACAGAACTTAATATGAATTATAAGTTCGATAATTTGTATTTCTCAACCGAAGGGCCGCTTCAAATGACTTATTATTATGCAGGCCCGACGGCACAAGGTAATGGCAGCGGTTCGAGCTGGGCTAATAGAGCAAATTTTTATAATGGGACTTTATGGAGTGGGGTACAAACACAATTGAATTCTACACCTGTTAATGTAATGCTGGCCAATGGAACCTACAATGGTGGTGAACTTGCCCTAAGCAACAGAGGTAATCCTCGCAACCCGCTCCACATTTGCGCAAATACACTCTACGGTCCAGTATTTACCGGAGATACCTATTGTATTACTATGAGAGGCGGAAACAATATTTCACTATATGGATTAAAATTTTCTGAAATTACTCACATGTTTCCAGTATATACGCAAAAAATCATGGATAATCCAGCCCGAAACATAGAATTGCATTATTGCGTATTTGAAAATTTGGGACACTCGATCTTTGATGGAGTCAGTGCGTTTGGAATTTTGGATGGGTCTTATGGTATCGGTGTGCATAACTGTGATTTCGAGAATGTAGGAGTCCCAGAGGATCCAAATACACCGCATATGATTTATTGTGATCACGATAGCATTCTTATTTCAGTCACCGATTGCACTTTTACTAATGGTACTGGCGGATATGTTCGTTTCCGTGATGCAGCAGAGTATGTCACTGTGGATAATTGCATATTTAATAGCACTGGCTCAGATTACAATAGAATATTTATTGAACTGCCGGTATTCAACACTTCCTATCCAGGACAAGAATACTATGGCCGTTATTTCAAATTCACCAATAATGTATTCGATTATGATAGTACTTCTGGAAGCGGTCTGCGGCATGCGGTACAATTCCGCTGCGATGGTTGGAATGTACTCTCCGGAGATACACTGGACTATATGACGGATACTACGGAAGCCAGCACGCTAAATAATGGAACTCAAGACCAAAAAGATGCTTTGCTTCGTACCGAGATGGAATTGGACAACGACCATATAAAAATTTACGGCAACACTTATACTAATTGCAGTTATCAAACTGTTTATTGGCACCATCCCAATTTTGGCTCAGGCAACCAGGGTTATACTGGTTATTGCAATATTTCCAATTGGCCGAAAACCAGTGGAACTTATCCCGCCCCATCTCAATTGAGAAATAATGATTTTGAATACAAATGCGATAGACGGCGTTGCTGGTGGACGTTCAGCGGAACAGCACCAGCCGATCATCCTGGACTTCACGGTGCCAGGGCTGTTAAACTTCTTAGAGCCAGCACGACTGAATTTGGTCAATGGTTGTCTTTCCCCAAGAGCGATACCACAGTATGTTGCCTCTTCGGTGTAGGCGCTCGCACTGGAACCGGTGTCAAGTTCCAAATGCAACTGCATCACAATGAAATCTCTAATTCTTATTGTGCTTTTGCTGTGAATAGTTCAGGTCAGTTGGGTTACATGAATGGCAGCACATTCGTTGCTGTGCCAGCATTAGGTACTATTGAATTCTGCGTTGATGGCAACGGTGATGGTGATTATACGGATGCCGGTGATACCTTGAGATGGTATCAATTACGAATTAAAACTTACTACTCTGATGGAACCCCAACATTTGATATTGACAGAGGTGTAGCTAATACTCAAAGCAGCTATAATTATCAAGCTAATGGTCTGACAACATGGTGCGGTACTGCTGCTGTTACAAACGATGTTGTAGGATTGGTCAAATTCACAAATGTTACAGCCGATGTTATTCTTGATAATCCTTGGTAATCGGCAACGTTTTAAATCTAAAGGCCGGTGAATTTTATTGTCATCGGCCTTAATTTTCAGTCGCTTATCAATTTTTCTCGACTTGCAACGACATAAGTGCAAAGCAAATCACCGGTAACATTGGCCATCGTTTCAAACATATCTAAAATTGGATTTATTCCTAAAGCCAAGGCAACAATAATTGAGATTTGGCTATTGCTTAAGCCAAGAGGTTTGAGAATTATAAATAATAACATTAAACTTCCCCCGGGTACGCCACCGGTTCCTATAGCGGCCAGAACGGTCACCATAACTAAAACAACAAGGTCGAAAGCAGTTATCTGAATTCCAAACATATTTGATGCCAATATAGCGAACATTGGAAGGTGCAAACAAACGCCATCCATATTAATTGTCGCACCAAGCGGAAGAGAAAAGCTCGCTAACTCACTATGCACTTTGAGTTCTTCTTGAGCAATTTTTAATGTGACTGGGAGTGTTGCTGCACTGCTTCGAGTCGTAAATGCCATTATCATTGCTTCCTGTATTTTCTTAAGAACTACAAAAGGATTTTTACCAGTTGCCAGCCACATTATTACAGGAAAAACTATAAAAATCATAAAGATAATGCCAGTGATTACACCTAATGTAATACTGATATACGGGCCAACTATCCTCGGCCCATATAAACTGAAATTTACAATTGTAAGAGCAAATATGCCGATAGGGGAATATTCTAGTACCCAGTCAACCAATTTGAATATAACGTCGCGGCATACATTAGCCAGACGCAAAAGGCTAAGCAGCCGATCAATGTATTCCTGATTATTGCTTGCTTCAATACATGCACGTACCGCTAAACCAAAGAGGATGCTGAAAACAATAATGGCCAGAAAATTACCTTCAGCTAAAGATTGAAAAGGGTTTTGAAACATACTGTATAAAAGTTTTGAAAAGCTTCCATCTGTCTGACTTTTGCTGCCAATTTGAGCCGCTTCAGAAGAAAGATCTGATGCCATTTTATTCCAGTCAGCAAGATTGCTGCCGGAAGCTGGGTTAATAAGCAGAGCCAGAAAAACTCCGATCATAGCAGATAAAAGCGAAGTAAATAGATACCACCCAATCACCTTGGCTCCGATCGCTCCGAATCTCTTCAATGGAAGACTTGCGGCGCCTGTTACCAGTGAAAAGAAAATAACCGGTATAACTATCATTTTAAGCATATAAACAAAAACATTGCCGAATGGTGAGATTCTGCTGATAATTTTGGGCACATCAATCGCTGATGAATTTTTAGAGATAAGCCACAATGTTATACCGATAATTGCGCCGGAGGCAATACCTGCAAGAATACGTAAAACCAAAGAAACACTAAAATACCATCTAAGCAGGTTTTTCATCATATATTTCCATATTACAATGTGTCAGATATCGCAAATGAAAACAGTTAATCTTTTAAATTTTTCATAAGATTCAGAATGCCAGCAGCATTCTGTTTTTGATTTCGTTCGAGAAGCTCGACATCGGTTTCATCGGTCAGAGATTTTTCCATAGTTGGATGTCCTGCCCATTCAACATCAAATGCTTGAATGCCAAATTCTTTAAAGCACCATAAAGGAATCGAGCCGGGTGTCGCTGAAAACTTTAACCAGTTGTGATTAGGATCTTCATCAGAATAATCTCTGCAATAGCCTTCTACGTAAATATTGTAAATCTTTTGGAAATTTTCTCTGACAGCTTTATTTTCAGCCGCTGCTTTAGGAGCCCATAGGCATCTACCAGCAACAGACGCGAGGTGATGGAAACTTAAAACCACAGATGGTTGGTGTTCTTTAAGGAATGAAACCACCGCCTCAGTTTCTGGTTCGCTTGCCGGTGCCGGGCCGCGGTATGTGCCGCCGCCAGGATTTGCACTGCTTCCGCCATATAAATAACTTATTTCTTCCCAATTCCCTGGGAAGTTGCGGTTTAAATCTACGCCGATCACATTTCTGCGAAGATACCAAGGGGTACCATCAACAGCTGATTGTCTTTCATCAAGGTTTATGCATGGAATAGCAATGATAGAAGAATTATTAAATATCTCCTTATTATCTTCGAGAAGAAGTTTTATTACCGGAATAATTATCTCCGGGCCGGATTCTGATGCATGTGCGGCTCCAAGCAGTGCCACTTTCTTATTTGATTTGCCGACTTCGATGCCGAGGATATCTTTATTTTTGCGAGTCTTGCCTGCGACTGTAACTTTCACAAGTTCAGGATAAGATTTTTGAAGATTATGCATTTCTTCAGATATTTTACTTTGCGACCACCATATTCGCGGATCTCGGACTTTTATAGGATATGGTCCTGTGGGATCGCCTTTAGCGGCTGCAACCCAGTAAACATAAGTATCGCCGAGAGAAACCGTTTTGTCATTATACAGATAAGGTTTATTCTTCTCCTGTTTTATAAATCCTTTATAAATTATATCTGCGTCTGAACAGGTAATTCCATCAAAAAACTCTTTGCCATCTTTATAGAAATTAAAATCGACTTGTTTGCGATATATTCGGATTGTATCGAACAAGTCATTATAATCTTCATTTGCAGGATACCATTTACTTTTGTTAAATGTTATCTCAACTTTGCCATCGAAGGCTATTGCTTTTAAAAAAGCCAAAGGTTTGTGTTTTTGTATATATGCTTGGCGTTCGACAGCATTTGAATCAGTATTTTGTGTCTTTTGTCCGAATAATACCGATATACAGCCTGCAAAAATAATTATAAAAATAGATCCTATCCGCTTCATTAGGGAACTCCTGATAAAAAAATTAATTAATGTCTGTCCCGATAAAGTTTCGGGGGCATACCATAAGTTTTTTTAAATATTCGTGAAAAATAATATTGGCTTTCAAAATTCAGCATCAGGCTGATTTGTTTTATTGAATAGTCTGTCTGCATCAAAAGCAGGGCGGCTTTGTTCATTTTTAATTTCATCACGTAAGACATAGGGCTTGATTTAGCGTGCTTGTTGAATAATCGGCAAAGATATACTCTGCTTATATGGCATTTCTTTGCTACATCTTCAAGCGAAACTAAATCACTGAAATTTTCGTTAATATAATTGCAACACTGGATGTAGCTCATAAGAGACGGATTTGTGTGCCTGCGGCTGAGAAAAATATGAGAAGAAATCTTCAGCAGAAGCGCACGAAGTAAACTGTCGCATATTTCCTGCGAATTTTCCTGCTTCTCAAGGCAATTATCGAGAATGTTCTCGAACAGCCATTGTATTTCCCCAGGATTTGAAATATGCAGGACACGTTCAGTCAAAGTCGATATTTTTTTGAATATTCCCGCTGCGTCCCGGCCGGTAAAATGAATATAAATATGAGTCCACGGCGTATCGGAATCGTTCAAAATCACCCCTGTTTCCTTTGGTGAAAAATGATACACTGACCCTGCATCCGCTATATATTCCTGTTTATTATCTTTTATTTTTGCCTGGCCGCTGAGGGTATAAACAATTCTATAAAAGGGGTAATTTGAAAAAGAAAAAGAATAGCCTTTTGAAACCTTTTTAAAACCTGCATAAATCGTGCTTAGCTTGCCTTGTAAATCTGCACCGGGAAAAATACCTTCTTTTTTGTCGATATCATGTAATTCTACTTCTTTTCGCTCTTCAGGACTGAGGAAGTCTTTATTGATTGCCTGAAGTGCTTCAGAGTCTATTTGTTTTTTACTGGGTATCAATTTCTTCATAATAATTGACAAAATATATCTAAAATTCTAAAATTATTGTTTTCTGCCCTATAATATAGTCCACTGATAAAAAAATAAAGCCTTTTAACCGCTAATAACGTACCAAAGCACAAAAGGCTAACAATTTACATCATAAGGATACTTTAGACTATTAGTTATGATTTGGTTAGTAATGTTAAATTAGATATACTTAAGGAAGTGAGATTAGGGGTAAATAAGCTCTTGATAGGAATTTGCACAAAGGAAAGGGTAATATTATGAAGAAAAAACCAGACTACATTAAAAAAAATGGCAGAGCGTTTACATTAGTTGAGCTTTTAGTCGTTATTTCGATTATTGCGATGCTTTTAGCTATACTTTTACCAAGTCTTGCAAAAGCAAGAGAAGTCGCTAGAAGAGCCGTTTGCGGCAACAATCTCAAACAATTGGGGACTGGCTGGCATTTATATGCTGCGGAACACAAAGACACTTTTCCTGTTGGCGGGACTCAAGGCGGCAAAAATAAGTCGATATATCCATTTTGGTTTCACTACCGGCACGGCATAGCCGGATATATGCCAACTTTCACCGTAGATAACGCCCGTTTGTTACCAGCAGACGACAAACGCGCAATAAAACCCCAAGATAGTAAAAGAATTTCACGTATTTGGTATTGCCCTTCTCATGCAGAGAAAATGATTGCAGGAATCCGCGAGTATGATGTTGCAAAGGGGGTTACGGGCGGGCCGTCGAATACGAAGATCAAAATTCCAGCAGTAGGTTTTTCTTATAATCCTCATGTTTCACTTTTCAACTGTCAGAAAGTATATGCCTTGAAAGAGGCGTCACGTGTACCTATTTTATTTGATTTTTACGTACCTGATGGCACAACAAGTTCTGAGGATGGCACGATAAGTCGCGGTTTGCCTAATTTATGTCCTACGCCGATGCCCGATGCGACTGGTAACTATAGGGATAGTTATTTCTTTGCCGAAGGAGTATCCGGCGCACATAAAGGAATGTCCAATTTTCTCTGTGCTGACGGCCACATCCAATTAAACAAAGGGACGGGTCTTGTATTCCCTGTAAATAACCTTAATACGAAAATAGCTAACTTAAAGCAATTTCAAATTCTATTTAGTTGGAATCCCAATAAAAGAGATGGCTTTACGCCTTCCAGACCTTGGCCAAGTGATTGGTAAAATGATATGCGATGCAGAAATCGTGAATTTACAATAAAATAAAAATTTGTACCTTAAATTAAAATGAATTTTTTCATAAGGAGGGTTGAGACAATGAAGAATTATCTATTATTGACATTAGTTGTGCTGCTTTTGGCTGCACAGGCTCAGGCGCTAACAATTTTCCAATCCGAAAACTGGAATAGCGAAAAAGGTTGGATCGAAGAAGAACAAGGCAGTAATGATTACATCAAGAATCTGGCTGAGTTGCCAGGTGATGGTAATACTTATGTTACAGCATCTCTGCAAAGAAATAACATTGCTGGCAAAACCGCTCTTTACCACCTTCTTGAAGGTGATGGTTTCCCAGTTGCTCCAGGTACAGCCGGCGGACAAATACCGGAATGCTGGATGCAATTTGATGTTGAGGGAACCACATCCGGTTATCAGTTGGGCAGATGGGGATTGTTCAATTCAAGTGGCGACAACTTGGCGGCCGCAAACTCCAATTATATTGCTGTTAATCGACAGGGAATGACTACCGGTTCTGATTCGAGATTTACTATGATGAGCATTGCAGGTGCAGGGTCTCACTCTTTTGGTGATACTATGACTTGCCGAGTAAAAATTCATGTGTACTCCGAATATAATTCACCGACAGATGCGAATACGTATGCCGATGTTGAAGTATGGGATATTGATCTCGTTGACACTTCTCTTTCTCATCATCCTACCCTGGTATGGCAAGTAACCCGCCATCTGATTGCGAGGTATAATAACACATTTCCTAAAGGTTTGAATGCTTTCGGTATCAGTAATGCTTACGGTACAACAGCAAATATGCAGTTCAAAGTTGATAATTTTTACTTCTCGACAGAAGGCACTTATGAGACTGTGCGAGGGGGTACTCCGCCGCCACCTTTTGCTGTAAAATGCACCAGCCATCAGGGAGATTTCAACGGCGATTGCAAAGTAAACTTTGAAGATTTGAGAATTTTGGCGGACGAGTGGTTGCAGTGCCCCTATATTCCTGCAAGATTATGTGATTCTCTATTAGTGGTTCCCCCGGTGGATAATTCCCACCGAATGTTTGCTCAGCCCGAAAGCCGTGAAGTTTTCCGCGACGGTCAAATGCTGGCAACAAGCCTTGCAGATGCCAATTACGCCAGAGTAACTTTCACTGATCCTGCAAATGGCAAATATGACGGTTCACTTATTTTCGCATTTAAATTACCGGAAAAAAACGCAAATCAGGTCATATCGACTGCGCAATTGTGGCGGTATGATGTAAATGATGTGGATAATGTCGATAATAGCATAACCAGAGCAATAACGATGGATTTGTACGGCCTTCCTTACAGGCCGGCGGCTACTAACCCGGTAATTACCGCAGCGGATCATTATGTAGGTACGGCTGACAGGACTGATGCCGTGATGATTCAGCCGGTTGTTGTAAATGACACAAAAGGAATTTCGGTTTCCAAGTGGAGCGCTACAGAGTCAGGCAGTCCGGTTTTGGCGGAATTCTTAAATGCCCAATATGACGCTGGTGCCGTGGCCGGCGACTGGGTTTTGCTGCGATTTTCACCAAGAGATTCCAATGATGCCAATTATGTAAGTCATGCGATTCGAGCTCCCGGTTACCCTGAAAACCCTAATGAAGGCCCCAATATATATTTTAACCTTGCGGATCGTGATCCGAACAAAGGCAGAATATATGCTCAGCTGGAAAGTAAACAGCTCACCTCTGACGGTGTAATGGAGGATTATACAGTCGGTCCTAACGCAAGTCAGGATCCAAATCTGTCACGGTTAACATACAACAATTCATTTCATGATGGTGGCAACCTTGTGCTCACGTTCAGGATGCCTGAAATTCCAGAGGGCAAAGTTTTGTCAAAAGCCTGGCTGAAGTTCTTTTATACTTACCAAACCGGCGGTAGTCGAGATATAGACTTGTATGGTTTGTCATATAGAGATGGTTCACTTACAGCCCCAATTTTGCCGGGCGATCCTTTTGGGTATGAATGGGATTATCAGGATTATTATTTAAGTTCAGCAGACCCGGCTGTGCTGGATACGACTGATGCGAGTTTAATTGAATCTGATATTGATCTCGGATCTGTCAATCACTGGGTTATCGCTAATGATGTCGATTCAATTGGAAATGATAATTCACTGGCAGAATATTTGCGGGACCTGATTGCTGAGGGAGTCGAAGTCGATGATTGGATTTTACTCAGATTTAATCCCAAAATACACACCAGTTCTTCGTTGATGCGTTATGAAATATTTGGCTACAACTATTTTAGTCCTAATTTTCGGCCTTATCTCGAATATCAACTTGCTAATGCTGATGAACCTACATGGCAGACTGTTCAGGTTGAATCGCCAAAGGTAATCAGTAAAGACGGTGATTGGACGATAGCAAATGGTTATCCAGAGGATTCTGAGGCTTTTGGTTGTCTCGACAGAAATCCAAATGATACTATCATTGATTACAATAATGCGGAATTAATAGTGCCGTTCAAATTTCCTTCGCTTGCTGCGGGTGAATACATTACCGCGGTTGAATTTAGCGGTATATGGGGCGGCCGCAATAGTACTGCAAATATGTTTAATGTCGATCTATATGGTCTGCCGCATAGAAGCAGCACGGCTTTTATTGCTGACGATTATTGGGTTGGCCCGTATGCTCCATTACCAGAGGATTCAAGCTATGTCACACATGCCAACTTTGGTACTCCTTTGGTAAACGATATCTTCGATGGTTTTCCAACATCTGATGAGACTGACGCAAGAAAGCTATTAGATCCTCTTGGCGCATCTAAAGCCGCGAATGGTTCGCTTAGAGCTGCCGCATATATGAATGCTTTAAAGGCGGCCGGTGCAACCAATAGTGATTACGGGTTTTTCAGATTCAACGGAAGATACTTTTATAATAGCTATATAAGTAACACTATTACCGACTTTGTAATGTATGTAAAAATTGATACTATGGCGCCGTCTGCTCCTGCCTATCCGGCAACCCAGGGTGATTGTCCACAGTATGGTCATCCTGATAAGCTTTCGACAGACAAAAAAGACCCCTGGAATTGTTGGACAACGTTTGCAGATTATGCGGCAACAATTGCAGACAACTGGATGGAGTGCAATTGGGCACCTGCCAGCCATTGTGAGTAAAGTTTTTTAAATATAAATTTTAGGGTCGCGATTAAAAATCGCGACCTTTTTTAATTCACTATGTAAATATATTTCATCATATTACTCCTAATGTATATTTTTTAGGAAGCCATGAAACTGTTATAATAATAGACAATTTAGGAATCATATTAGTAAGTTATAAGTATTAATGGAGAAAGCGATGTTAGATGCGGCAACAGATAATTTGAAAAGGACGCGTTCAATAACGTGTCTTAAACCAGTAGTGGCTTCAATCGTCAATGATGAACTAAATGAATTCCTTTCTCCACATTTATCGGGCAATAGTTGGCCATTTAGATTGGAAATATGTGAGTCACACCGCGGCAGCCAGGAAGTTATTAAAGAAATAAATCGTTATGAATCGGAAGTTCTTTTGACAGCATGGAGTACGAAACCGCTTCCTGTTGATCTTCTTGAACAGGCTCCGTCACTAAAATATATTGCGCATGTTTGCGGCACTGTTTGCGGATTTATCCCACGTGAAGTCATTCAGAAAGGATTGGTTGTAACTAATTGGGGCGACAGTATTACAAGAACTGTAGCCGAACATTGTTTACTGCAAATACTTGCATGTTTAAGAAGAGCAACTAAATATCAAATTGGAATGCATTGCCGAAAAGAATGGAAGCCGGTTAAATATGAAGCTTTTACACTTTTTGACAAAAAGGTTGGAATTCACGGCTTTGGAGCATCTGCGAGAGAATTAGTTAAACTGCTCAAACCGTTTGGATGCAAAATAAGCTCTTATTCACCAAATGTTCCAGATGAATATTTTAAAGAATATAATATTATTCGCTCAAAAAGTCTGGAAGATCTTTTCAGTAAAAATACAATAATAGTCGATCTGGCGGCATTGACTCCTAAAACTCGCGCTATTGTAACTGGAAGATTATTGCGTATGATTCCTGCCGGTGGTGTATTCATTAACTCTGGTCGTGGCGCGGTAATAGATGAAGCTGCCTTGGCCAGGATTGCCCACGAAGGTATGATACAAATAGCGATTGATGTATTTGACAAAGAGCCGCTGCCGGCCGATTCACCTCTTCGCGGCTGTGAAAATGTATTTTTAACCCCTCATATCGGCGGACCAACAATCGATGAGCGCAAAGTCTGCGGTTTGCATGCTTTGAAAAATATCGAGGCTTATTTCAAAGGCGAAAAGCAACGCAGCATTATAGGCCTTAGCGAATATGATAGAATGACATAATAAAATGGCCGAGCTTGACTCGGCCTTTTTAATTTATACTTTTGATCAATTATTTTAAATATTGTTTTTGATCTCTAACTATTGTTATTGGCGAATATTTCATACTCGTAAGCCAATAAATTAGTCCAGCCAAAGTTACAAAGCAAATTCCTGCTGACATATTTATATAATTGGGGTCTTTCGTGATGTTGAACAATTTGCACAAAAATAACGGCACTCCAAATATTACCAATGAAAGAGCAATAACACGATATGCTCTAATGCTCGGAATTAGCACAACGGTACCGGTTACCTCATCTTGACTGATAGGTTTATCTAACAATTCAAAAAGCTTTGCGGATGAATCTGTATGGCTTGATGGTTTTTTAAACAATATGGAAATTCCAAATACCACAAGGCTTACTAAAACAGAAACAAAAACTTTGTATTCAAAAGCATGATTTGTAATTTGAGCACAAAAACCATTTGGCGAAATGGAATTAATTGCCGGAATTATAAATTCAATCGAAGATGTCACGATTAAGCATACTATAATAGCAACCCCGCCTGTCCAGGCTGGTGCTTTTTTGAACATTAAACCAAGCATAATTGGAAATGATACGGCAATAGAGACAAGGCTGACAATGGTAAATGTCGTCTTGAATGCATCGGCAAGACCGGAGAGCACAAGTCCGATGCAAATTGATATGATACCAATAAACAAACTTGATACACGGCCGACAGTCATAAGTTTTCGAGAAGAGGTATTCGGTGAAAATTTTTGATAAATATCTTTTGTAAATATCACAGACACAATGTTGTAACATCCGGCAAGAGTAGAAATACTTGCGGCCAATATTGCCGAGATCACAAGGCCTATCATTCCATTTGGCAAAAGTTTGAGTGCGATTGTTATATATGACGCTTCCGCAGGATTTTTAATATGAGGCCATAATGCTTTGAGTTCTTCAAGGGGCAGCTTATTTCTAAGAAGAAAAACAGGCATTAACCACAAAATAGGTATTAATAAAAAGAAAACAGTTGAAAGGCCAAAACTTTTTTTGGCGGCTTTTTCGTCGGGTACACAAATACTTCGCTGAATTACCTGCATGCTTCCCGGATGGCTAAATACCTGAATCATAATCCATCCAAGAGTAAAGGCAAACGGCTGCAAATCATTAATTGGATGAAAATATCCGGGATGAGGCGGGTTACTGATATAATTTTGCATATTCGTGATAAACGTCCCGTCTTCAGAAAATTCTCTAATGCTGTAAAAAGCAAGCAGAGAGGATGCTATTATCGCGATAATGAATTGAACCGCATCGGTTACAATAACAGCCAATAAACCTCCGGTAGCAGTGTATGCTATGACTACAATGCCTACAATAACCATGCAAACATGAAGCCCGGTTAGATTTAGTCCAAGTATTTCAAAATTGCCTTTTAAACCCAATGCTGAGGAAAGGAAAATACAAAGGACATAAAGCATATTGCCTGCCATAAGCATCAATACTGGTATTTGAAGTAATGTCATTATGGATTTTGTTAATGGACCAAAACGCATTTCGACATATTCCATTGGCGATGTTACACGAGTTCGGCGATATCGTTTGGCAAAATACATGGTAATATATAGATAAGCAATCGCGGTAGAAGTATATATAACAAAAGCAGGTATGCCTACTTTATAAACCTGTCCTGCGGCTGCAACGAACATATATGCGCTGAAAGCGGTGATAAAAAGAGAAAGGCTCACCATTGGCCATGGGATAATGGAGCCGCCTTTAAAAAAATCTTTATCATTTTTATTAGCCTTTGCCAGCAGAAAACCGCAGAGTATCATCACAAAGAAATAGAGACCAACAACAATGAAATCCAGATAGTTTGCACTTTTGATCATTTTGTTCTTTCAATAAGTATAATGTTGGAGTTTATCTTATTAGACCCCTAACACGCAAATAGCTTTACCAATTAATTGCCCAACCAATTGTCTATTATATGCATTAAATCTTCATAATCAACTCTTCCATCTTCGTTGTAATCCGATCTTGCCAAGCCTTCGGAATAAATAGCTTTTGGACTGCATCCGAATTTTGCAAGTTTGAAAATTTTATCATCATCCAATACAAAACTGTAAATTGCCACTTCGTCTATTGAGCCGTTGAAGTTTCCAGTACCAAGAGTATTTGCTCCTAACGTTAGACTACCAGATGACGGATCAAATTTCTGGTTTGTAGAAGTTGTTTCAAGCCGGCCGTTTATGTATATTTTTAATGTTCCGGTATAATTACCATAGCCATTTGGTACACTTGTTGTTGGCTGAAAAGTTATTCCGATATGAGTCCATTTGCCTATTGTTGCCGGAACTTCACTATCGATAAGTTGGATATAAGGATAGTCGCCCTCTGAAGATCCGTATAAATATACAATGTAGGTGCCATCCTTAGTCATCATATTAAAACCGGTTATGCCATCCCGTCCGCCGACAAATGCGGAATTTGCGGTAGAATCAGGTTTAACCCAGCAGCTTACAGAGAAAGCTCCTTTATCAAAAATTATATTTTGATTAAATGACGTACTGATGGAATTTGTCGAGCCGTCGAATCTCGCGGCTCTTCCATTCCAGCCGCCGCGTACGTCACGATCATATCCATTCACAGAACCAGCCATATTTCTTCCTTTATTAGCGTTGTCGGTAAGATTGCTGTTATTAAATGAATAATATGCTTCAAGGTCTGTTATTTTATCGGTGAAATCCTGCGTAGTGGCAAGCCGCCATGTATCGCCGCCGGTATCGCTCATAAGGATAACCGGGTCATGAGAAATTAAGATAGTATTATCATTTATTGGTAAAGGATCATTAGGCCACTTTACCATATATTCATTTATTTCTGAGGAATTCAAATGTGTAATATAATATGAATAAAAAAGAAACAATCGGCCTTTCCGGTCAACGGTGAGTTTGTGAGAATAAGTAGTGTATTTATATTCGTTACTAGTCCGTGAAACCATTGCGCCCATATTCTCCCATGTCAGACCGTTTCGCTTTCGGAAATACCACAGCTTCAACTTATTATTTTCGGAAGCAACTTTTTTACGAAAAACCAAATGCAGTGTATCATCCGGGGTTGCAACAAGGCTGGGATAAGTTCCGTAGTCAACACTAAACTGTACTGGCGTACTCCAACTTTCGCCGTCGTCCGTTGAATAGGTATATTTCAAGGGTTTTTGATGAGCGCCAAGAACGACGTGGAGTCTTTTCTCGCTATCCATCGTTATCACAGGGCCGTTATGGTTATCAGGTTTGTTGCTGTCAGGACAACAAGTCTCAGTTGATCCCAAAAGAATCGGTGTGCCGCGTTCGCCTGTCAGTGCGTCATACCAGTTATAATATTGACCGGTCTCATCGCCGTTTATAAATTGGCTGGTATCCATATATACCACGTGCGTTTTATATCCAGCCGTCATGCTGATATTGACCATACCCGCATGGTAGGGCGCAACGCTGGGCACTTGCCAGGCATCATTTATGACTGCGCTTGTACCTACTATGAGATTATCTATTATGCCCGGTTTTGATGTTGGAACTACACGGATTGCGGAACTGCTGTATCCAATCAGCACTGCTCGTTTGTCACAATTATATGAATCGGGCGATTCCAAAAATGAATTATATCCCATCGGGTACTTGCGCCAACTCTGCATATCCCCGTTAGGATTATAAAAAAGATTGTAGCCCAATGATACAGAACTGCTGCCGCTAAACCCTCGCGGGTAAGCTCTAAAATATATGCTCCCATCCGCATCGAACGCAACTCTGTCAGCAGTCTCGAATGTGCCAAGGTATGGTTGGAAATTTGTGTATGCACTCCAATCAGTCATGGAATGGAATAACTCATCTAAGTTTATAACTATCCAGTTACCGTTTTCATCAAGAGTCTGTATATAACCATATTCATACCATGCACGCGCAGGCAGTGAAATTGTATTGGTCGTTGGATCTTCAACAAGGTTGTAAGAGTCCCCAGCCGGGGGTGCTGTTTCACAGGGATCTAAACCGACTAATATAAATGGACGATTATTATGGCTGAACGTTACCATTCCCGGTTTGTATCTCGGATTATATCCATACCGTTCTCTTTCACGGTCAAAACTTTTTATTGGTCCATAAATTATTGGACCGCTTCCAGGAGTGAATGTCGGAACCGGTGACATTACCTCTGGACTTGAATGTTCCCATGGTGAGTTCTGAACAACTGCGGCAATTGCTGAAGCAAAAGACAAAAATAATAATGTTATTAAGAATAAATATTTTTTCATTTTAACCCCTGAAATAATTATTTAATAGGTAAATTTTAGCCGTGTAATTTAGGGCAAACCCATTCAGCTTCGCTCAGGGCAGGCTCTGTGTGTCTGCCCTCGTTAGCCCTGATTTATTTTGAGTTCATCACTATCGATTTATTCGGCGGGTTCGTCCCGGCATGGGATCACTCCGGCTAAATGTTACGGATTAAATATATGATACGATATTACCCCAAGCGATAAAATGGATTAAATGCGCATAAGGATGTAAATTGTTTACATGTAAATTTTGAGCTATTTTATCATGTATGTAAAGTTGTCTTATCAAAACCATCTTCTTTTTTCGAAGCATAAAAGTGCAAACAATCGCTGCAATCGTTGCCGTTCGGATGTAACCATCGGTGGTGTTGGATATATTTGAAAATAATATGGTGAATTATATAGGTCAGAAACATTGCTGCCAATTCTCTGAAATCACCAAGTTTCAATAACACTCAAAATTGCATAAGTCTTTAATGCTGTTTTCGGTAGATCGCAGGCGATATGCCATATATTTTTTTGAATGCTTTTGAAAAGTAATATGGGTCTTTGAAGCTCAACATATTGCTAATGTGTTTAATAGGATAATCAGTTTGAATCAATATCAGGGCGGCTTTATTTAATCTCAATTTAAGTATATAGGCCATAGGACTGATATTATTGTGCATTCTAAATAATCGGCAAAGATGTGCCCTGTTAATCGAGCATTTTTCGGCGACTTCTCCTATATTTGTTAATGTGCTGAAATGTTCATTAATGTAGTTTAAACAATGAAGATATGTCGTTTTGGATTCGCTTAAATGTTGTGGATTTTGGATATAATCGGAGCTAAGCTTCAAAAGTAGAATCTGCAAATACGCATCGCAGATTGCTTGTGAATTTTCATTATGTTTGATACTTTCAGAAACTATATTTTCAAATATTTGTTGTATCGCAACTGGGTCCGACAACATTGTAACTCGTGAAGAGTTAAGAATAGTTTTTTTGTACATATTCAAAGCTTCACGGCCTGTAAAATGAATATACATATGAATCCATGGTGCATCTGAATTATTTATTATCTGCCCTGATTCTTTTGGTACAAAGCCGTATACAGATCCGGTATCGCATTTATATTGCTGTTTATAATCGTCGATAATTGCCGAGCCGCCTAAAGTATAGACTATTCTATAAAAAGGGTAATTGGCAAATTGGAATTGATAGCCTTTAGATACTTTTTTAACGCCTGCGTAAATTACTCCAAGATTTCCATCTAAATTAACCCTGTAACATATACCAGCTGTTTCATCGATCGTATGCTGTTTGATCTTCTGACGCTGGTCAGCAGTTAAAGATTGACCTGCAAGTGCAATGAGTCTTTCTAGGTCACGCTCAGTTTTTTTCTTCAAAATACGAGGCATTTTGCCCTGTTTCAATAATAATTAACTATGACTATAAAATACATTATTTCCTGATATTGTCAATAGATATTGCTCGTAGTGCGCAAAAATGAGATTATTTTTTAATTAAACAAATGTCAATATATTCCATCATTGTGTCTATATATTACATTTTTCGTAATATAATAAATGTTATAATAAAGTTTTAGGGAAAGAAAGATGAAGCAAATCAGAATCGGTATTGTTGGGGCTGAAAGCAGTCATGCTGGTGCGATAGCGGACGTAATTAATATCAAAAAGTGGATAAAAGGCTTCAAAGTTGATTATATCTGGGGGGAGACCAAAGACGCAGCCGATAAGACAGCAGCTAATTATTGCATTCCCAATATTGTTGAAAATCCATCACAAATGATGGATAAAATTGATGCTGTCTTAATTGCCCATCGTGACGGAAAACATCATCTTAAAGCTGCAATGCCATTTATTAAGGCTGGCATTCCAGCTTTTATCGATAAACCTTTATGCTGTCGGTTGAGTGAGGGCAAAAAATTTATGGATTTATGCAGTAAATCCAATGTGCCAATAACAAGTTTCAGCGTATTACCATTGCAGGTAAGTTTTAAGAAGTTTCTTAAAAAGCTGCCATCAGCCGGCAAATTACTTGCAGCTTCGATTCAGGGTACATGCAATGTCAACGGTCCTTATGGCGGTGTATATTTTCTTGGGCCGCATTTGGTTGAAATGGCATTAAGTGCTTTTGGGAATAATATCGAAGAAGTTTCCTTACAGGAAAATCGAGGCAATGGCGTTTGTAAGTTTTTTTACGATGACAGTCTAATCGTAACACTTAATTGCATTCCCAGCGGGATGAATGCTTATGGGATCACAATTATTGGTGATAAGAAATGTTCTTACGAGCCAATACCATTTGATTCGAATTGGTATATTACAGGCATACAAACTTTTACAAGGATGTTTAAGACGGGAAAGATGCCTTATGCTTATGAAAGCCTTCTCAAGCCGGTGCAAATACTGGAGGCACTCGAAAAATCGCTTCATTCAGGAAAGAATGAAAAATTAAAAACATATTAAAAGGATTGTGGATGCGTTTAAAAAAGGTTATTCTTGTTTCATTATTTTTGAAAATATTTGTATTTTCTACATTTGGAGCAGAAAAGTTTACTCTGCCTCGGATTGAAAAGCTTCGTTCTTTTGATACAAAAATTAATCTTTCCAATGGTGGTTTTATTGTTGTCCCAAACGATTCAAATTATGTCGAACTGGCAGATAGAATTAATGACCAATTTCAAAAACTTGTAAAAACAGAATACGTTATTGATACTAAATTTGAAATCAAACCCAGTTCAGAACAAGTTATTATTGCCATGGGCAATATGATTAATAATCCCATCATCGAAAATTTATATTGGAATTTTTATACTTATGTTAATCCAACCTGGCCGGGAGAAAAAGGCTATGTAATAGAAACTGTTTACCAACCATTACCGTTTTTCTCAAAAAACAATGTGGTTGTGCTTGGAGGAATCAGTTTTAATACAACCAAACAAGCAGTAGAAGCATTTCTTAATGGATTAAAAACAAGCGAAGATTGTCAAATTGGACCTACGCTTAAAGTTGTAAATACAGGTGCAAATGATGATATAGGAGATTATCGTAAATTAAAGGGGTTACGAGGATTTCGCGGCTTAGCTGAATGTTTCCATAAGATTGGCGACAAAAAATATCTTGATGAAGCAATAACTATTCTTAATGAACAATGCACAAAAGCTGAACAGGATACTGACTGGGTTTTAGTCTGGCCTGATGAAACTGATGCATTCAGAGCAATTTGCGCCTGGGATTTTGTTCAGGAATTCGCAAATTTATCTGATAAGGATAAATTAAGATATGAACAGTTCTTTCTTGATATTAATCAGAAGCTAATTGAGCGGGCGGAAACATTTGAACAAATAAAACCAGGTTCTGTGTTGACATGGAATCATACTGCTATTCCTCTTTTGGCGATGTACACATCGGCAAGATATTATAAAGCACATTACGGCTTTGAAGAAATGGATGAGATATTGAGCAATGCTCAATGGTATTTTATGGGACAGGCAGAAAATTACCGTGTTTCATGCGATGCCTTTACCTATGATGTTTTGTCAATACGAAGTCCTTTGGTTTATTATGTTATGACAAACCAGATGGAGTATTTTGAAAATGGCAATGCCGATAAATTCCTGAATTATCTTTTATCGCAACTTGATAATGACGGCAGGGCAGGCGGCGTGGGAGATGTTCATCCTTATGAATGGATTGAAGATAATTTAACGTTTGATATTCTGGATTGGAAACTCAAATCTGCCGAGATGCTATGGTTTAAAAAGCCGCAAAAATCAGACTATGAACGGATATGGTATGGATTGCAGGAAAAAACGCAAGATGTTAGTTCAAAATTTTATCCAGATTTGAAACCGCAAAAGCCCAAAAGTTTTGAAGGCTGCGTAAGTATTGAATTTGACAATGGAATGTATGAGCATCTTAAAAATCAGGGGCATTTCAGAATGGTCGATGTAGCATCATTGCCTAAACTCAAACCGAATGTCCCTTATGAGAAAGCATTTGATAAATTGCAATTCAGATCCTTCGAACCCGATGGCGGAGAATATTTGCTTATTGACGGCTTTGGTCAGGGAAATCATTTTCATCTCGATACAGGGGCAATTGTTTGCGCTGTATTGGGGGGATATCGATTTTTATGTGATGCAGATTATCTTGTGAATAATTCCAATGAACATTCAATGCTAACGATTGTCAAAGATGGTCAGGCACAGTTGCCGGTTCCTCCTTGTGCGGAACTTGCAAATAAGGTCAATTTTGATAATGGCGCTTATGCTTCAATAAGGATTTCGGATTATAGCGGCATGGCATGGGACAGGCATATCTTTTGGTTAAAGAACAAATATTTTGCCGTGATAGATACATTGACAGCGCAAGAAAGCGGCACATATAGAACAGATTGTGTCTGGAAGGTGCTTGACCGTGGAATGGAAAACTTTGACGACAAGGAACTGATTTGTCAAGCGCCAAACCTGGAAATAGACAAAATAAGCAATTTGTCTGCCAAAACTTTTCATCTGCGAAGCACTGATAATGGACGATGGGATCGAAAAGTAACCGAAAATGGTACTAAAATGCGAATAGTGCATCAAACAAAAACTTCAAAGCTGAAAGCCGGCGAAAAAGTATCATATCAAAATATTTTTTATATCGAGAGAGCAGATGAATTAAAAAGGCTTAAACAATATACGCCGGTTCAAATTATGCCGGCCGTGTTGAAAATTGAATCTGATTCAGATTCATTCATAATAATCGGCAAACAAAATTTCGGCGACATTCGAGTCGATACCGATTTTGCATATATAGAACAAGGACGGGTTATTGCAGTAAATGATGGAAGCTTAACCGCGGTAGGTGAAAAATTTTCCAGTCGGTTGTTTGATACACTTAAAACTTTAAAGCCGGCAGTACGAAAGAATCAAAAGATTGAGTCCAAGGTAGATTTAAAACCGCTTTGGAGTAGACTTGGTGGGCTGGTTTATAACGAAAACAGAGATATATGTACCGCAGATTTAACCAAAAACGGAACAATTGAAATAGTTGTATGCAATGGCAAAAATCTAATTTGCTTTAAAGAAGACGGCAGTGAACTGTGGTCATTTGAAAATACAGTTGATTTGTCATCGTGCGAAATTATCTCAAAAACTTCAACAAATATTAAAATTGTTGCAGGCACAACCGATGCGAAAATTATTGGTCTGAATTCCAACGGAAAATTAATCAAAACCGCAGAGTCAAAACTCAAATCCGCCGGTCAATATGGATTGCAGGGTAATCGATGGGTGACTCATCTTCGTTCGTTCGACCTTGATAATGATGGCAGAGATGAAATAATTGCCGGTCTAAGAACGTGGCAAGTGCATGTATTTGATAATAATCTTGAACCCCGCTGGTATAATTCAATGGCACTGCATGGTGTTGCTGACATTGTTTTTGGCGTCAAGAGAAACGAAGTAAATCCCATTTATCTTGGGGATATGTATGGTGGGGTATATGCATTTGATTTTTCAAAGGACGAAACTGATGCACTGCTGCGCAAGGCATTTTTAGGCGTGGGAAATGTAAGCGTAGCAATATTGGATATAAATAAAGATGGCGTTGAGGACATAATTGCAGCATCGAGCTGCGGGCGTATGTCGGCCTATGATGGTAGCAAATATGTTAAAGATGATTATTATAATTATGATAGAATGGAGCTTCAAAAGCTTTGGACATTTAATAGTTATGGCTTTGGATATTCAGCGATAAAAATAATTTCCAGGAATGAACCTGTATTAGTTACATCTTCGCTTTCAGGTTATTTATATTTAATGAATCCTGCCAATGGCAAAATAAAAACAGTAATTGACGCTACTGAACCGGTTTGTACGTTTGAAGTAATTGGGGATAAAATAATTGCAGGCACACTAAATAGCTTTGTTGTTATAATGGATTTTAAAGGAACAATACTAGGTAAATCTAAAGTCTCAGATAGTGTTTTAAAAATTAAACCAATCGGAACTTTCAGATTTGCTGCATTAACCTCTGATGGACAAATTTGCATGTTTAAATTTTAAAAAGGATTTTTGATGCATTTAAAAAAGTTT
Source organism: Planctomycetes bacterium GWF2_41_51 (assembly GCA_001825665.1). Classification (GTDB taxonomy): domain Bacteria; phylum Planctomycetota; class Phycisphaerae; order Sedimentisphaerales; family UBA12454; genus UBA12454. The sequence goes on along the minus strand of MHXZ01000051.1, from coordinate 4,075 downwards.
ATTCTTGTTTTATCGTTTTTAGAATTATTTGTATTTTCTTCATTTGGAGCAGAAAGTTTTAATCTTCCTCGGATTGAAAAACTTCGTTTTTTGGATACAAAACTTAATCTTTTCAATGGTGGTTTTATTGTTGTTCCAAACGATTCAAACTATGCCGAACTGGCAAATAAAATTAATGACAAATTTCAAAAACTGGTAAAAACAGAATATATTATTGATACTAAGTTTGAAATCAAACCGAGTCAGGGACAGGTAATTATTGTACTCGGCAATATGATTAACAATCCCATCATCGAAAATTTATATTGGAACTTTTACACTTATGTTAATCCAACATGGCCGGGAGAAAAAGGTTATGTAATTGAAACTATTTACCAGCCATTGCCGTTCTTTTCAAAAAACAATATGATAGTGCTTGGCGGAAGTAATCTAACTACAACCACAAAGGCAGTAGATAGTTTTCTCGATGGATTAAAAACCAGTGAGGATTGTCAAATAGTACCCACACTTAAAGTTGTGAATGCAGCGTTGAATGAAGATGTATGGGATTATAAGAAAGCTAAAGGATTGCGAGGATTTCGTGGATTTGCAGGATATTACCACCAGACCGGAGAAAAAAAACATCTCGATCAGGCGATGGCTTTTCTTGATGAGCATTGCAAAAAAGCAGAAGAAAATCCTGACTGGATTTTAGGCTGGTCGGATGAGATTGATTCATTTAGAGTTGTTTGCGCGTGGGATTTCGTTCAGGAACATCTAAAGATATCTGGCGTCGACAGGCTGCGATATGAGCAGTTCTTTCTTGATTTTATAAATAAATTGGCAGCCAGAGCTGATGTCGACAAAATCAAGCCAGGCCCTGTCGCGGCATGGAATCATACCACAATCCCACTTATCGGTATGTATGCATCGGCTCGCTATTATCAGACGCATTATGGTTTTGATTTGCAGTATATACTTGATAAGGTCAAGATGTATCTCGACGGCCAGAAAATGAATTATCACGTTTCCTGCGATGCACAGTTTTATGCGTATTTTTCATTAGAATTTTGTATGACATATTATGCGGCGGCCAACGATTGGGAATATTTTGACAATGGTAATGCTCGTAAAATGTGCGACTGGATTTTTTTGCAGTTCGACAATAATGGCATATCATCAGGAGCAGGAGACAGTCGGCCAAATTTCGGTCCCGATGACAGATATTGCTGGGATATGCTCGATTATAAAATCAAAATTCCAGAAATGTTCTGGTTCAGAAAACAAGCAAATATGCCGGATAAATTGTGCAAATCCAAATTTTATCCTGATGTGAAACCGCAGCGACCGAATTACCTGGAAGGCTGTATAGCTCTTCCAATGGAAAAGGGAATCTACGATCTTGCAATAAGTAAAAGCAGTGATTTAAAAATGCTCGCCCAGGCTTCTGTGCCTGAATCACCATTAATCACGCCGCTTGAAAAATCATTTGATAAACTTCAATTTCGTTCATTTACAGATAACGGCGGCGAATATTTACTTGTCGATGGTTTCGGCAGAGGCAATCATGGCCATTTTGATACAGGCGCAATAATTTGCGCAACATTTGACGGTTGCAGATTTTTGACAGATAGAGATTATCTTGTTTCCAAAAGTAATGAGCATAATATGCTTACGATCGCCAAAGACGGTAAATCAGAAATGCCGGTGCCGCCATTTGCTGAACTTGTCTGCAAAGTGGATTTTAATGACGGTGCTTATACTTGTACCAGTGTGAAAAATTACAACGATGCAGACTGGGACAGGCACATTCTATGGCTTAAAGATAAATATTTTGCTGTTTTGGATATTGCAAAAGCCAGAAAAGCTGGCAATTTTAAAATCGATTGCACGTGGAAAGTTCTTGATAGAGGAATGGAAGATTTCAATGGCACAGAACTTATCTGCAAAGGTCCCGGATCCAATGACGTTGTTAAGGATATTCCGACAAGAACATTTCATCTTCGCAGTGTTGATAAAGGCTGGCAAGATCATAAAATATGTGAAGATGATGAAAAGACATGGATAATACATCAGTCTAAAACTCTCGAAGCAAAGGAAAATGATTTAACATCATGGCAGAATATATTCTATATTGAACGGAAAGACGAAAAAGGCCAAATATCTCAATATAACCCTATAAAACTCACGGATACTATTTTACAAATCAGTTCAGATAGTAATGCCGTTATTATTGTCGGCGATCAAAAAGCACAAGGCATTGAAATTACGGCTGATTATATTTACGCATCGAATAATGAAATTCTACTGGTAAATGCACAAAAGATAAAAGCCGATGAGGAAATTTTATTGGATTCACCATCGCCTATAACAAAATGGTGTTCATTGGATGAAATAAAAGATACTAATAACGCTAAATTAATGCAGTTGAGCCAAATTGTTTTATCAAAATTCAAAGTGTCGCCGAAAGTAAAAAAAATCGAAGTAAGACCGGCTCAATTAAAATCACTTTGGCAATTTGGTGGGAAATTACCTGTCTTGCAGGAGCGGGATTTATCTGTTGGCGATATAAACAAAGACGGCAAGGCAGAAATATTATTCTGTGCTAATAAGAATTTATATTGTTTTGATGCAAAGGGCATTAAATTATGGGAATACGAGCATAGTGATGATATTTATTCCTGCCTTGCGGCAAATTTGAATTCAGCGGCTGTTTTAGCAGGCACAAAAGATGGTTGTATTCTTGCGTTTGACTCTATGGGCGAATTCTTGAAAAGCGTAAAAATAAAACAAGCCAGTTCCGGTCAATACGGTATGCAAAGTAAAAATTGGATAACACATTTAAACAAAAGAGATTTTAACAATGACGGCAAAGAAGAGATTGTTGCCGGTCTCCGATCATGGCAAATACATATTTTTGACAGTAATTTGAATCCGCTTTGGTATAACTCTCTTGTCTTGCATGGGATATCTGAAATAGATTTTAGTTCAGGCAGGCAAATGCCGGATTTACTTTATGCGGCAGATTTATATGGCGGAGTTTATGCGTTCGATATTTATAAAGATAAACCGGAAATTATGTACAGAAAAAGCTTCACAAGTATCGGAACAACTCGTATTGTTGTATATGACATTAATAAAGACTGTGTTGATGATATGGTAGCCGCTTCGGAAGGCGGTCGAATGAGCGCTTTTGATGGTAAATCTGAAAATAAGAACAAAACGATATGGTCATTAAACAATTATGGCTTTGGTTATTCTGATGTAAATATAGTTCGGGGAGATAAACCATTAATGATATCATCTTCGCTTTCCGGATATTTGCATGTGATGGATCTCACGAATGGTAAAATTAAAAATGTGATTGATGCAATGGAGCCGGTTTCAGTTTTTGAAATAATTAATGACAAAATAATAGCAGGTACTCAAAGTAGTTTTGTTGTTGTGATGGATTTTAATGGAACAATATTAAGCAAATCAAAGGTTTCCGGCAGCGTTCTGAAAATTAAACTAATAAACAATGAAGGCTTTGCTGTTATGACTACTGATGGCCAAATAAGCGTTTTTAAAGTTAAGGAGTGACTATGAGAAGGTTATTAATTATATCTCTTTTTATTTGGCTTTCACCAATTTGTTCGGCTTTGACCATTTTTCAACCTTGGGATGATTCTGCCGGTTGGGTGAAAGAGGAACAATTGGAGAACGGTTCTTATATTACTATTAAACCTTATGGCATTCCTTACGTTTATGTACATATGAGTGCGAATCCCTATGCAGGTAAGACCGCCTGCTATAAACTTCTGGGTGATGATAGTATTCTTCCAGGTACTCACGGCGGACAAATACCGGAATGCTGGATGCAATTTGATTTTACCCATGGTGCATCAGGTATCGTGATGAGCAGGTTGGGATTATTCCATTCTAACGGCGTTAACAACGATTCGCCCAAAGATTCGAGCAATAACTACATTGCTATTATGCGGGCGACCACGGGTGACGATTCTAAAATATATATAAAGAGCAAATTAGCGAAAGCAGATGGGACAGATGTTTCATATCTAAGTACCCCGTTGTATGCCGATACATATAATGTTCG
>MHXZ01000050.1 GCA_001825665.1 Planctomycetes bacterium GWF2_41_51 | reverse complement strand
TCCGCCATGGAAGCAGTGGCACAAACTGCAAAAACTTGTAGAACGCGGCAAAATTGGCAAACCTTTTCCAATACATCCGCAGATTGTTGAAAAAGTTGGATTTGGTTCAACACTTTATGAAAATCAGGATGAAAGGGGCGGCTTATCATTGGTTTTTGATTCCAATTATTGCATCATGGGCGATTGGGCGGGCACTTATTCAGTCGGCCCAAATAAAGCAAAGGAATATCAAATCGGACTTTGTAAAATCAGAGGGCATTTCGTTCCTTATGCTGACAGAATAAAAGTTAAATCAGAACACAAGCCTGAAGAAATTTATTTTCTGGCAAGAGGTTTGTTTATGATGGTCGAGTATAATAACGATCAGGGTGGGGGTGTTAAAAAAGTTTCCGGTGATATCTATGTAACCGGCTGGCTTGCTCCCGATTTTACAATTCAACGAGGGCAGGCAATTCTGACATCTGACAACAAACATTATAAAACACTTACATACACTGGAAAAGCTGAAAAAATGATGGATTTTCAAATGTTTTTAAAAAGTTTAGAGCCGAAATGATTTGAGTTTTGGCTTGGAATATTTGTGAAAGATGGTATTGTTTTTCAAATGACTAAAAATTTTAAAAAAGCTATCGATTTAATAAACGGTTCCCAGAGCTGGCTGATTACTTCTCATACTCGTCCTGACGGCGATGCGATAGGCTGTATAAAAGCTTTTTGTGAACTTGCAGCGCATCTCGGTAAAAAAGCCCAGCCGATTCTGCTTTCTCCTCCCGCACATTGGTACAATTTTATTTTTGAAAAACCTGTGCCGGTGCTCGGCAATGATTTTAAACTCGAAAATCTTCAAAACGGCTCATTTGGTTCTTTTGACCTTATTATTATTGTGGATACAAACAGCTATGTCCAGCTTGATGATTTTGACAAATGGCTTAAAATCACGAAAGTTCCTGTGCTCGTTATAGACCACCATATTACAGGCGACAACCTTGGCAATGTTGAGGTAATAGATTCTACAGCGGCCGCGACAGGCGAAATAGTTTTTGACTTGTTTAAATTCGCTGATTGGAAAATTACACCTGTCATTGCCGAAGCACTGTATATCGCTCTCTCGACCGATACCGGCTGGTTCCGTTTTGACAACACCGACAGCAGGGTGATGCGAAATGCTTCGTCGCTTATCGAATTTGGGGCGAGTCCTTCTGTTGTGTATCATAAATTGTATCAAAATTATTCACCGGCGAGATTAAAGCTTTTAGGCAGGATGCTGAATGGTGTAGAATTTTATCATGACGGTAAAATTGCTTTTCAGCATATTATGCGAAGTGATTTTGATGCTACCGGTGCAACAGGCTCCGATACTGAAGAATTCGTTAATGAATGTCAAAGGGTCAATTCGGTTGAAGCAGCGGCATTATTTGTCGAATTGAAAGACGGCGGTTTTCGCTGTTCGCTTCGGAGCAATGGCAATGTTGACGTGCAGAAAATCGCAAGTGAACTTGGCGGCGGCGGGCACAAAATGGCTTCCGGTGTTAATCTCAAAGGCTCTCTTACTGAAGCGAAAAAACTTATCTTAGACAAAATCGAACAGCAATTATTAAACAGTTAAACGCTGTCCTGCTTTTCTTGCCTTCTGAACATATTTTTCCGGCAGAGTTTCTCTTTCATTGACTGCAATCATCCCGATAATCAGCGAATCAATTTTTTTGGCACCGAGCAGTTTTGCTATTGATTTTAAGATTCTCGGTGCTCCGGTAAAAAGCTGCTGCATAATTGCCGGCATTGCGGTGGCTGTAACGATAACCGCTTTTTTACTGCGGATTTTACTTCGCAATTTTGGTGCGCCTGCTTTTCCCCATGGCCAGTATGCAAAACAAACAAGCCTTTCGATGAATCTGCGCATAACAGCGGTAACATTGTAAAAATTTACAGGTGAAGCGAGAACAAGTCCATCCGCGTTTTCTATTTTTTGGAGAATTTCTTCCATATCATCGTTATGAAAGCATCGGCCATAATGCTCGCCTTCTGACTGCGTGCATTTGCGGCAATTAGTGCAGAATTCGATATGCTTATCAATGAGATATATTTTTTCAGTTTGCCCGCCATTTTCTTCTACAACCGACAATATCTCATCAACAGCGGAATCGATAATTCCGCCTTTACGATAAGTTCCGACAATTGCCAGAATTTTAATCATTCCTGCTTTGTAAAAATCCGTGTCTTACTTTTTATTGCGAACAGTTTCTTTTATTCTCTGTATATGGCCTCTGCCAAGAGCCTTCACTTCGCAGCCTAATTCGAAATAACGCCTGATGGCTGTATCATCGAGAATTCCGAAACAGTCAACAACAGCAATAGGATCGCCTGCCCATTTGACAATATCATCTGGATTTAATTTCAAATATGGTTCGTGCGGAACAGCAAGAATAAGCACTTCAGCACCTTTAAGCGATTCCTGCAAATTGCTTTGCACTTGAATATCTTTTAAATGAGCCTGATTCCTAAAGAACCGCGACCACGAATGTCCCGGAGCGGGATATGTATCCTGCTGTTCGAGTTCATACCAGTGTTCGAGATATGGGTCATGAACAGATATGTCTGCTCCCATCTCTGTCAATTTTCTGGCGACTATTTCTGAACCGCTGTATCTCGTATCCGCGACATCCTGGCGATAGCTTGCACCGCAAAGGAGTACTTTAGCTCCTGCAATGTATTTGCCCATGTTCCGCAACGCGTCACGCGTCAAAGTTGCTACATGCAGACCTCGCGTATCATTGATGTCAATCGCCATAGTTGACATCTTAAAAATATCGTCATCAAAACCGAGAATATGTTTGTACGCCCAAAAACCCAATCCGCCATCTTTTGGCAGGCAATATCCGCCGATGCCTGGGCCGGGAAATATCATATTATTATGCGTCGGCCTCATTTTGATTGCGTTAATAACTTTCAATAAATCAACCCCATTGCGTTCTGAAAATAGTGACCATTCATTTAAGAATGCCAGTATCGTAGCGCGATAGGAATTTTCGACGATTTTAGTAGTTTCCGATTCTATAGGCCTATCCATAACTGTCAGCGGAAATTTTTCTGTATTGAGAACCTCTCGAAGGAATTTTTCAACCCTTGTGCGTGCTTCAGCATTGCAGCCTGAACATACTCGCCAAAAGTCGCGAATTGAAGAAACATATTGTTTGCCAGGCATAACTCGCTCGAAACTGTGTGCCAGCAAAGGTTCACTTTTGATGCCGCGAGCCTGGAATGCTTTTTTCAAAATGGGCCATGCAACAAATTCCGTTGTTCCCGGAGCAACGGTTGTCTCAATAAGAACAAGGCAGTTAGGCTGAATCTTCTGTCCAATGGTTTTCATCGTTGCTTCGAGGGCGGCCATATCGGTTGAGCCTGTCCTTAGCTGGCCTAAATCCTTCTTAAGATAATCGCATTGTACATCTATGACAACGCAATCTGCTAATCCAAGGCAATCGCTGTTATATGTGCCGATTAGTGTTTCCTTTTCGAGAACGCATCGAGATATCATTGGGTCAACTTCAGGGTCCTCTGCTTTGACAGGTGAAATCCCTTTGTCGAGCATTGGAATTTTCCAATAGCTGCGTACGCTCGGTCTTTGGCAGCCAATCACAAATTTCGAAGGTTTACCCGTTTTTTTATCTACTGTGTCAGCCACGATCGCTGCCATGACCGCGCCAACGAATCCGACACCCATAACCACTACAACTTCTTTGCCGTCTCTGTGTGCGGCTTGGGCCAAATTCTGAACTCGCGCAAGTTCGGCTGGATATTGATCTGGTGTGGGAATAGGGAATTTTTCACCGGTGGAACTTATTGAATATTCTGTCATTTTTTTACCTCCTTAAAGCCTTAATTTTAAGATTAAAGGTCGAAAAAGCAAGAAATAAAGTTAAGCTGTAAAATATTGGATAAGTACATAGGTAAAATATATCAGAATGAAAATTGGTCCTAAAATTCGATTATAACTTTTTTTACAGACGAACGAAAAAAACGTAAAAAGACCCACCACTAAAATAAAGAATGGAAAATGAAGCTTGTAGAAAATGGGGCTGATTTTCAATCCGGCGACACTGATTGAACCGCCGATAACGATAAGAACATTCAATATATTTGCGCCTATGATATTTCCCAGCAAAATCTCCTTATGTCCTTTTATTACGCTCGCTATTCCTGTCGCAAGCTCGGGTACCGAGGTTCCGAAAGCAACAATTGTTGCCGCAATGACTTCTTCAGGCACTCCGAATCTAATAGCTATTTGAGTGGCCGAAGCTATAAGAACTCTGCTTGCGATGATTATAATGACCAAACCCGCAAAGAAAATAACAGATAAAACCGAATAAGGCTTTTTGGCATTAATATCCTGTAAATCTACAACGCCTGCATCTTGATGTTCATTCGACCATCTAATTGATTTAAGAATATACCATCCAAAAAATCCGAGCAGCAAAAATCCGAAGGGCCTTGCGATATACAGGTTGTTAAAAATCAGCAGCACGTAGCAGAACAATGCAAAGCCAATGCAAAGGAAAAATTTTACCATACCCTGGCGTTTGATTATGAATTTATCTATGGGTATATTCGAAAGCGCGCAGCCCAACCCGAATACAAGAGCCGTATTGGAAATGATTGAACCTATGGCGTTACCAAGGGCGAACCCGGATTTACCTGCAAACGCTGCCATTATAGATACAGTAGCTTCGGGACTTGTGGTACCAAGGCTCACAACGGTTATACCGATTATGACGGGGGGGATACCAAGTTTTTTGGCCGCTCCTGCCGCACCATCGACAAACCAATCTGAGCCCTTGAACAAGGCGAAGAAGCTTATTATAAGCAGACAAAAAATCCAGACGATATTCCTGGCTGCAAGCACTTCAAACCAGTGGTCCGGAAATAGTATGTCCATAGGTTTAGATGTCGGAGTTTAAAATACTCCAACTCACATGTTACTTGCGATGTCTGATCTTCCACTTTTGATGTCTTTTCTTACTGCCAATTTTTCTTCTTCGTCTTGGTTTAGCCATTAATGAAGCTCCATATATAACTTTTTAAATTTTTGCAAACACTTTTAAACGAATAAGATATATGGTATTATGCTTTTTTGCAAGAGTACTTTTATACAAATTATTATTTTTTCAGGTGCAGTAATGATACAATGTAAGGACTGTGAATTCTGTGAAATGGGGCCGGGTACCCCCAGAATTTTCAAATGTGACCCTTTTGTCAGCATAAAAGAGCCTGAGTGCATCGCCAAATGGCAGTTAATCCGCCTGGATATGCTGCTTGCCTCATATCGCGGTATGCAGCAGTGGCAGGAGAAGATTTCACCGCTCCAGGACAAAATCTTTAAATATATGGAGCGTGAAATAGGCGATATCGACGAAAGTGACAAGTGGAAGGTTGACGAAGAGGACAAAGATGAAGATAATAAGCTTCTTTGATAGTTTTTAAAGGAATAAAAATGCAGCTTGCAATGGTTGGCGACGAGCTTATCGAAGCGTCTAAACTCGATTTGGCTTATCAGGACTATGGTACTTTTTTTGGCGATGGCGTTTATGAAGTATTGCGAAGTTATAATGGTAAACTTTTCGCACTTGATGAGCATATTGCTCGTTTTGAACGCTCACTGGCAGAAATTGAAATTAATGGCGTTGACGTAGATAAAATCCGTGACAAAGTCATTTCTACATGGCAAAAGACCGGTTTTGTAAATGCAAAGATTTATTTCCACGTCACTCGCGGTGCAGGTATCCGCGACCACGCCGCTGAAGGTTTGACTCCGCGTTTCTTTCTTATGATTACCGAACTTGAAGATTCCTCCGAGCAGAAGCAAAAAGGCATCACCGTAATGACTGTTCCTGATACAAGATGGAAACGCTGCGATATAAAATCGCTTAACCTGCTCCCCAACGTTCTGGCCAAACGAACCGCGCACAAGAACGGGTGCGAGGAAGCAATTTTTGTCGATGATAATGGTTTTATTACGGAGGGGTCATCAAGTGCCTTTTTCGCAGTTTTCGGCAATAAACTCCAAACTTCTCCTCTTGCGGTCAACATTTTACCTTCGATAACCCGGCTGTTTGTGATGAAAATCTATAAAGCCGCAGGTCTGGAACTTTTGGAAAAGCAAACAACTCCTGCCGAAGCCTCCAAAGCAGATGAGCTTTTCATCGCAGTTTCCAGTAAAGATGTCGTCCCGGTAGTTAAGTTTAATAACATCCAGATTGCTGATGGAAAACCGGGTAAATACTCCAAAAGACTTATTGAAGAGTTTGCAAAAATCGTAAAATAAAATCCTCGCGTTCCGCATACATTATATATCCTTGTTACCTATGCTGTTGCAGCCTGCACATGTATTATAGAAAAGGATGTTTGAAAGGAGTATGCTATGGCGAAGGAAAAAATATTTTATGTGTTGGCCGGCGGATTGATTTTAACCTTGGCAAATGTGTCATTTGCATTCGATGGCTATTGGAATTGGTATTTTCATCATCCTCGTTTTCGGCCTCAAACAGGTTCTGCCGCGTATCTTCAAAGAACACCGCTAATTACAGAAGAAAAAACAATAACCATCTCTATAGTCAATGACAATGGCTCCATAACCGAAGTAACGCTCATCGCATCTGATAATGGCTATATTGGCCCCAAAGGTGAATACTATTCAACTATGCCGACAGAATCTCAGTTGAAATCGATCTATGGTTTAATCTGCGCTCCGCCGATAAGAAATAACATTATTTTCTATCTTGGTAAATGCAATGGAATCGAAAAGATTGTGGTTCTCAATAAGGATGGCGCACAATACCTCGGCCCTAAAGGAGAACGCTATGATGCAATACCTTC
>MHXZ01000049.1 GCA_001825665.1 Planctomycetes bacterium GWF2_41_51 | reverse complement strand
TTTGGCCATCCTTCTCAAATGCCTCAAATTTATCAAGGCTTTGACTTGCCATATTGCGTATTAGGCCGAGGAACAAATCAACATACAACTCCAGCCTTCTTTAACTGGCAGTCACCTGATGGTAGTTCAGTATTTTGCTTTAAATTGCAGGACAAACGAGGGTATGGCGCGTTTTGCGATACGCGTGGGATTCTTGAAGGGCCTGATGCTCAGGATGGCCCACAGGCTGAACTGAAAGCCAAAAACACTCTTAAGCAATATCTTGACTGTGAAATCGGACGTTCAAACGGTTCTGCGCTGTGTTTTATGGACGCACAGGATCATTTGGAACCGGCAACTAATATTAAACAGTACATTCGTTTCCTTAATGAAATTAATCCTGATGTTACAGTCGCTCATTCCACCCTGCCTGAATTTTTTGCCGATGCAAAGAAACATTCTTACGACCTGCCAATCAGAATCGGCGAACTCAGAGAGCCGGCAAAAACATCCGGATGTGAATATTTACAGCTCATTCCTAATTGCCCTTCATCACGAATAAGGCTCAAGCAGGCTAATGACAGAAATTTAACAATGCTTTTAAATTGGGCAGAACCGTTCCTGGCTCTTGCGTATTTGAATGGTGCTTCGATTGAATCTGATAGTTTTTTGGAACTTGCGTGGGAATATATGCTGCTCAATCATCCTCATGACAGTATCTGCGGATGTTCCATAGATCAAACGCATCGAGATATGCAATATCGCTTCGATCAGGTTAATATTATTGCACATCAAATTTGCCGCGAAGCTTTTGGATACCTGACCGCCTCATGCGCAGATATGGCTAAAAATCCAAATGAATTTACTGTAACGATCGCGAATCCTGTCCCGTATTCCCGTAATGAGGTGATTGAGTTTGATATTGATTTTTCCACCGACTATCCGACCTTCTTTCAAGACGGTTTCACGGGTTCGCAAAAAATTAATTCTTTCATCGTAACAGATACAGATGGAAATGAGATTCCCTATCAGATTTTATCTATCAATCCGAATTTCGCCGAACGCACACGGCATTTTTCTTTCTGGAAAGTTTCTGATGGAAATATGTCTCGCTATAGGATTGCTGCCAAAATTAATTTGCCTGCAATGGGGTTTGCTTCGGTTTTAGTCACCCCACGTCAGACACCCATTCGCCGAATAGGCAGTTTGCGCACAGGTCCATGCACCGCTGAAAACGACAAACTCTGCGTAAAAATCGAATCGAACGGCACTATCACTTTAATAGATAAAATTACGAATCAAACATATTCCGACCTGCTTACCATCGAAAACTGCAGCGAAATTGGAGACGGCTGGTTCCATTCACAAATGGCTTCGGAAGAAATAATTCTTTCGAGCGCTTCACCCGCACAAGTTTCTGTTGTTCATGATGGGCCGGAATTGGTTACATTTCGTATTACAGTTACAATGAATATTCCACGCAAGGCAGACAGAATGAAGGAATGTCGTTCTGATGAACGTATCCCCTTCATGGTTCACCATTTAGTTAGCCTTAGAAAAGACACTGCCGCACTGGAAATTGAAACTTCTTTTGACAATGTAGCAGAAGATCACCGTCTTAAACTTTTATTTCCTACCGATGTAACTGATGCGGATACCTATGTTGCACATCAGCCATTTGATATTATTAAACGCAATATTGCATTGGATAAGAGTACCGAAACATGGCGGGAAACAGAAATTGCCGAAAAACCTTTTCTTGGTTTTCAGGCAGTCTGCAATAAAGAACGTGGACTGGCTTTTGTCTGCGGAGACGGACTTCACGAAGGAGGGGTTATTGATGATAAACGCAGAACGATGTCAATTACATTGCTAAGATCATTCAGAAGGACTTGGGGAACGTCTGGAGAAAAAGACGGCCTTGAAAAAGGACATCACAGTCACAAGTACTTACTTGTCCCTTGCTCTGCTCAGTCTTCTTATTCTGACTTATTGCAGAAACTTGAAATACATAAAGCCGGAATTATGGTACGTCAGACAGGTAAACTTTCTTCAGGGTTTCCAAAAATGTCCGGTAGCGAAATACCCAGAAAAAGTTATATCGAACTGCTGAATAAAAACCTGATAGTTTCAGCTATAAAACCTGCCAAAAACAAAAAGAGTATCATCATACGTTTATGGAATCCGACTGACTGCAAACAAGTTGAAAAACTGAAATTATTTAAGCCGGTGAAGGATGCTAAGTACTTGAAACTTTCTGAAAAAATTATTGACAATAATGCTCCAATAATCGAAAAGAATATTATAAAAATTGAAGCAGCCTCACATTCAATAATAACAGTTCTAATTGAATTATAATTAAACTATATTGCGATAAATATATGAAAAAGTTTTTACCTAACTATCAGAATATATTAGATGTCGCGTTAAATAAAACACCGGAACGATATCCGCTTTACGAGCACCTCATTAATTTTCAGCAAATGGAAAAATTACTTGATGTTAAATTTGCTGATCTATTTTGGAGCAAAAACACATCTGACCTTCATGTTTTTCATCGGCATCATGCCAACTTCTACAAAAGATTAGGATACGACACAGTAACATGGGAACTATGTATAACCCCAATTCTGCCGGGTGCCGGCGCGCTTGGTTCACATCAGCCCGGCATTATTAAAAAACGCAGGGATTTTGATGAATATCCCTGGGACACACTCGAACAGCGGTACTTTGATATGTGGACACCGCACTTTGAAGCTTTGCGTGCTGAAATGCCGGAAGGAATGAAAGCTATTGGCGGCGTCGGCAATGGTGTTTTCGAATGTGTACAGGATGTCGTTGGTTATGAGCATTTGTGCTTACTAATCGCAGATGATCCGCAGTTATATGCCGATCTCTTTGAAAAAATGGGTGAAACAGCCTATAAAATTTGGAAGCGTTTCATGGCCGAATTCGGAGATATTTTCTGCGTATTAAGATTCGGCGACGATCTCGGTTATAAGGCCGGTACAATGCTGCCTCCGAATCACATTCGAAAATATATTATCCCTCAATATAAAAAAATTATCGAGGTAGTGCATTCCTATGACAAGCCGTTCCTGCTTCACTCTTGCGGCTGCATCTTTGAAGTAATGGAGGACATCATCAACATCGCTAAAATCGATGCCAAACATTCCAATGAAGATGTTATTGCACCATTTGAAGTATGGATGAAAAAATACGGCAATCGCATCGGAAATTTCGGCGGTATTGATATGGACGAACTATGCCAAAAAACACCTGAAGAAATCAAAGAATACACTCTGAATGTTTGTGAATCGATTCGCCCTTATGGCGGTGTCGCGTTAGGATCAGGCAATTCTATCCCGGATTATGTGCCGCTGCAAGGTTATATGGCGATGATTAATGCCATACGACAATGGCGAGGCGACTTTTTTCATTAACAAACAATCCTCAAAGTTAGAATCTGAAACGGTTTGATATTAAAACTAATCAGATTATTTTTGACTTCAAGCTGTTTTTTGTTCTGTTCAATCAAATCTGTTTCAAAACAAGACTTGATTGCAAAACCGGCTGAAAGATTTACTGCGCATCTTGAGCCGAGACTTTCATACATGCGAACGATAAAGCCATTATCATCCTCTGCTTTTTTGATGGTTTCAATAATTACATTTTCCCGGTCGGTCTTAAACATCGATTCGAGAGTTTGAACTTTATCCGAATTCGCGAAACCTTTGCTAACAATAATCGGGTCATTTAGACAATATGCGGCATTGATGGTTTGATTTCCAACTGCGCCGCTATGCGGCATAAGGCTATATGTAAATTTATGAATGCCTTTGTCAGCAAGCGGGTCAGGCATTGTTGGACTTCTAAGTAAAGTAATTCTAATTACATTATCCCGGATATCATGGCCGTACTTGCAATCGTTCATGAGACTAACGCCAAAATCTGGTTCACTCAAATCGACCCATTTCTGTGCGCAATTTTCGAATCGTGCCCAATCCCAGCTTGTATTGCGATGAGTTGGTTTCTTAATGTTTCCCCACTGAATTTCATAGGTCGCAAACGACGATAAAATCTCGACAGGAAATGCAGCTTTGAGCAGCATACATCTTTCCTGCCAATCAATTTCGGTATCAAAATCCAAACGTGAGGAATTATAGGCAAGAGAAATTTTTTGAGTATATGTGCTGCTAAGAATTGTTCTTTTAATTTCAATCACGGCTCTCAATGGGCCTGATTCAACAACTTTGATTGAATTTGCCGGCCGACTATAAAATACTTTGTCATCGTAGAAAATATCAATGTCCCAGGCGTCCCATGATAAAGGTCTGTCTTCAAAAGCGAGCATTTGATTAGCGACCCGGCCTGTTGGAATGATTTCTCTTTTGTTTGTCTTATCATAAAAGCTGATGATGTCACCGACAGAATTGAATTCAACCTTTATGAAATTATTTTCGAGAAGATTATTTTTAACCTTCAAGCCTGTATCGGCAACAACATTTTTCTTATTAACGATTTTTAAGCCTATGGCACTATAAGGCTGCATAACAGAGGTGTCGATAATGGTTCCGTTTTCAGTTTTTTGAGTATTGACTGCCCTGCCGTCAGAAGTTTGAAGCTGCTGATTTTCATCTAATGTAATATCAGAAACAGTCGCATCATTTCGCACGAATGAGGCCGGGTTGGTTATAATTATATCGCCGCCGATATTTTTTGAAAGTTGTACCAAAGCGGTCTCAGAAGTCTGATTAATGATTTCTTCTACTTCAGCATATTGTTTCAGTGAATCAACATAAACTTCCGAGACGCTGGAACCTGGGATTATATCGTGGAACTGATTGAGGCAAACGAGTTTCCACGCTTTTTCTAACTGGTCGGCAGGATATTCGAAATTTGGATTTAACGATTGTGCGAGGGAGCACAAAAATTCAGCGTTGTGCAGACCGAATTCAGATTTGCGATTTGCGCGTTTGTTACGAGATTGAGTTGTATAAGTACCGCGATGAAATTCGAGATATAATTCGCCATTCCATGTGGGTAAAGTCGGGCCGCTTGTATTTTCGAGTTTTTTGAAAAATTCGATCGCTTTGCCATGTTGGACTTTCGGCATTGCGGGGAAATTGTTTAGCTCACGAATATTTTCGAGCATTTCTCTTGTCGGGCCGCCACCGCCGTCACCATGTCCGTAGCAAGTCATAAGTTCTGAATGATTTTCTTTTTGCGAACAGCTTGCGAAGGTATTGTAAATTTGTGCGGGGTTGGCCATCGCGTTGTACGTTACCCTGCCGTCTTCGCTGCATGTTGTGCCGAAATGCGTGAGGACTTTTGTGCCGTCAAGTCCCTGCCACCAGAAACTATCGTACGGCATTTTGTTATATTGATTCCATGAAAGTTTAATAGTAAAAAAATATTCCATTCCGGCAAGTTTAATTAACTGCGGAAGATTTGCGCAATAGCCGAAAACGTCGGGAAGCCAAAAAACTGGAGATTCTGCGCCTTTTCCGAAATGTTTTTCAAAAAAAGTTCTGCCGATTAGAAACTGGCGAGCGAGCGATTCTGCACCGGAAAGATTGCAATCTGCTTCGACCCACATTCCGCCGATTATTTCCCATTTGTTTTCGGCGACTTTCTTTTTTATGTCGGTGAAAAGCTGCGGATAATCCTGCTTTACATAATCATAGAGCTGCGGTTGGCTTTGCGTAAAAATATAATCATCAAACTCATCCATAAGAGCCAAAGCGGTATGGAACGTTCGACCGCATTTACGACGGGTTTGTTCAAGGGGCCATAGCCAGGCGACATCGATATGCGAATGGCCGATGGCGGTGATATTAACATCGAGTGGATGTCCTGCTTTTTTCAATTCTTCTTTTAAAATATCATGAGCATTTTGAATTGAAGCATAAAAATTTTCACCAAGAGGTTCTATCAGATTCAATTTATTAAAAGAATCATCGAGTGCGTTAATGATTCTGCTTTTTGCAAAATTATCGGCAGGCAGAGCATCGGCGGATTCGACAGCAACACGAGCGGCTGCGAGAAAATCTTCAGCCCGTTTGTCAATTACAACAATTGAGCAGTCTTCCATAAATAATTTAATGTCGATGGGAGCATCGAATTGCCCCCATTTGCCTGTATAGATATGCAAAGCAAGCTGATGCTCTCTGCCATCGCAGAATTGCTTCGGAAGAAAAACTTTTGTATGAAATTTATCGGCAGCGGCGAAAGATTTGCCATCAATAAAAACAAGTGCTTCCGGATGACAAAAATCAAGTCTGCCATGGATTGAGCCAAGTTTGAACTGCAAAGCAATTTGGCCGAGTTTTTCGTAATTTTCCGGAACAATGAATTTTGTTCTGAATGTATAATTGGAATTCCAGCGTCCCCAATAAGCGGGCGGAGTTATGGTTTGCCAATTCGAATCGTCGATACCGGCTGCGATAAGAGGATTTTCAGTCGCGTCTTTGTGCTCAAAAACTTTGAAAGATTTAATCGAGTGACTATCGCGGATTAAATGCGATTCGATAATTTTGATTCTTGATTTTAATTTGCCAAGTGTAAATCTTTGTTCGTGCAATGCCATTTTTTCTCACAATTATTTCAAAATGTTTTCTATTTGGGTTAATTCTTTTTCAGTAAATTTGAGATTTTTTAAAGTTTTGACGTTTTCCTCGATTTGCCCGGGGCTGCTTGCGCCGATTAATGCCGATGTAACACGATTATCACGCAGTACCCATGCTAAAGCCATTTGTGCGAGGGATTGTTCTCTTTGGCGGGCAATCTTTCTTAAAGCAGTTACTTTACTTATAACTTGCTTTGTGACTTGCTGTGGTCTAAGAAAACCTGTTGGTTTGCCGGCACGTGAATCCTTGGGGATTCCTTTTAGATATTTATCCGTAAGCATACCCTGCGCAAGCGGGCAAAAAGCAATGCAGCCGATTCCTTCGGCCTCGAGGGCATCAAGCAGGCCGTCTTCTATCCATCTGTCGAGCATATTATAACTTGGCTGATGAATGAGACAACGATTGTTAAGGCTTTTTAAAATTTTCGATGCTTCTAAAGTTTGCTGCGGACGATATGAAGAGATGCCGGCGTATAAAGCTTTGCCGCTGCGAACTGCATAATCGAGAGCAGCCATTGTTTCATCGAGCGGAGTGTCAGGGTCGAAGCGATGCGAATAAAAAATATCAACGTAGTCGATACCCATTCGTTTAAGGGACTGGTCGAGACTTGCCAAAAGATATTTTCTTGAACCTCCATCTCCATAAGGGCCGTCCCACATTCTATAACCTGCTTTTGAAGATATTATTAATTCATCACGATGAGTGGTTAAATCTGATTTGAGGATTTTTCCGAAAGTTTCTTCTGCTGAGCCGGCGGGCGGACCGTAATTGTTGGCAAGGTCAAAGTGAGTAATGCCTAAGTCGAAGGCTTTGATAATCATCGCCCTGCTGTTTTCCAGAGTATCGACTCCGCCGAAATTGTGCCATAACCCAAGCGATAATGCAGGCAGCATAAGGCCGCTTTGACCGCAGCGGTTATATTGCATTCCACTATACCTATTTAAATTAGACATAAGCCCAAACCCTTTCTTGAAAAATAAAACAGAATAGAGATGTTAACTAAATTGCACGATTTGGCAATAATTTTAATATTTTGAAAAAATTTAAACGAGTTTATATTTGAAAATAGAGTGTTCAGGTCGGAAGAAGGAACAATTAATCATTTCAGGCTTTAACTTTGTTAGATCCCGTAGATTCTCCGAAGAACAATTGAGGCTGACTTGGCTGAATGAGCAATGAACCTACCCATTCATTATTGTCAGATTGCATTCTTTCTATGCACATTCTTATGTATGGAGTGGGGTCGGGCATTTCAATACAGGTAAGAGAAGGGGAAAGATAACGAGCCAAACCTTCGTCATTAATTGTACAAACGCTGATGTCTTCACCAACTTTTATGTTTCTATTGCGCATTGCACGAATAGCGCCAATTGCGGCTATAGCAGTGGTACAGAAAATAGAAGACGATTTGAGCAAACCTTTGTCGAGCACTTTACACATATTTTCATAAGCCCAATTTAATTGAGCTTCATACGGAGTGTAAGGCTGAACAGGCTCACCAAAAAGATCGCCGCTAATCCGATGAGTAGCACGCCATAAATTCCATTGCTCAATTCTGCTTGTTATAATTGGGTCAAGTGTCTGAACGTTAAAACAATCGACTTTGTGATGCCCTAATTCGCCAAGTTTATCGAGCAGCCTTTGAGTAAAAAAAGATGGAAAGAGGCATACAGAAGAAATATTATGCATCGTGAAATCACGTTCGAGGACAGCGAGCGAACGGCCGGCCTCTTTTAGACGCTGAATGATACGATTTGGAATTTCTTCACCGCTTGGGAAAAGAAAAATGCTGTCAAAATTCTCCAATGCTTCGAGCAGCATCGGGTCATCCCAATGAACATAAAGAATAGTTCTAACTCGAGCCTTGGCATCTTTTGCAGCGGATTCAATTGCAAGTCTCCATCGTTCAATATTACCTGAATATGTCGAAGGTACGAGAAAACCAAAAGTCTGCAAACTCTCAGTATAGTCTCTGCATACTGTTAATCTGCCATTTGGTTGTCTTTCAAGTAATCCGTTTTTCATTAATCTTTCGATAGCTTTACGAGCTGTCATACGGGAAGCGCCAACTTCACGAGAAAGCTCCCGTTCTGCCGGTAAACCGGTAAGAAGGTAATCCCCGTGCCGAATTCGGCGTTCAAGAATCGATTGAATCTGTTTTATCTTTGTCATCGTTTTATTCTTTGATATGGTTCATTATTTTAATATTTAGCCCATATCTGCTACCATTATCACGAATCATTGTACCAATTATAATTAATTTCGGGTCAAATAGTCAAGCACATATTGTATTTTTTTAAAAAAACATAAAAAGAACTTGACAAAACGACAAAAATAGATACAATTTTGGTTTGTAGGATGAAATGTTTAGATATTATTGGAACATAAATCCTTAATATTGGATTGAAAAGGTATTTTATTA
>MHXZ01000048.1 GCA_001825665.1 Planctomycetes bacterium GWF2_41_51 | reverse complement strand
AATTGTTCCTCAGGATAAGTCCACGCAGACACGTTATATTTTTTCAATATAGCGTCATTTCGTATATGTGCCTCTTGTGAGTCCAGCAGCAGGGGGATTTCAGAATTCATAAACTTAAGTATATAAAATTCAGCATCTTTGTTTTGAAACGCCTTCCGCAGGTCTTCAACGCTTCTCACCGGCTTATTGTTTATGCTTTCGATTGGTTTATTCAAAAATTCATTATCATAGACATTAATCTGGTCAGGCAGTATTTCAGAAAGTATAACATATTCTTTCCTGAGCGGGTCTTTGTTGAGATTTTGTGAATCACTAAGCAAATATCGTAATACGTGCGGTATATCGTTAAGCCATTCCCGGCCCCATGTTTCAAGAAAATTTCTGCTTGCGGTTACGAAGGTCAATCCAGAGAAACAAATATATGGCGGCTGTTCGTCATAAAGACGTGCGAATTCGAACACAGGCCGGTTAAGCTGAATCACAAGTTCAGCATTTTGCTGTTTTCCATCTCGCCAGAAAATGATATCAACTTTCTCGCCGATTTGTTTCGCTTCTACAGCTTCGGACAGCGAATATTTTTGTTCGTAAATATTTATCATTCCGTCATTGTCGATATCGTATCCGTCAATTTTTGTGATGCAGTCGTTCTTTTGCAAAACCTTTTCGGCCGAACTGTTCATCAGAACAGAAGTTACGATTACTCCTTCCGTTTCCGCGGGCAGTTTGAGATATTCTTTGTAGCTGTCATTGTGCAGACCGTCAAAAATATTTACACCGAGCGAACCGAATCCATCGTAGCTGCCGTCGTTTACATCTGCCAGAAAATGTTTGATTATGGTTGTAGGAATCATATAGCCTATGTTGTCTGCCTGCCTTAATCCCTGAAATGCCACTCCTATGACATTGCCGTCGTAAATAACCGGCCCGCCGCTGTTGCCGGGGTTAATTGCCGCGTCTGATTGAATTACAAGATGTGAATCTGCTCCGCTGTGAATATATACATCCGTTTGAATACGCGATACAATTCCTTTTGTTACGCTTATATGCGTGCCGCCCATCGGAAAACCGTAAGTTTCCACAACACTGTTTACTTGCGGCAGTTCCCCGATATTCAGCGGCTCTGTACCTTCAAAAAAACTCTCGTCCGATACTTTCAAAAGTGCCAAATCGCAGTCATGCCCGACGAACTCGACCGTAGCTATATATTTTTTCGCGAAATTTTCTTTTTTGACAATTATATATCTGCTGTCTGAAATGTTATGTGCGTTTGTAAGAATCCTGTTGCCCTCGATTATAAATCCCGAACCGACTCCCTGCGAAATGGAAGTTTGTTTCCATGGCGTTGTATAATCGTATGGCTGCTTTACAATTTGTATCATTACTACGGATTTATTAGTATCCGGCATTGCGGTGCAAATCATAGCGGAAATTAGCAGTATTAAAATTGCTGCCGATATTTTCATAATATTACTCCCATTTTTTATTCTCTGTACTACTACAATAAGCTTTTCGTTTATCGTCCTTTGGTTACGTATTGGACTACGATTAACGTTTGCCGCAACCGAAACGAGCCTTAGTTTACCCTGTGAGATGCCGTTGCTATCTCATCAGGGCAACCGCAACCGTTTAGACGCAACCTTTAAAATATGTGTTAATTCGTGTTCATTCGTGGTTTCCTTTTGTTGTGGCTATTCCCGCCAGGTTACTCTGTCGCTGTTTTTCATCTATTAGCATCTTTTTCCTGTTTCAACTGTTCAAGTCTCAATTTGGCAAATCTGTAATTTACCTCACCAACCCTGCTGAAAACATCTTTTCCGGGGTACATAATCTTGAATTCTTCTCTATACGCGTCTTCAATCGCAATTGTTTGAGTGTAATGTTCAATCGCATCATCAATTTTATCTAATTGCTGCGCAATTGTTGCGGTCTTTAAATGCAGTTCTGCCGATGATGGGTATCGTTCAATTGCATGATGCAGCGAATCGTAAGCGTTTTTGAACCATTTCAATCGTTCATTGGGATTGGATTCCGCAAGCAATTGATAAACTTCAGAAGCATTTTCATAATTTTTAAAATCTGCCGGGTCGCGAGCGATTGCGATTTGTATCGACTTTTCTGCTTCTAATAATTTATCTTTGTTTTCCGATGGATTGACACGATAGTTATATGTTTTAATTAACCCGTTCAGCGCAGCCGGATTTGGGTCGAATTTGTCATCCCTCTCGGCAGAATTAAGTATATTTGCTGCTTTATCATAATAGCCATAGGATGAAAGACCTTTCGCCGCTTCAACTTTCATGGCTGTTTTACCCACAGGTATTATAAAGAGCCATAAAATTATAACCGCAATTGCAACAGTTAGTATAATAGAAAAATACATCAACGGCTTTTTCATTTCGATGATTTGCGAATTGCGATTTTGTGAAACACCCAAAGCTGTTATTGCAAAAGTCGCTGTCAATATCCCCGGCTCGAAAATTCCGAAATCAATCAGGTTATGCAATAGTACTGCGAAGACCCCGCAAAGCAGAGGCGCAGTTCGAATAGGAAAATCTTCGTAGCATTTTTTGCTCCGGGTGCAAAGCCACAATGTTGTTCCGAAAACAAACACAGGTGCCGCGTACATAATCGCGATTATATAAACAGCCACATCGAACCTTCCGCCAAGTTCACTCCTGATAGCCAATGGCCGCAGAAAAAGCAAAATCCATACCGCTGCGATTCCGTACAATTTCATCGCTGATGAAATATTCCCGCCTTCTGGACTCAGCAGGCCAGTCGGATTTTTCATTGACCTGTAAATCGGCAAAAACAAACACGTGCAAAAACCCGCCAGACCAACAATGCCGTATGTGCTGAAAATCGTCAATATAAAGCAGTGAGGGTCGCGAACCGTTTCAAGTGCCTGCGGTATTTTATAATGCGTGTAATATGTTCCGAAATTATTTCCGCCAATGCCCGTAAAGAAATTATCAGCGATCATTTCCGCCGATGCCGTCCAGTATTCCCATCGTACGAGCATAGAATTGCCGCCCGGCAGAGTATCATGTTTCAGCCCGTAAGAAATCATAACAAAAATCATTGCCAGAAAACCCGCACCGGCAAGGCAAATAATAGCGAATCGGAACTTGATGAAAAACTTATGAAAAGCGTAAATCATCATAAGAACGAAACTCGCGGCAAAAAACGATACAAACGCGCCCTTGCTGGCAGTCAGTAAAAGTCCCGCAAAAAGTATCAGCAAGATTACAATCGGCAGAATTACACTGTTCAATGGTTTTTCGCGGAATCGTTTCAAGCCCGACCCAAAAACAGCTATCGCTGAAAAAATCGCAAGATTAAAAAAGCATCCAGCGCTGTTGCTCGTTGCGAAAAATCCTTTAACGTCTTTTGACTGAAGCCTGTGTTCGTAAAGCATCTGCTGAAACGACCCCGGCTCGATACCAAGCGTTCTAAGTTGCTCCTGCGGATTGGCATTATATTGCTCAATCATCATTTTATTGCCGCTGAAAAACTGGTCAGTGCATTGATAAACGTTTACTGCCGCCATCGCAATAACAAAAAATACAAGCGCTTTCTTTTTTATTTCGCTGTCCAAAAGCTGAACAATCGTAATCGCCGAAACAATTGCCGCTGCAATCGTCAATGCGTCGTTCATTGAAGCTCTTTTATTGGAAGCGAAAATTGTGCTTATAACTGCGGCGATAAAAAACAAAAATGCACCGATTTCAAATCCTGTATATTTATATTGGTATTTCCCGCTTCGGCAGATAATCACCATCCACACCGCTGACGCCAGGATCAGAATGCTCGAAATGGATATGCTTAATAAGTTGTCGAAAAAAATCCCCATCAGGCTGAACGATTCGATTGAGACATTTTCCGTAAAACTTAATCGAAATGCGATAATACAGAGAAATATAACGAAAAATATTTGTGATGCTGATTTTTTAATTTGGATGTTTTTTTTCATTATTACCTGTTGATTCCAGAACTGCGATGATTGCAAGAACCATAATTGTCTGTAAAAATACGAGCAGCCCGTAAGGCCAGTTTGATTCCTTCAGCACTACCGCGCCAAGCCCCGTCGTTATCGTTGCAAGATACAGCATCAAAACCGCCTGAACTTCGTTAAGTCCGCGTTTTTTCAGCCTGTGCGAAAAATGCTGCGTATCCCCGACAAATGGACTTTTCCCCTGGTGCAGCCGAAGTGCCGTTACGCTTATAAAATCGTATAAAGGAATTGCAAGTATCACAAGCGGTATCAAAATGATATACCACCGAATATCTTCCGCTTCCTGGTAGTATGTCGTCTTTAATGTCAGTGCGCCGACGAAAAATCCGACAACAAGCGACCCTGCGTCCCCCATAAAAATCGATGCCGGGTAAAAATTAAAAATTAGAAATCCTGTCAGCGTTCCGGCAAGCATCATCGAAAACCCCGCCACAAACGCCTGCTGCGACAATGTCGCAATGATAAAAATTATCAGTGAAACAATCGTTGCGATACCCGCACTCGCGCCGTCCATATTATCCAGAAAGTTGAAAACGTTGATAATCAGCACTATCCAGAAGCTGCTCAATACCGAAGCGTATATTTTGTTTTCGATAAAAAATTCGACTCTGACATCCGCCGCGTATGCCGCGATAAAAGCCGCCGCAAATTCAACCGCAAGTTTTCGAAATGGTTTAAGATTTCTGAAATCATCCCATAACCCAAGCACGAACATTATCGCCGCACATCCTAAGATAATTAATAGTTCATTAATTCTGCCCGCGAATCCTTCGATATAAAGTTCGAAATCCCGCCCGAACAGGCTCGTCGTCCCGTCATAAACCAGTATTTTAATAAAAACTATCGCCGCCATGCACAGCAGAAAAATCGTGAAGAATATCGCGATCCCGCCGCCCATCGGCACCACTCGCTTATGAAAACGGTTATCTTTCGGATGTGCCAGCAGTCCCGTTCTGACTGCGATTCGCTTGGATGTGATTGTCAGCAGCGTTGATAAACTGAACGTCGCCAAAAAGCATAGTACACAAAATACAGCTAATGATTCTGCCATAATTTTACTGCCTTATCTGTTCAACAAGCTTTTCACGAACCTTACTGAAAAAACCATGATACCGTTCTTCCCTGTGATCAGGAAAAGTATATTCAAAAAATACCCATCTGCCTTTATTGTAAACGAGCGTTACTTCGGCCCAAATCTTTTTGCCGATATAAATCCGGTGCGAAAAATTCTTCGTACTCGCAAGCACCAGCTTCGATGGCTCAATATAGCCCGGGTCAAGATTCACAGGCCTGCTGAAACCAATCCCCGGCATCCGCGCCAGTTTTTCTTCCATCTTATTGGTCTTGAGTTTTATCGCCGCAAGTTTGTCCGGCGTTATCAGCTTCTTAACCGTTATGAACTTTTTTAATATTTCGCTGCCCGTCTCTTTGGCATAATATTCCGTCTGCGTGAAAGCCCACGTCTCGCTTTCAAGGTCGCACTCGCCGAATTTATCCTTAATCATATCAATCGCGGCGTTCAACGCTGTTTCGTTCGCCGCAAGTATCCCGATAATCAGCTTTACCGGCTCAGGTTTTTTTAGCGTCCACATTTATTTTATTGATTTGACCGAAGTTTTGCCATTAATCATTTTTTTATTCTGCGGCTCAAGCAGATAATTTTCACTCGAGACAATTCTTTTACCGGTTTTTGATTCGAGATTTTTCCTTGCCAGACCCGCTACCTGCCCGCCTTGCTGAGCGGCGTCTTTATTTTCCGTAAATCCCTGAACATCGTTATTTCGTGCGATTTCCGTTGTTGCCGCTTCGCCGAGCATTGAAAAAATCCATTCAAGGTCGTTCATATGATCCCGCAGGTTCTCGCGTTTCAATCCTTTAAGGTTTTTATATTCCGTCGGCGTAAGACCGAATGTTGCTTTGGATATTTCCGCCGTCAATATTGAATACTCCGGCTCGGAATTGACTCCGCGTTTCTTCCATTCATCCGTAAGTTCTTCACGAACAGCTATTCCGCGCATCCTTTTCTCTATCCACGCATCGGTATATCCTTTTGCCTTGTACAATGCTTTTGTTCTTTGCGTCGCAAGTTCAGGATTTTCTATCTCCTGCACCCGTTCATAGCCAACTTTTGCCAGCCATCTCTTAAACGGCTCAGCCTTGGGCGAAGGGATAGTCTGAATTATCCTGAAAACCGTTTCCGTGTTGGCACAATCGGTAAGTCGCAGCTTTCCGTCAGGTGCCTCTAATTTCAACTGTCCGATTTTTTCGGACACTTCAAAATACCCCTCTTTTATCAGCTTTTTTTTCAAATCATTCCAGTATTTTCGAGATCTGCCGGTTCCGGTCAATGCCTCGATAACGTCGGTAACAGAAAACCACCATTCATTATTATGAATCGTTTTCCGTACCTCCTTCCCCTTAAATACCGCAATTTTCGTCTCCATAGTTTCTCCTGCTAAACACTCTCATTTTTCAGCTTGTCGATAATCCTCAAAATGTTTGCTTTTATCTCTGCCAGAGATACTTTTGTGACTTCGCTTTCTCTGCGAACTTTTATTTCCGCGTTTCCTTCCGCCAGCGATTTTGCGCCAACGGTTATGCGAATCGGTATCCCTATCAAATCTGCATCCTTGAATTTCACTCCGCCTCGTTCATCTCTGTCATCAAGCAGCACTTCAACTCCGGCATCAGTCAATTCTTTATAAATGCTTTCACTCGCAGCAATAATCTGCTCGGAATTTCCCGCCGGCACAATTATCACCTCAAACGGTGCGATATTAATCGGCCATACAATCCCGTCTTTATCATACATCGTCTCAATCGCCGATGCCGCTATTCTGTTTATCCCTATTCCGTAGCATCCCATTATGCATAATTTTTCTGTCCCGTCTTTATCAAGGAATTTAGCTCCAAGTTTTCCGCTGTACTTCGTCCCAAGTTTAAAAACCTGTCCGACTTCGATACCGCGTTTGAATACCAGTTTCTTCCCTTGGTACGTATCGCTTTCGACAGCGTTCCGCACATCGCCAACAACAATATTCTTCCCTTCAATCGGAAAATCTCTGCCCGGCACGACATTCTTAATATGATAATCAGTCTTGTTCGCGCCCGTTATTCCCGCCTCAATCGTCAGCACAGAATGATCAATAACCAGTTTATTAATTTTTTGCGTCAGCCCGACAGGCCCCGCAAATCCAACTTCCGCTCCCGTCAGCGTCCTAATTGTATTTTCATCCGCAAGCTCAATCGATTTGCCGACCGCGCTGCGTAATTTCTCAGGATTAATTTCAAAATCACCTCGCACAAGTGCCAAAATAATATCCGTACCCGATTTATAAACCAGCGATTTAATCAGCGATTTTGCATCCGTCTTCAAAAATTCACAAACCTCGCCAATCGTCTTCTGATTAGGCGTATGCACTTCCTCTATAGATTTATAAACTTTCCCTTGTGCCGCCGCAGGCAGTGCATCGACCGGTGCCTTTTCGATATTCGCCGCGTATGCCCCATCTTCAGTCTGCACGATAACATCCTCGCCCGATTCGCACGGTATCGTAAACTGATGAGACCCGCTGCCTCCCATCTCGCCCGACTCCGCTTCGACAATCGCGTACTTCAGTCCGCACCTGCTGAAAATCTTTTTATAAGTTTCGTACATTACTTTATAAGTTTCATCCAGGCTCTTCTCATCCGCATGAAAACTGTACGCATCCTTCATAATAAATTCGCGCGACCGCAGCACGCCGAACCTCGGCCGAAACTCATCCCTGAATTTGAAGCTGATTTGATACAGATTCATCGGCATTTGTTTGTAAGAATTTATCTCACCCGCCGCGATACTCGTTACAACCTCTTCAGCGGTAGGGGCCAAGACATTCTCCCGCCCGTGCCTGTCCGTAAAATGCGCCATCGTCGGCCCGTAATCGACATTCCTTCCCGTCTGCTGCCAAAGTTCCATCGGCTGCACCGAAGGCATAAGCATCTCCTGTGCGCCGCTTTTATTCATTTCCGACCGCACAATATTCATTATCTTCATCAATATCCGCCACCCGATTGGCAGATATGTATAAGTTCCGCTCGCTACTTTTCTCATCAATCCCGCCCGCAGCATCAACTGATGGCTCGGAATCTCCGCATCGGCAGGCACTTCTTTGACCGTTGGTATTAATGTCTTGCTGTATCTCATTTCATTCCTTGAAGGTAAATTTTGCCTTTGGTGCGGCCGTTGTCATTGCGAGGAGTCCTGCATAGCTTTAGCGAAGCAGGACGACGAAGCAATCTCAATTTCACATATTTCGAGTTGCCGCAACTATTTAATAGAGACTATTTATATTCCTAAATCCTCATTTTTGCAAGAACAACTTTGCCTCTCTTGAAGTAACATTATATAATCATATTTTTCTTAAAACCTTTTGACACCAATGCTTACTTTGGTATAATCGTCCGAGGTTTATATTCTGGATGCGATATTGTGTTAATGAAAGGATTATTCAATGTCTGAAAAGCTCAGGGGCAATGTTTTTCGGCTGTTTTTTTTACTGATAAGCGTTTTTATTTTTGCAGGCTGCGAGGAATCTGTCAAAACCCAGAAGGCTCCAAAAGCCGCCAAATCAGCTAAAGCCGTCAAAAAGGATCCATCCGTCAGTCTTTACGTCGATGCGATTACCTTAAATGAAACCAACGAGCCAAACCAGGCAATTGAAAAACTCAATCTCGCCGTGCAGCAGAAACCCGATTTCGCACTCGCTTATTCCCTTATGGGAAATATTTACCTCCAGCAGGGCAGATTCAACGAAAGTGCCCAGGCCTATTCAAAAGCAACAGAATTAAACCCATGGTCATTCGATGATTTCTGCAACCTCGGCAGGGCGTTTCGTTTAATGGACGATTACAACTCTGCCGCCAAAGCCTATGCCCGCGCCTGCTCACTCGACCCCCAGAATACTTCCGCTCTCTGCAATGCCGCCGAATCATATTATAAAATCGGCGATTTCGAATCCGCTCTCGAGTTCGGCAAAACCGCAAAAGACCTCGACCCCACAGACAGCGACGTTGAAAAACTTATGGGCGATATCTATACCGCCCGCAAAGATACCGAAATGGCTATCGAGTCATACAAAAAAGCCGTAGAGCTTAACGGCAATGACCCCAATACTCTGTTTTCACTCGGCGCAGCATATTTACAGGCCGGCCGGCTCGAAGATGCCCGCACAACCCTCGAATCAGTAGTCGCGATTCAGCCGTCAAATGTTTTGGCATACAGACACCTCGGCTATGTTTATTTGAAACTTCGCGAGATTGACCTTGCCGTTGACAGTTACGAAAAGGCCGTTACGTTAAGTCCCGATGATTGGCGTGCTCAAAAAGGCATCGGCGTTGCTTATATGATGAAGTACCGCATCCAGAAAAGTTTCGATACTCCCGATTCCAACGACCTCAAGCAGCAGGCCCTGAACCATTGGAGCAAATCCCTCGATTTGAATCCTTCACAGGATAACCTCCTGAAGTTATATCGCAAATACGTAAAATAATTTTAACAACAGTGTAAATCTGTGTTAATCCGTGTCTGAAAAAAACCGTGTAAATCTGTGTCTCAAACCTGTCAGTGTGCAAACTGCTCATCTTATTTTTTGGCCATTATTTATTATTGGTCTGGTTGCTGATTTAATAACCAAGTCTGTAATTTTCAATTGGCTGTCAAATCGTGTGCCCAATTTTTATTCTGTGATAGATGGTTTTTTTGAATTGGTAATGGTGGAGAACCGCGGCGCCGCTTGGGGCATTGCCGCAAACAAAACTGTTTCGCTGGTTGTAATTTCGATTATTGCGTTGATTATAGTTTTCGGCATTTTTCTTTTCGGCCGGAATCACCAGTTGATAACGGTAGTGGCGTTAGGAATGTTCGCCGCCGGCATCACCGGCAATTTATATGATAGAATTTTCAACGAAGGCAGCGTGCGTGACTTTTTGGACTTTTATTACAATGATTGGCACTTCCCAGCATTCAACATCGCCGATTCCCTGCTCACAATCGCGGTTGGACTTTTAATATTATCAACGCTCTTTTCTCCCAATCCAAAATCATCCGAATAATTTATTAATCCCCGGGCTTGCCTGTCCTTCGTAGCCTTGGTGAAGTAGGATAGCGGGGTCATTGCGAGGAGCGCAGCGACGTGGCAATCTCAATCTTTCAATTACATTGTGCATTAACATTGTCATTCCCATGAAAATGGGAATCCACATTTTGGTTAGCCCTGTCATCACTATGACAGGGTCATTCCCGACTCGATTGAAAATCCGCGTTTTTCTGAAATCTCAAATTTCAAATTTTAAATTCGATGGTCGTGGCAATCTCGTCGTCCGATATTGGTCATTTCCGTATCTATAGCGAGTTCCAAAATTTCTCAAAATCTTCCGGTCTAGGAATCTCACGTATTATCTTGTAGCTCTTTTTCTCTGACTCTTCTAGTTTGCCTTTTATTTTGGGATCTTTTTCCAATTCTTCCATAAACAATTCAGTGGCTGCCCAACCTATCATTTCATCTTTAATTAGATTTTTAATTTCAGGATCGATACCTTCAAAATTTTTGCAAAAACAATTTATATTTTCTATATAAATGTTAATTTCTTTTGTGTCGTAATCGTGTTCAATTTCTTTCCCTTTCATAGATTTTATGATTTTATGAAAAGCTTTTTGAATCAGATTGTATGATATCTGCCCAATTATACCAGAAACAGCACAAACTCCTATAAAACTAGCGACTTCTGATGGATCGACTAATGCATAATGTATATTGATTTGTTTGCTTTTGGCAAGCTGGCTTTCATATGCTTTTCTATAATAAATGCCGTAATATACTGCGGCTTTTGCATAATTATAAATTCTTTCATATTGTTCAGGTTCAATTTGCCATCCGCATTCAGGGCATTGATGTTGTTCTTCAAAAACACTGGCACACGAAAAGCATAAACAAAGTTTTTTATGCATATTTTTTCCTTTAAAGTCTTTCAAATTAAATTTCTTATTTTCTCTTTCCACTTCCTTTCCTTAAACTAATTTATTTAAAATTATTTTTATTCAGAAAGATATTTTGCAACTGTAATCCCATGGTTTTTCAAAATATTAAACATATTCTGTTTCATTATCTTATATCGCTGAGTGTTAGATTGTAACCGTGATTTTGAAATATCCGAGTTTGAAATTTCATATTCATGGTGGTCGAATATTTCAAATTGTTTCCCGAGGGATTTTGCGCATTCCACAAATGTATCATTTTGAAGAATAATTTTTGGAGTGGGTTTTAATCCCCACCACGATAAATCTCGTACACACTCCCAAGTCATCATTTCATCATATAGTTCGATTGTAATTTTTGCGTGTTCGGTTCCAATTGATTGCAATATTTGATTTGATAACATTTCGATTCGTTCGTTCATATCTTTAAGCATTGACAATGTATCGATCAAGCGTTCTCTTTCATTGGTATCAGCTAAGAAAGAAAACATTAAACCAGCCCATTGCTTCTTTAAATAACCTTCGATATCTGAGAAATCTTGAAATGGATGCAACGCATTATTATAAGAAGCCTTACGCACTTCATCGATAAAGTCGAAAATTTTTGTGCTATCTACGGCTGGATATAATATCTTTGCACCGTCAATAGCTTTATTATTTTTATTTTCATTATAAACATGGTGTTCTGCATAAACAGCCTGTTCAACAAGAGTAAAAACTGGAATCTTGTGATTTATGGCTTCTACATATTCAGCATTTGTAATAGATTTTGTTGTGTCTCGAAATTCACCACCAAATCGTCCACCTATTATTAATACAAATAATTGGCAATTGGATACTTCGGTTACACATGAATCGTGAGTGTGTTTTGAAGGATCATAAAAAATGTCTCCCTCTTCACTTAAAATAGGATCAAATCCGAGACCACGGATAAAATATTGTAGATTGCCTCTTATATATTTTAAATCATAACATGTGGATGCAACAAAAACTCGTGGGATAGCCATATATCTATTCCTAATGAAAAATAATTTTCTCTGAACTTTTTTACTTTCTTTTCCTAGTGTCCTTTATTTACCTTATTCGTTTACTTTCCTCGCTCGCCAAATCCACTGAATCCCAAACAGCATAAAAGATTATTTTCCGCTCGGCGGTTTCCTTAACTATTCACTTTTCACTCTTAACTTTTCACTTTAATTATAAACATCACTCCCAGAAATATTTTCTTTCCATCCATGATCCGCCTCGATGAATTTTACTGTTCAGTTTTAATTTTCAAACTTTGGCTTTGCACTTTAAACTTTAACTTTTTAGTTTTTCCTATTGATTTTTCTTCCTGCTAACTTTGACTGTTCCATTGACTATCACTGATGCTGAACAAATTATATCTTCTTTTCACTCTATTTCAATAAAATTAATTCTTCGCTTGAGTTATTGGATTTTGGGAATTCTTATTGCTTTAAGGCGACTTCGCAAAGCTATAGAAAAGTCAGACAATAAACCCGGGTTCAAGTCCTGCTTGGGCATCGTTAATTATTGCTTCAACTTTTTTGCCCGGTTCAAAAAAAAACAGATTTGAAAACTGCGGAGCAAGCTCGCTTATAGAGCAGGTTGATTAATCTGAATTTAAGCTGTTCCGCAGAACTGCTTAGTTGAAGCAAATAACTCTGTGGCTAATTTCGATTTTATCGAGATGCCTTAAAAATATCTCAGTGTGATTTTGTTGAAAGTAAATTTTTTGTTTATTCGTGTTCATTCGCGGTCTTATTTCAGTTACCGTAACGAATGAGTGAAAAAAACTTCGTGGTTCTTCGTGGTGAAAATTTAATCGGTGTAATTCCTAAATCTGTGGTTCGCAATTATTCTCTGAAACTGCCAATTTGCGTCAAAAGTAGATTATTGTCTCCCCTGAATCTCTATAAAAAAGCATCAATTTTGATACCAAAATCTTAGCATTTTTATTAATTTTTCACCAAAATCGAAGCTATTTTATGCAAAATTCTTCATTTTCTTTAAATTCGATGCAATTGCTTGTTTTTCAAGAAGTTGTGTTTTGCGATTCGTTCATAAGTCCTTTATTTATGTAGAAAATGGAAGCGGAAAGAAGCGGCATTTTTTTGAGATAAAAACCTTGTTTTTAGCCCAAAAACGAGGACAAAAACTTGCGCTGAAATGAATAGAAACCCGAATTAATAGAAAATTTTAGAGGGGGCGCTTTTGCCATAAGTCCTTATTTTTCGTGCCTGCTAAATTAGAGATTTATGTTAATTGAAACGCAACCTAAAAACGATAAACGAAACGAGCCGC
The DNA here is from genome assembly GCA_001825665.1 of Planctomycetes bacterium GWF2_41_51. Taxonomy (GTDB): domain Bacteria; phylum Planctomycetota; class Phycisphaerae; order Sedimentisphaerales; family UBA12454; genus UBA12454. Next base: position 32,606 of record MHXZ01000048.1, on the reverse strand, counting down.
GCAACCGTTCTCCGTTTTGTTATCCGTTTGCAAACACATGTTCCGCTACAAAAAGCGGGATTGGCGATGCCACAGCCAAAGCGATTGCGTCGCTCGGCCGTGAATCTATCTCAACTTTCTTTCCATCAACGCTGAGATGTATTGTTGCGTAATAGGTATGATTTTGAATATCGTTTACAACGACTTTCTCGATATGTGCTCCGAGCGATTCTATAACGCTGTTTAATAAATCGTGCGTCAAAGGCCGCAGCGTTACCATCTTTTTAAGCCTGCGTTCAATCGCCATAATTTCTACGATGCCGATTACGATTGGCAGATTTCGCTGGCCGTTCTTTTCTTTCAGAACGATTACCTGCTGGTCGCTCGCTTCATCAATTATTATTCGTGATAATTCTACTTCTACGTTCATATCAAATCTCTGTGAGCTCTGTATTCGGCGCCTGCCCCCGCGAAAGCGTGGGGTGGCTTCACTTCAATTCCGAAAGATTTTTCTCTACTGCCGCCAGTTGTTCTTTAAGTTCAGCTAATCTTTGCATCGTTTGTTCGATAACTTCCGGTTTTGCTCTGCTGACAAAGTTTTCATTTGAAAGTTTCGATTCGTTGCCTTTTACACCGGCAAGCAATTCGTTCTTTTGTTTTTCAAGTCTTTTTATTTCCGCTTCAGCATCAATGATTCCTTCGACGAAAACCTGAACCTGCCCGACAACAGCAGCCGCTGCCGTTTCAGGCTTAGCTTCATTCGGCGAAACGGTGAATTTATCAAGTGCCGCTCTGTCACAGATTAAATCAGCGTTATCGCTGAGGATCTTTGAAACATCAGCAGGTGCGTTTGCCGATGCGGTCAGTTTTTTGCCGGGTGGAACGGTATATTTATTTCTTATTTCACGTATTGCCCGAACGATATCCTGCACAAAATTAATTTTATCTTCGATTTTTGTATCTATGAATTTATCCAGTTCTTTAGGCCATTCTGCGATGATCAACGCTTCAGCATTGGCTTTCGCATCTTGGTTATTGTTTTTTTCAACGCCTCGTTTCGGTGCAATTTCATTAAGCTTTTGGTATATGCCTTCTGTGATAAACGGAACAAACGGATGCAGCAATCTCAATGTATAATCCAGCACGAACGCAAGTACATTTTGCGGAACATCTTTTTGATTTGCATCTTTAATTCTCGGCTTGATCCATTCGAGATACCAGTCGCACAAATCATTCCAGAAGAATCGGTAAATAGACATCAGCGATTCGCTTATCTGGAATTTATCCAGCATTGCTGAAACTTCTTTTACAGTTTGAGCAAGCCGCGAGAGAATCCATTTATCTGTAATGGTTAATTTACTTGAATCGAACGCATCATAGTTGATGCCGTCAAGATTCATCATCGCAAATCGCGAAGCGTTCCAAAGTTTATTGCAGAAATTTCGACCGATATCGAATTTCTCACTTAAATTCTTGCCTTGTTCGTCTTTGATAACAGGCAATTTCAGATCCTGACTTTCCGTTGTCATCTGGCACAAGCTGAATCTCATCGCATCAGCGCCATAAGTTTCGATAATATCGAGCGGGTCGATTCCATTGCCTTTGCTTTTACTCATTCGTTCGCCATTTCCATCTAAAATAGTGGGATGGATGAAAACATCGGTAAACGGAACTTGCGCCATATTTTCAAGACCCATCATAATCATACGCGAAACCCATAGCGTAATAATATCACGCGCTGTAACCAGCGTATTCGTCGGATAATAGAATTTTAATTCTTCGGTTTGCTCCGGCCAGCCGAGCGTACTATGAGGCCAAAGTGCCGATGAAAACCATGTATCAAGAACATCCGGGTCTTGATGCAAATCTTTTGATTTGCATTTCTCACATTCCACCGGGTCTTCAATCCCGGTCAGTACCTCGCCGCAACTCTGGCAATACCAAATCGGGATCCGATGACCCCACCAAAGCTGTCTGCTTATGCACCAGTCGCGAATGCCGTAAAGCCAGTCAAGATAAGTTTTTGCGTAACGGGCAGGATGGAATTTCACCTTGCCAGTTTCTACCGCCTCAATGGCTCTTTTCGCTAACGGCCCAACTTTTACAAACCACTGGTCAGACAAATACGGCTCAATTATGTCGCCGCTGCGGTCGGAATGGCCGACTTCATGCTCGCGAGGCTCGATTTTTTCGAGTAATCCCTGAGCTTCCAAATCAGTGACAATCGCCTTTCGCGCGGCATATCTGTCCATGCCGGCGTACTTTCCGCCGTTTTCATTTATTTTGCCGTCCGGCGTTAAGATATTGATCATACTTAACTTATGACGGAGGCCAATTTCATAGTCGTTCGGGTCGTGCGCGGGCGTTACTTTCAAAAAGCCTGTGCCTTCGCCAAGTTTTACATAATCATCAGAGATAATCGGAATTTGTCTTCCGGTCAATGGGAGTTCTAACTGTTTACCGATAAGGTTTTTAGCCCTATTATCTTTCGGGTTAACGGCTACAGCGGTATCGCCTAACATCGTTTCCGGCCTTGTGGTTGCTATAGTTACGAATCCGCTGCCATCGGCGAGCGGATATTTGATGTACCAGAAATTGCCTTGCACGGTTTTGTGAACCACTTCATCATCGGCAACGGCGGTTTGTAAAATGGAGTCCCAGTTCACAAGTCGTTTGCCTCTATAGATTAAGCCTTTTTTGAAAAGATTTACAAACGTGTGGCGAACGGCTTTTGCGCACATATCATCGAGGGTAAAACGGGTTCGCTGCCAATCGCAACTGGCTCCGATTCTTTTTAATTGCTCAAGAATCCTGTTGCCGTATTGCTCCTTCCACTGCCAAATCATTTCAATGAGTTTTTCCCTGCCGACATCGTGGCGGGTCTGGCCGGTCTGCGCCTTAAGGCTTTTCTCCACAACGGATTGCGTTGCGATGCCGGCGTGGTCTGTGCCGGGCATCCATAAGGTGTTAAAGCCCTGCATACGCTTGAAACGAATCAAAACATCCTGGATTGTATTGTCTATCGCGTGGCCCATGTGGAGGGCGCCGGTAACGTTTGGCGGAGGTATAACTATAGTATAAGGCTGCGAGTTACGGCCGCCTTTGGCGGGCGGCTCGGTGTGAAAGTAGTTGCCCTTGCTCCAAAGCTGGTCGGAACTTTTTTCTATCTCTTTTGGTTCATAAGTCTTTGATAATTCTTCGGCCATAAGTTACGTCCATATATTAAGTTAGCAAATTAAATTATAAACATTTTATTTTAACAAATAAAAAGCGGGGGAGCAATTGAAATAAACGTCTTACATTTGAGGTTAATCCTTTTGGCGATTTTCCGCTCCGCTTCGACTTGCGCGGAATTACCAAAAACCTGATTTTTGCGTTGAAAATAAGGGGTAAGAAATTGACGATATGTCAATACTGTAATAACGTAAATAAAGGACTTATGAACGAATCGCAAAACACAACTGCTTGAAAAACAAGCAATTGCATCGAATTTCAAAAAAATGAAGAATTTTGCATAAAATAGCTTCGATTTTGGTGAAAAATTAATAAAAATGCTAAGATTATGATATCAAAATTGATGCTTTTTTATAGAGATTCTGGGGAGACAATAATCTACTTTTGACGCAAATTGAGACAGTTCAGGTACTAATTGCGAACCGCCCCGATAAGATAGCCGAATGAACAACTCTGCGCATCTTACGGGGTAAACTCCTTTCACTCCCAAAGGGATGCCTTCGGCAGGATTTACACGGATTTTAATTAACCACGAATTAACACGAATAAACAAAAAATTTATTTTCAACAAAGCCATCGAGTTAACCCTCTCTGATTTTTGCTTTCAAGTTTCCGCTTCGCTTATGGGTTTTCGCTGCGCTCCAACAAAATTTAAAAGATTCGAGGTTTCCGCGCGGCTCCAACGCTTTGCTCCGACACGAATACTACACGAATATGCTTTAAGCGGCTGTGTTTAATTTCAAGGATTTTTTTAATTTATTTTTTCGCTCCAGTTTACTTTTCATTATCTTCAGGTGTTTCTAATTTTTCTGACCTACTACAACGTGGTAAGTTGGTGTGCCTAATATCGCAAGAAAACGCATACGAACAATAATATAATTTCTTTGATGATCTTCATATATAGATAGCTCGTGAATATTTCTTGATGCCTTTTCATCTATATCTAGGCTGCCTATAAAGTTCGCACAATTTGACAACTCTTTATCAACGATAAGGCCAAGTAATAGAGGTTTGAAATTGCCGTATCCTAACTCTGCTACAGCGAAAGAATGACCGATTTTGGCAAGCAATTGGCAAAATTCTTGCACTTGTGCTTTTGCCTCGGGCATAATAGAGTGTACTTGTAATTCCAAAGTTAGTCTCTGCAAATGGTCAAAGAAATTTTCATATGCAGAGGCACCTCTTATCCACAGTTTATTTGTTGCGGCTCCTTTTCGGTATAAAGTTTGCTTACCAGTGATCAAATTTGGCATAGAAAAATATGGAAAAGTTAACAAAAACGGGTAATCAACCTGATCCACAAGAACCTCAGTCCAATCATCTGTAGACTTGTACTTAACTTTAAGGGGTAACTTTTTTGGTAGTTTTTTCTTTCTGCGACTTGGCAGACCATATAATTGACGTAGCGGTCCATACATAGTTCGCAAACAAATCATTTCAAAGAAACTAGTTTTCTCAGAACACACACTGCAGCTCGCTTTTGGAAGCTCCATTCGACCACCTAGTCCAAGAGGGATAATGTGTTCATCGCTTAAATTGGTTGTATTTCCACAATAGATGCAAACACCAATAGGCTTATACTTTTGGGGTGGATGCATAGGTAATAGTTCTTTCAGTTTTTGCGATCTGTTTTGATCATTCATATTAAATCAGATGTCAACAAATATAAAAACAAAAATAAGGTGACTGTCATTTATTCGATTTACTCTAATTTATTCATTTATCAAACAATCTTTTCATATCAAAAGAAATTCCGCACACACCTGGCTTCATTTCTATACAGTTTAATATTCTCTTAAAGAAGGATTTTTTTAACTTTGGAGAGTTTTGTAAATGAATAAAATCCTTTAACTCCGGTTCGATATTTTTATCTGTAGCATTTAATTTTACACCCTCGAAGTTGGTATCTTTGTTAAATTCGAGGTTATTTATTTGGATTTCTCGAGAAGATTTAATCCCATCTTTGTATGTCTCTAACGTGTCAAATGAGGCATTTTTCAAAAAAGTTCCTTTTGCTGAACAATCATTTAAATTGGCTCCATCAAATTTTCCTCCACAGAAATTTGCTTTATCTAGTTTCGAATTTGAAAAATCTGTAGCGTAAAACTTTGATTGACAAAACATTGAACTTTCGAAAACTGAATTGCAACAAATAGAGTATGATAAGTTAATTTGCCATGCATTAGAACCAAAGAATTTCGAGCCGTAAAAATTAGCACCTTGGAATCTTGAAACACTTAATTCTGAAAAGCTTAAATCAACATTGCGAAGTTGAATTCCTGAAAACTCTTCAGCATCTACTTCAAATCCGCTCAGATTTATGCCCCTTAAATCATTTTCTTTAAAGATTGGTAAATCTACTTTTTCTAGGATAGGATTCCATTCATTAAGAAGGAGGTCATTCAAAATAGCATTTTCAATTTCGTTATTTTTTAAGAAATGATAAATAATGAATCTATATCTTTCAATATTAGGAAACAAATGTATCCATCTTAATCTCAAAGCATAGATTTCCTTAATATCTAAATGTTTGTCTTTAATTAATTTGAGTTGCATATGTGTTAGTTTGGGCCAAGGAACGACAAGAGAATCATTAGTTAACATTTGCAAAGAAGACTCAAAGGCTTCTTTGTCTTTTATAGAAATTGTTTTTAAATCTAATTTCTTGAAATAATCCCAATCAATTTTAGAATTAATTTCACGAAACAAACATGGATCCAAATCGCAATAATGGCCTTTCCAAGTTTGCCAAGCCTCTATTGCCTTTTCTTTTGTTGGAAATCCTTTTTTTTCCTGCATGTTTTTATTTACCAAATAAAACAAATTTCAAAATAAATAGATGGTAACAAATCATTTAATTTCCAGCAGCGAGTACTTATTTAACCAGTCCGTTGTTGCTCCTCAAAGGAAACAAGTGAAATTATAGCGGGAAAAGTGAAAAAATCAATAATAATACAATAATTAGATTACTGAAAATGAGGAAAACGCTTATTTATGATAAAGGTGTGAAAAGTGATAACAGGTGTGAAAGTGAGAAAGGTGTGACCCCAGTTGGATAGAACTGACAATCGTTATGACGGCATAAAAGATAGTTAGGGATAGAACGATCAATTATTGATAAAGTTAATTTATCCAACGGGGCAGGCAAGTGCGGAAAGTTTTTATTTTTCCCGGCACAGGTCCCGGGGTTAAATGGGAAAGGCTACAAAATTGAAGATTGAATAATGAATGCCGATCCCGTCGAAGACGGGAAGGCATCCCTGCGGGAGATTGAAAATTTACAATGAAAACAATGGCAAAGAAGCAGATAATAATTATGGCTGTTATTGCACTGCTGGCAAATGTATGTCGAGCGGAGACGGCGAGGGAGGCACTGAATCGAAATTTGATAAAATTGCCGGCGGGATTTAAAATTGAAATTTATGCGGATAATGTTCCCGATGCACGGTCGATGGCAGTCAGTTCATCAGGTATTGTTTTTGTCGGGTCGAGAGATGCGGGAAATGTTTACGCACTTATCGATAAAGACAATGATAAAAAAGCAGAGGAAGTAAAAATAATAGCTTCGGGGCTGAACCAGCCGAATGGAGTTGCGCTTTTGAACGGCAGTTTATATGTCGCGGAGATAAGCAGAATTTTGCGATACGACGATATTGATACACGAATAGACATCGATGAAATAACCAATAACCAAGATACAGATTCCAAAAAGATAAAACCGAAAGTTATTAATGACAGCTATCCGAAAGATGAACATCACGGATGGAAATATATCGCGTTCGGGCCGGATGGGAAGCTTTATGTGCCGGTGGGTGTGCCGTGTAATATATGCAAATCGAAAGATGAAATTTATGGAACAATAACGAGGATGAACGCGGATGGGACGGGGCGCGAGATTTTTGCAAGAGGGATTCGCAATACTGTCGGGTTCGACTGGCATCCTGAAACGAAAGAATTATGGTTTACGGAGAACGGAAGGGACTGGATGGGCGATGATGTTCCGCCGGATGAGCTTTGCAAGGCGGCGAAGGCGGGGCTGCATTTCGGATTTCCATATTGTCACGGGTTTTTGATTTTGGATCCGGAGTTTGGAGAAGGCAAAGACTGCAATGATTATGTCAAGCCGGAGATTGAACTTGCACCGCATACCGCGGCGCTTGGGATGAAATTTTATATCGGAGAGATGTTCGGAGATGAGTATAAGGGACAGATTTTTATAGCCGAGCATGGGAGTTGGAACAGGAGTGAGCCGATTGGGTATCGCGTGATGATAGTTACGATGAGAAACGGCAAGGCGGAGAACTATCAAGTTTTTGCGGAGGGTTGGCTGCAGGACGGCAAGGCGTGGGGAAGGCCTGTGGATGTTGCGATTATGTCGGATGGGTCGATGCTTGTATCGGATGATAAAGCGGGAGTTGTTTATAGAATATACAAATAAAAAACCCCGACACGGAGCAATGTCGGGGTTTTAACGAGACATCAATTACTTATGTTGTAGTTTTAGTTTTTTCCATGCGAACTGCATGATCATGCTGGGTTCCAACACATCCGCCGATTGCTGCTACGATGGCGCCGAGAAGGAGCATAAAGAAGGTCCACCACGCGGCAGGAGTTGCGATATCGACCGCTTTGCTGGCAACTTGTTCGGCAGTTTCGGCAGCTTGCTCTCTTACATCTTTGGCAGTTTCTTTTATTTTCTGAGTTGCCTGCTCATAATTTTGGAGCCATTTATCTACGGTTCGCTGCGCTTCGGCAGGAGTCATATTTGCTTCTTCGACGAGGACATCCGCAACGGCCTTTTTATCTGCATCGGAGGCATCTGCACCTTTTCGCAGAAGCGAAGTCAGCGGCTGCATAACATCCTGCAAAACCTGCTGGGCATCGTTAGTGTCAGCCTGCTGAATAATTTGTTTTACTTCCTGCTCAACATTTCCTAAAGCGTCACCTGGAATCAACTGGCCAGCTTTTTCTGCGACTTCGGGCGCGACCTTTCCGACGACGGCACTAACAGCGGAAACGCCTTTTCCAAAAACATTAAGGGCGCCGCCAATTACGTTTCCAATTGCGGAGGTTAGGAAGAGCAATGTAAGTATGACAGTAACCGCCCATGTTACCAGGCCGTGAAGAGCGCCATTGCAGCGAGACCATACACCGCTCATTTTCGCGGCAGTCCAGGCTCCGATAAACAAAGAGATGAAGCTTGAAATAAGCCACCAAATCATGGCGCCAGTCATTATCGCGCCTGCGGGATTATCATCGCTGCGAGGCTCGATGGCGGTTAAGCCGATTGCGGCTCCGAGAATGGAAAGCATAAACTGAATTACGATAGCGAGGACGACGCCTGCGATGATCGCGCCCCAGCCAATTCTTCTTTTCTCTTCGCACCTTTCGTACACGGTGGGACCCTGATACTCTGCCATTTTAATCTCCTTCGAAATTTCAGATTTTCAGTTAAACAAACATTTCATTACTATATTCCGTTAAATTTACCTGCGGAAGAGTATGCGGGCAATAAGGAAAAAACTTAATAAGACTAAGGAAAATGATGAACGTATTAATTTCTGAAATGCGGGCGGGATTTTAATTTTGCGATTAAATCTTTGCGGCCTTTGGAGGAGAGGAAATTCATCAGCATTTTCTGAAATTCGGGACGGCTGTACTGCAAGAGAGCTAACTGCAATTTTTTGTCGCTATGGCCTTTGGGGACGAAAATGTTTTTGCCTTTCGCATCTCTTTGCGAGACGTACATAGCGGTTGAGAGCGTCAGCGGGACGGGGGTGAAATCCTGAACCTGTTCGAGACGCCAATTTTTGTTTATTAAATATTCCATTAAATTTGTCGCATCGTCAGTGGTGCAGCCGGGGTGGGAACTTATGAAATATGGAACGAGGTATTGCTCTTTGCCGGCTTTGCGGGAAGCGGCTTTGAATTTTTCCTCAAATTTTTCGAGAAGCTCGATAGGAGGTTTGCCCATTAATTTTAAAACTTCTGGGCAGGAATGTTCGGGCGCAACTTTTAAGTGGCCGCCGACGAAGTAACGAACCAGCAGATTTATATAATCATCGCTGAGAAGGGCGAGGTCGTGGCGGATGCCGGAAGCGACGTAAACGTTGATTTTCTTTTTGTCGGCAGTCGCAAATTTCAAAATTTCATTCATCAATTTTAAAAGCCTGGAATAATCTGCGTTCAAAAATTTGCACGGTGTCGGGAAAAGGCAGCTATTACGCGAGCATGATTTGTCGCTGGTACAAGTCATGCCATACATATTTGCGGTTGGGCCGCCGATGTCGGAGATTGTGCCGCGGAAGAACTTTTCGGTGGTGAGTTTTTTTGCTTCATCGAGAATGGAATCGATTGAGCGGCTGGAGATTTGTTTTCCCTGATGGAAATAGAGCGAGCAGAATGAACAGCCGCCGAAGCAGCCGCGGTGGGTTGTTATGGAACATTGAATTGGTTCGAGCGCGGGGACGCCGCCGAGTTTGTCGTACATCGGGTGCGAACGTTTGGTGAACGGCATCGCATAGATTTCATCCATTGTTTTTTCGTCAAGAGGCGCGGCGGGGGGCATAACAACGATTGAGGGAGCGCCATCGTGTTTTTGTATGACGGAACCCCCAACATGAAGTTGGGGGCTTAAGGACGATTGGTATTTTAAATGCGCATCCATAACCAGTTCGGGATTTTGAATTTGCTGGTCGAGAGACGGTAATTCAACTGCATCGGCGGGAATGGGTACACCCTTGAAAGCAGGATATGCAGTGCCGGGGATGTTTGTAAGTTCGCGAATCGATTGGCCGGAGGCGAGTCTCTTTGCGATTTCGAGAGTCGCAAGCTCACCCATGCCGTGGACGAGCATATCGGCTTTGGCATCGATGAGGACGCTGCGTTTGAGCTGATTTTCGATGTAATCAAAATGGACGAGACGCTTTAGACTTGCTTCGAGGCCGCCGAGGATAACGGGGATATTTTTGAACGCTTCTCTTGCGCGGGCGGCATAAACGAGCAGAGGTTTGTCGGGACGAAGACCTAAGCGGCCGCCGGGAGAATAAACGTCTTCTCTGCGTTTGTGGCCGAGAGAAGTGTAATTATTTAATCTTGAATCTATCGAGCCGGAAGTTATGCCCCAGAAAAGTCGAGGAGGGCCAAAAATGCGGAAAGAATCTGCGCTTCGCCAATCGGGCTGGGCGAGAATGGCGACCTTAAAGCCGTGCTTTTCGAGCCATCGGCCGATAAGAGCTATGCCGAAAGAGGGATGGTCAACATACGCATCGCCTGTGACGAGAATAACATCGGGCTGCGACCAGCCTCGTGCGTGCATATCTTCGGCGGTTGCGGGCAGAAACAAATTATTCAGCGATTTAGACATAACCTCTATTGTACGTTAATTTTAGGATTTTGTCATTGAGTTTGATAAAAAAATTGGACTAAGCTAAATGGGGAATGGTAAAGAAAAAAGTTGAACCAACTCCGGGTACGGATTCTACCCAGATTTTGCCGCTGTGGCGTTCGATAATTTTTTTGCAAATTGAAAGACCTATTCCATGACCGGGATATTTGTCAAGGGGTTGTATCCGCTGAAAGATTTTGAAAATACGATCGTAAGACGGTTTTTCGATGCCGATGCCATTATCTTTAACTGAAAAGAGCCAGCCATCATTCTGCTGCTCGCAGCCGATGTGCACCTGCAAATCGCGTTCACTTTTGAATTTTATAGCATTATGCAGCAGGTTCTGGAAGATGTGTGTAAGCTGTTTTTCATCAAACCTGACATCCGGGAGTTTATCGGAGGTAATGACGGCTTTCGATTCACCTATACTTCTATGCAGATTAGCAATAGCGGCGTTCAGAGCATCCTGAGCGGAAACAATTGTTACAATGCGGCTGCCTGTATGAACGCGCGAGTACTCGAGCAAACCAGAAAGCAGCTCATCCATCCGTATGACACTTTTGGAGGCAAAGTCAATGTATTCCATAGCCTGGCGGTCAAGCTTGTCCTTATATTTTTGGCTAAGAAGCCCCACAAAGCCGCTGACAGCGCGAAGGGGTTCCCTCAAGTCGTGACTGGCGATATAGGCAAATTGTTCAAGGTCCTTATTCGAGCGTTTCAGATCATCTGCAAGCTGTTTTAAACTTGATTCGTATTCTTTGCGTGCAGTAATGTCTCTTAATAAAACAGCTATTCTTTCTTCATCAACATCCAAAAAAGCAGAATATATTTCAACATCGAAAACAGAGCCGTCTTTTCTCCGATGCCGACTTTCGAACTGGTCGGAGCCTTTTTGACGTATCAGCTTAATATGATCGAAAACTTCCCGGGTATTCTCGCTGCATTCCAAATCAGTAATTTTCATTTTTAATAATTCCCGGCTGGTGTATCCACTCATTTTGCAATAAGCATTGTTAACCTCGAGGAGATTTCCCTGCAAATCTAAAAGCCAATAACCTGATTGAATTCTTTCCAACATCGCAGAATATTTTTTTGCGGTGTGTTCAAGCAACTTTTCTGCCCGTTTTTTTTCTCTTAAAGTTTTCGATTCTTCCCAAGCCCTTGTGATTGCGGGCTTGAGGCGCGATAACCGATCTTTCAGGACATAATCGGTGGCACCTGCTTTTAGTATTTCGACGGCGAATTCTTCACCAATAGCTCCAGAAACTATTATAAACGGGATGTCAGGAAAAATTTTTCTTGCCAAATTAAGAGCCGCAAGTCCGTCAAAGTGAGGCAGAGAATAATCCGAAAGGATAATGTGAGGAGAAAATTCTTTTAAAGCGTCGATATATGCCTGCTCATCCTGAACGGCTAAAGATATAAAATCAAGTCCGTCTTTGCGGAGCCGACGTTTCATCAATTCAGCGTCAGAAACATTGTCATCCAGAATCAGAATTTTGATTGTTTTATTCATCGAACAGGAGGTTTATTCATAAGCATCCAATATAACTGTAAATCTGACACAACTTTGGCAAAATCAGCAAATTTAATAGGTTTTATCACATAGCTGTTAACTCCGGCACTATATGCATCCTTAAGGTCTTTTTCTTCTCTTGAGGAAGTCAAAATAACAACAGGCGTTTCTTTTGTCCTTTGGTCGGATTTGAATTTGCGCAGGATTTCAATGCCATTGACTTTCGGAAGTTTTAAATCGAGTATGACTACTCTCGGTTTTACCTGTACGGCACCATTTTCACCAAAGAAATAATCCATCGCTTCTTCTCCATCTTTCAGGAGCACAATATTATTAACCATATTATGCTTCTTAAAAATCCGCATAAGAAGTTCCGCGTCATTTGGATTATCTTCCACTATTACAATTTCCAATTCAGGGTTAACGTTCATCCTTAATTTCTCCCTTCGGCAATTCAAAATAAAAAGTCGCGCCTTCGTTAATTTTCCCTTGTGCCCAGACACGTCCGCCATGACGCGAAATAATCCTTGAAACAAGTGCAAGACCTACGCCTGTGCCTTCGAATTCTGTAAGAGCGTGAAGCCTCTGGAATACCCCGAAAAGTTTATCGACATAACGCATATCAAAGCCGACTCCGTTATCTTTAACATAGTATGTGGTGCTGCAGGACCCGGATATTGATCCAAATTCTATAACAGCTTCTTTTCTATTACTTGTGAATTTAACAGCATTTGAGAGCAGATTGATTAATACCTGCTGTATCATAGATTTATCGCCAAAAACCGGCTGAATATCAGTAATAATGAATTTGATTTTACGCCCATCTGTTTGCTGCATCAACTCTTCAAACACAGAATTCGCAAGACGTTTCATATCGATTTGGGATTTGATGATTTCCTGCCGGCCGAGCCTTGAAAAAGAAAGCAAATCGTCGATAAGCTGTCCCATCTTGTTGGCGTTATCAGCTATAAGTTCAAGGTAACGTTTGCCGTTATCGTCGAGCTTGTCTGCGTAGTCTTCCGAAACGGCCTCTGCGAAACCACTAATAGCACGCAGCGGCGCTCGAAGGTCGTGCGAAACTGAATATGAAAACGACTCAAGTTCTTTATTTGTAGCTTCAAGCTGTTTATTCGCCTGCTCAGCCTTGGTTCGTTCGACTTCAATATCATCAAGGATGTTCATCAGCGCATTTTGTGTCTCGGCTGATTTGTTACGCTCCTCGTTCATATCCTCAAGGAGATTAATCGTCGCCTTTTGAATCAACTGAAAATTGTTGCGTTCCTCGTTCATATCCTCCAGCAGGTTCATTGTCGCCTGCTGCAAGCTCTTCAGCTTGGCCTTTTCCTCATCGAAGTCTTCGAGTATATTCAACGTCGCCCGCTGGGTCTCTTCAAGGGCCGTAAAACGGTCGCTGGAGCCTTTTGAATCAGTAATATCTTGTTTTCCATTAGGCATTGTTACGTTCTTTAACCTTTACTTCCTCTTAAGCTCTTCTGTTTCTCGCTTGAGCATGTCTATTTCCTTTTTCAATTCAACCATTTTAAGCTCGCGTCCCACTGTCAGTTTCTGAAATTTTTCAAGCTCCACAAGTCGTTCCAATTCTCTGCGCCGCTGGTCTGCAAGCTCTTCTTCGACCTTTTTCCTTGCTGTAACGTCACGAGCCGCGGCAAATACACCGATAACGTTTCCTCGCGTATCTTTATATACGCTTGCGTTATAAAGCACATCCGTCAGTCTGCCGTCACGATGCCGAATTGTCAGGGGATAGTCAATGACATATCCCTTGGCAAATACCTGCTGATAACCTTCACGTGCTTTTTCGGGTTCGGTGAAATAGTTTGAAAAGTCCGTTCCGATCAGCTGTTCTCTCGATACGCCAGTAACTTTTATCGTCGCTTCGTTAACGTCATTGATTTTTCCATCTGCGCTAATAGTTACAAGGGGGTCAAGAGATGATTCGATTAAGCTTCGGGCATATTGAGATGTCTGCTTCTGCACTGTCACGTCACGAGCGGCGGCGAATACGCCAATAACGTTTCCGCGTGTATCTTTATAAACACTTGCATTATAAAGCACATCGGTCAATTTGCCGTTGCGATGACGGATAGTTAAAGGATAATCGGTGACAAAACCTTTCGCGAAAACCTGCTGATAACCTTCTCTTGCTTTTTCAGGCTCGGTAAAATAATTTGAAAAGTCTGTCCCGATAAGCTGCTCTCTCGATACGCCTGTAACTTTTGCTGTGGCCTCATTTACGTCAGTAATTTTACCGTCGGCGCTGATTGTAACCAGCGGGTCGAGAGACGATTCAATCAAACTTCTGGCGTATTGTGATGCCTGTTTGAGCTGTTCTTCAGCCTGCTTCTTTTCCGAAATATCATTGCTCATAAGAAGAAAGCCGATTGGATGACCTGAAGCATCGTTTCGCCGTGTTACGACAACGCTGGCTATGAAACGGCTGCCGTCTTTCCTGACACGCATATACTCGCCTTCGGCTAAACCTTTTTCGTAAGCAGTCGTCAGCATTTCATCAACGATTCCTGACTTTACATCTTCCGGGGTATGAAGGACACTTGAATCCTGGCCAATAATTTCTTCCGCTGTATAGCCGTAGTTTCTCTGGGCGCCTTCGTTCCAGGACAGGATTTTATGATCGAGATCTTTTCCGATAATAGAATACTTTGTCGAGCTTTGCAGAATATTGTTCAAAAAGTTTTTAGTTTCAGCAAACTCCCGCATAACGCCCTTTGATTCCGTTACATCGCGGGCAGCGGCAAAGACGCCAAGCACCTTTCCATTGACATCTTTGTAAACAGAAGCGTTGTAAAGCACATCCACCAATTTTCCATCTTTGTGCCGAATCGTAAGCGGATAATCTGTAACCGAGCCTTTTGCGAAAACCTGCTGATAACCTTCGCGTGCTTTTTCTGGTTCAGTAAAATAATTTGAAAAATCTGTCCCGATAAGCTTATCGCGGGCGATACCCGTTACAGATATGGTCGCTTGATTGACGTCGGTAATCTTTCCTTCAGGGCTGATAGTTACCAATGGGTCAAGCGACGCCTCAATCAAGCTTCTTGCATACTGGGACGCCTGGCGTTGTTCCGTTACGTCTCTTGCGGCGGCAAATACGCCAAGAACGTTACCCTGCACGTCACGGTAAACAGAGGCGTTATACAGAACGTCCGTAAGACGACCATTTCTATGCCGAATAGTCAGGGGGTAATCGGTTACCGAACCCTTTGCGAAAACCTGCTGATAACCTTCGCGAGCTTCTTCGGGTTCTGTGAAATAATTTGAAAAGTCCGTGCCTATAAGCTTGTCGCGGCTGACACCTGTAACCTTTATAGTAGCTTCATTGACGTCGGTAATCTTGCCTTGGGGGCTAATAGTAACTAATGGGTCAAGAGACGCTTCTATAAGACTTCTTGCATATTGAGAGGTCTGCTGCTGTGCGGTAATATCGCGAGCGGCGGCGAAAACGCCAAGTACATTGCCCTCCACATCACGGTAAACAGAGGCGTTGTAAAGTACATTCGTGAGCTTGCCGTCTTTGCGGCGGATTGTTAATGGATAATCGGTGACTGAGCCTTTTGCGAAAACCTGGAGATAACCTTCCCGAGCATTGGAAGGTTCTGTGAAATAGTTTGAAAAATCTGTGCCGATAAGTTTTTCGCGGCTGACACCTGTCACTTTTATGGTAGCTTCATTAACGTCGGTAATCTTGCCTTGGGGATTGATAGTTACCAAAGGGTCGAGACTTGCTTCAAGAAGACTCCTTGCATACTGTGAGGTTTGTTTTTGCTCATTGTGAGGTGAAACCCGCGTCTGTTTTTTGTTTTTCTTTTCGATATTTGTTTTCATCTTTGCTCCAATTCAGCAAAAAATATTTACTTCTTTATGATATTATTTTAACTTAGATAATAAAAAGTCGTTCAACTATACGGTAATTTGCCGAGCTTTGTGTAAGGGAAAACCCTTAATCTACTTTCTAAATTGCTTGGAACCGATTATATAAATTGCTTCGGGAATTTGATTTGGGTAAATAGGTTATTTAGGTTTTAATAATTGCTGCAGTTCGTCGAGAAAAGGGATCTGGCCTTTGAGGATTTTCTTTTTGGCTTCTTTCAAATCGAACCATGCAGCGCGGTCGGCTTCTGGGAAAGTTTGCTTTTTGCCTGATTTCGGCGGCCATTCGATTTCGAAAGTGTTGCTGGTAATTTTCGAGGCATCATAGTCGCCGGGTGCACAATATGCGGTAACAATTTTCCCGCTGGGCTGCTTTTGAGGGGTCAGTTCGATATAACCGTTCTTTGGAGGAATTAAGCCTGTCTCTTCGGTGAATTCTCTTTTTGCGGCGTCGAGGGGATGTTCATTGTCCAAATATAAACCTTTTGGAATCGACCATGAAGCGGCATCTTTGTTTTTCCAGAAGGGGCCGCCGGGATGAATTAATAAAACTTCAATGCGAGATTCACAAAAACGATATATCAGTAATCCAGCAGATTTTTGAGGCATAATTGACCAATTTAAAATTTAAAATTGAGGAACGGCCTGCGGCCGGGCTATTTTATAAATATTTTTCAGTCATTAAATAATTCTGCACGTAATCTTTTACGGCATCTTCGAGAGAGGTGATTTCTTTTTTGTAGCCTGCGCCGCGAATCTTGCCGATGTCGGCTTGCGTGAAATACTGGTACTTATCGCGAAGAACATCGGGCATATCCGTGTACTCAATATTTGGAAGCCTTTTCATCGCAGCAAATAAAGCGTTGGTCAGATCGAGCCAAGTGCGTGCGCGGCCGGAGCCGACGTTGAAAATGCCATTTGATTTTTTTGCATCAAGAAAGAACAGCGTCATTTCGACTGCATCCTTGACATAGAGAAAATCGCGCATCTGGCAGCCGTCCTTGTATTGCGGATTGTAGGATTTGAAAAGTTTCACTTTGCCGGTCTGCTTGATTTGCTGAAAACCTTTTATTACGAAACTTCGCATATCGGCCTTGTGGTATTCGTTGGGGCCGAAGACGTTGAAGTATTTGAGACCGACGATTTTTTTTGCCATTCCGTTGTTCTGTGCCCAAAGGTCGAACATCTGTTTTGAATAACCATACATATTCAAAGGCTGTAACTGCGAAAGCATCGCTTCATCATCACAAAAACCTTTTTCGCCATCGCCATAGGTCGCTGCGCTGGAAGCGTAAATAAATCTTGCCTTTTTTTCGAGAGCGAAATTCGCAAGAGTTTTTGAATATTCGAAATTATTCCGAATTAAATATGAAGCATCAAGTTCGGTTGTCGATGAACATGCGCCGAGATGAAAGACCGCTTCGACAGGCAGGAAAAATTTATCGGCTGTGATAATCTCATGGAAATTGTCCGATTCGAGATAATCTGTATAAGCCAAATTGCGAAGATTCTTCCATTTCTCATCTTTGCCGAGAATATCGACGATGAGAATATCCTTTACGCCTTTTGCATTTAGTGCGGCCACGACAGCCGAACCAATAAAACCACTTCCGCCGGTAACTATAATCATAAATGGAACCTATAAATAATCGCTGATTACACTGATTAAAATGATCAGTTAAAGGTATGAAAAAAACAGATGATTGTCAATTGAAAGATTTGCGCAAAAAAAAGGCCGACTGTTTGAAGTCGGCTAAGGAGGTTTTTATCACCGGGCGCAAACTGCGCGAATTAACATAAAGCAATATAACTGGCGACGGCAAGCAACAGAATGCGTCTCTTATTGAAAGTAAACGGAAGCCAAATTGTGTAATAAAAACTTCTGATTTTTGCCATCTTTATCAATCCCCAATAATCAAATATCAATTATCAAACATCAATTGTGAGTGCATTATAGCAAATAAATCTCGAAAAAGCAAAAAAAAGGTCATAAATAATGATAAGATCTTGTATTTGAAGTAGTTACATTAAAAAAAATGCTGATTTCTAACCGCCTTTCAGTGCTGATAAGGCACTTATGCTCTTACTCCTTTGTATGCCTGATTTACTGAGATTTTTTGTCATTTCGAGCGAAGCCATTTGGACTTTTGAGCTGCTATTGTTTCTTTTCATTTTGAAGAAAAGTTTTTGCTCTTGTTTGTGCTTTCTTAATTTCAGCCGGTTTCAAAACCATTTCAAGTAATTTTTTATAAGCGGAAGCATCCTTTCCATTCATTTCTGCTAGCAAAAACCATTTATACGCTTCAATGTTATCTTTATGAACTCCTTTGCCCTTAGCATACATTAAACCGAGATTAATCTGTGCATTTGCATTTGATTGATAGGCAGGTTTAGTGAACAAGGTTAATGCTTTAAAGTAATCTTTCTCGACTCCTTGGCCTTCATAATACATTGTGCCGAGATTGAATTGTGAATCTATGTCTCCCTGCTCGGCGGATTTAATGAACCATTCAGCAGCCTTTTGATAATTCCGCTCAACTCCTTTACCTTCGTAGTACATAGTGCCCAAAACGTATTGTGCATCTGAATCACCCTGCAAACCGGCTTTGGTAAGCCATTTTAATGCTTTCTCATAATCCTGTCGGACACCGTGACCATATTTATAATTCATCCCTAAATTGCTCATTCCAACAACATCGCCTGCGTCTGCGGATTTTTGAAGTAACTCGAGCGCTTTATTTGGATCTTTTGCTACTCCCTGACCATTTTGGTATGCCACCCCCAGATTAGACATCGCTGTAAAATCGCCCTGTTTGGCTGATCTACTGAACCATTTGAATGCTTCATTATAATCCTGCGGGACTCCATGACCGTAAACGTACATTATGCCAAGATTGCTTTGTGCATCCGAATTACCCTGTTGCGCGGATTTTTTATACCACTTTACGGCCTGAGTATAATTTTTTGTTGTTCCACGACCCTCGGCATACATTACTCCCAAATTAAATTGCGCATCAGAATCTCCCTGTTGCGCGGATTTTTTATACCACTTTATGGCTTTGGTATAATTCTTTATCGTTCCATGACCCTCGGCATACATTACTCCCAAATTAAATTGCGCATCAGAATCTCCCTGTTATGCTGATTTAAGGAACCATTTAAATGCTTCATTATAATCCTGCCGGACTTCTTTGCCATAGTAATACTTCGCACCAAGTTCGTACTGATAAATAGGGTCGTTTTGATTAGCATCCCCGATTTCTTTTTTTTCAGGAAATTTTTCCGCTTGCGCAATGTTCACATCTGAATACGTTGCATCCAATTTCGCAAAGAAAATTAAAATAAATGTACAAACAAATTTTGTCACTTACATTCATCCTTCAATTATCTGGTTTGGCAAAATACCATACTTTATAAAATCTAATTGAACAGCGCATCTACAAATGTAGCAGGGTCGAATTCCGCAATATCGTCTGGCTGTTCGCCAAGTCCGATAAATTTGACCGGGATATTTAGCTGGTCTTTAATCGCGATGACGATGCCGCCTCGCGCGGTGCCATCAAGTTTGGCAAGGAAAATGCCGGAGACGTTTACTGACTGTGTGAACATCTTGGCTTGTGCGATTGCGTTCTGGCCTGTTGTCGCATCGAGCACAAGCAAAACTTCATGCGGCGCGGATGGAATCTGTTTTACAACGACGTCGCGAATTTTTTCGAGTTCCTTCATTAAATTTTTCTGGGTGTGCAGTCTTCCAGCGGTATCGAGAATTAGATAATCTGCTTTGCGGGCAAGTGCGGCTGCGCAGGCATCGTAGGCAACTGCGGCGGGGTCGGAATTCTGGGCGTGCTTGACAATTTCAACGCCGATTCTCTCCGACCAGATGGTGAGCTGCTCGACTGCCGCGGCGCGGAAAGTATCACATGCGGCGACAATAACCTTTTCTTTGTTTCGACTGAGCATATACGCCAGCTTTGCGATGCTGGTTGTTTTGCCGCTGCCGTTGACGCCGGCAATGAGAATTACCGTCGGTTTGGATGGAGAAATATTTAATTTGCTGTCCTGCCGGGGCCAATAGCTTTTTATGTGCTCTTTCAGGAAAGGAATAATGTCTTCGGTCTTCTGTATCTTCTTATTTTTATAAGCTTCTCGCAGGTCGGCGATGAGTTTTTCAGTTGTTTCGACGCCGATGTCGTCACTAACGAGAGTTTCTTCAAGCTGTTCAAGAAGCTCATCATCGATATCCCGGCCAAAGGTTAAAATGCTCTGCAGCGAAGATTTAATCTTATCTCGCGTCTTGCCGAGGTGGCCTTTTAAGTAGTCGAGAGTTTTAGTAAAAATTCCCATAGAAACTCCAAAGTAACAGTTGACGTTAAAACCGCTATTTTACCAAATTTACATAAAAATAAAATATCAAAATGCAAAAGCAAGACTATTTCGATGCAGTATTTTATCATTGCAGGAAAAATGAATTTGACTTAAGATATAGTTTCAAAAGGTCGGTAAAATGGTTGATATTCTTGAACAAATTAAATACTGGAAAAGCGGCGCAGCGGAAGACTGGCAGGCAGCCGAACAATTAGTAACCGGTAATAAAGTTCGTCACGGGCTTTTTTTCGCACATTTGTCTCTTGAAAAAATCCTAAAAGCTCACGTATGCAAAAACACAGGGAAAATTGCACCTAAATTGCACAATCTTGTTAGATTGTCAGAAATAGCTGGTTTGGAGCTTTCAGAAGAGAATATTGATTTTCTTGCGGAAATGAATCAGTTCAACCTTGAAGGCAGATATCCGGTTCCCAGCTTGCCTGAAATTTCGAATCAGGAAGCAAAGGAATATTTAAAAAATACTAAAGAGGTTTTGGAATGGTACAGCCGGCAATTATAAATGGTGTAAAAAAATATTTGGCCAAACTTTCAGAATCCGGGCTGAACATAAACTTCGGCGTGGTCTTCGGATCATACGCAACAGGTTGTGCTAACGAGTTGAGCGATATAGACTTAATTGTGGTATCAACCGATTTTGATATCGGCGTTACCAGAGCGCAGGTGAAAAAACTTTGGCAGATAGCAGCAAGAGTTGACAGCAGAATTGAACCTATCGCCTGCGGCAGACAACAATGGCAAAACGATACATCGAGTGCCATAATTGAAACTGCAAGGACAGAAGGACAAACAATAAGCCCGATATAACTAAAAGTTCAAAGTATTCTCCGGTAAGCTAAAATCATTTTTGTTTTGACAAAATCGGGTTTTAGCAGTATTTTTATGCCGTCATGGATGGCACGTCAGGCTATTAAAATAATTCAAATGATAAAAAATCCGTCTTTGTGGTTAAATTTGACGTGATTTTTTTAAATATACAGTGAGGAAGCGAATTGGCGAAAAACTCAAGTGAAATATTTGAAGCGATAATTGAACGGGTCAAGGTACTCGACCCAGTGAACAGCAGAAGCTGGTTTAATACATTAAAATATAAAAACTTCAACGGCGGACAGCTCGAAATAGCCTGTCCTGATAATCAAAGCGCAAGCTTTCTGCAGGATGTCTGTGTCAGCAGTTTTACGCTGGCAGCGCAGCAAATCACGGGTCATCTTGTATCGATAAAGTTTGAGAGCGAAAATAAAAACGAACAGACAGGCCGTTCTGCAATTCCGCTGAAACTTCATCCGGATTATACGTTCGATAATTTTGTTGTGGGTCCTTGCAATCGTCTGGCGCACGCAAGCTGCGTTGCGGTGAGCAATTCGCCGGGCAAAACATATAATCCGCTTTTCATTTACGGCACGGTCGGGCTTGGCAAGACACACCTGCTGCACGCGATATGCCGAGAGACGCAATTGAGCAAACCAAACGCGAAGATTCAATTCATAAGCTGTGATGAGTTCGTCAATCGGTTCATCAACGCAATCGAAGCGGGAACGCTGCCGCAATTTAAGAATCAATTCAGGACGGTTGATTTGCTTGTGATAGACGATGTTCAGTTTCTGCGCGAGCGCGACCAAAGCCAGGAAGAATTTTTTCATACGTTCAATGCTCTCTACGGAAACCGCAGTCAAATCGTATTAAGCGCCGATGCTCCGCCTGGTGAGATACCGACACTTCCGGAAAGACTGACAAGCAGATTCAAATGCGGCCTTGTAGCAAGAATTGACCCGCCGACTCACGAAACGAGAATCGCGATAGTACAGAAAAAAGCGAAACTGCGCGGAATGAAAATTACCGATGATGCAGCGGAATATATCGCATCGAAGGTAAAAGCGAATATCCGTGAAATTGAGGGCGCTTTGACAACGCTGTACGCTCTTGTCGGCGGCGGCGAACAGGAAATCACAAAAGAATTTGCGCGAATTGCGCTTGGCGATAAAGAAACAAACGACAGAAACATCACAATTACAGACATCATCAAAGCAGTAACAGCTTATTATGATGTTCGGCCGGCAGATTTACAGAGCAAAAAGCGCAGCCAGAGCATTACGATGCCGCGGCAGGTTTGCATGTATCTTGCGAGGAGTTTAACAAGCCACAGTCTCGAGGAAATCGGGGGACATCTCGGCGGGCGCGATCACACAACAGTAATGCACGCCTGCGGGAAAATTGCGGAACTGGAACAATCCGACAATAAAATTCAGGCACAGCTTGTTGAGTTGACAAAACGAATCACGAAATAATTCAAACCACGATTAACCTGGCGTCTGAAATGCCGCAAACCAAAAGGATATGCTATAATTGTCTTGTGGTTTTGCGAAGAATCACAGATGGTTTGATAAGCAACAGCCGGTCGTCCGTTTTCTCATCATTTATAATTTTAATGAGCAAATCGGCCGCACGTCTTCCGATTTCATTAGGCTCCACGCTTACAGTACTGAGACTGATGCAGGGCAATGAACTTGGGTCGCTGTCTTCTATGCCCATTATGGAAAGGTCTTGCGGTACTTTAATGCCTCTGTCCTGACAAACTGCCAGAACTTCATACGCGAGCCAGTCTGTCTGAAGCAGCAGCGCAGTTGTCCGGGGTTTTCGGGAACTGATATAATCGATAATGTTCTGGGCGAAACTTTTCATTTCAGTTGTAGACAATGACGGAATTTTTTTGTAGAAAATATCAGATGATGCTTTGAGCCCCATTTCAGATATAGCGCCATTATAGCCATCAATGAGCATTTTGGTGCTTTCAGTTTCTCTGTCGGTGAGCGCGAAAATAATATTTTTGTGTCCGAGTTTTTCCAATTCACGGACAGCAAGATATGTCGAAAGATAATGGTCACTGCGAACGACGTGATTTGCAAAGTTCGGGATACCGCGGTCAACAAGTACGAGCGGGATTTTATGGATGTCCCGAAGTTCATTGTAAATAGCAAGATTTTCCGGCTTTCCTGAATAAGCCGCGATTATTCCATCGACATGCTTTCCGATAAATACTTCAATTTCTTTTCTTTCCCGGTCCGGCTGAAAATTATGAATCGCAAGCAGGGGAGTAAAATTTGGATGTATCACTTCAGTAACGCCTTCGAGAATTCGTTCGTAAAAATTTCCTCTCAAAGCGGCAACGAGTACCCCAATTGTAAAAGTTTTATTGCTGGCAAGTCCGGCGGCAAGAAGATTTGGTCTGTAACCCAATTTTTCAGCAACTTCACGAACCTTTTGAATTGTTTTTTCGGACAATGCCCGTTTTCCGGGATGTATCCCTCGTATAGCATGGGAGGCGGTACTCGGCGAAACACCGGCCTCTTTTGCAATCTCCTTTAATGTAACGGCCATACTGTAATCCTTAATAATATAGCTAATTGATTCGCTTCAACACAGCGCATTTCATTCAAATTCTGCAATAGTAATATTTGCGGATTAAAAAATTGAGATTGAAGATACAGCGAGTCTAACCACAGATACGCCTTTAATTATACATAATTTGTTTTGTCTATCAACAATTATATATAAATAAATCAGCAAAGATGCCGTATGGAAGGCTGCGACATTATACGTCAAACAATTAAGAGTTTAGGCTAATGATGCTATTATTTTTGGAGTGAACTATTTAGAAAATCATTTAATTGCTGAATCGTTTCGATTTTGGTCCAGCCATTAGCGATGGGACTTTCAATATATTCAGGTGAAATGTATTTAGAAAGCTGAACGAAAATGTTTCCGGAATTGTCAGCAAGAAAATATAAAACTTGATTTTGGCTTTCATTTGGCGGCATTGCGAGAATTGCCCACTGCTTTTCATAATCAAGCGGCTGCAATTGATTGTCGGCAAGTCGCGTATCATGTAAATCAATAAAATAATAACCGTCAATCGCTCTTGCAGCTTCAATGGCAAAGGCGAGCTTTTTAGGGATAAGTTTGACCTTTATCGGTTCGCTTGTTGTGCTAACAGAAGTCCAAAGATGAATATAATATTTTGCATATAAATTTTTGCCATCGTTGTCCCAATCAGTTTTTTTATATTCAGTTTGAGCGAGGGAAATGGTCTGTAAATTTAAAAATGTATTCTGAATATTTTTCCGGATGTCTTTGGCGGAAGCAGTGTCAGGCGGTTTCCAAAGATTATTCCATGCTAATGCGCAAAAGAGAAAGCCGATTGTTACAATAAGTGTAAAAAAAACTCCGAGTTTATTAAATTTTTTAGCGGACTTATTCATTTATTCTTTCTTTTTGTTATATTCCACAACTTTGGGGCAGTCAGGGTCCGGACTACTGAAATTTTCTGTAAGATGCTGAGAAACCGCGTGGCAGCCACCTTTGCAAAGATTCAGATATTGGCATGAATTGCAGGGTTCCGGTGCGTTTTTGAGCCAATTTGATATTTTATCGAAAGAGCCTTCATGCTTTAAATCCGACGCAAGCTCGAAGACGGACATTCCTGGACTTTTCAGGAACGAACAGCCGCTGACAAGGCCGTTGCTTCTGATTCCCAGCAGTACATTACCCGCTTCGCAGCCGTAAGTCGCAATCGATTCGAGCATTTCCATAGGAGGATTGTGATAGCAGAACATGGGAACAAACGAGCAATCGATTTTAGCCGTTATATTAAATTTGGCCGAAAGTTCGGCTAACGTGGGCGCTAATGATATGTTCTGCTGATATGTTGTACGCTGATGGAGATAATTTTCCATTCCGCGGCCGGATGGTTTCAATCTTAGAAATTCTATTTCATTGATTCCCTTTTTGGAGGCATATTCAAAAAGCTCTGCGATACCTTCAAAATTGGTTTGGCCTACAACGCAATTTATTCCAGTCGGCACGCCGGCCTTGATAAGGCAGGTTATCGCATTGTCAGCGATAGAAAACATATCTTTGCCTCTGAAAACGCTATAGTTTTGGCCGATGCCATCGAGAGAAATATTTACCTGACCAAAAATTTTCATTTTTTCAGCTAATTCGGGAGTAATTTTTGCGCCCGAAGTAGTGAGATTTGGTACGAGATTTTTGGTTCTTGCATACAGAGCGACTTCGAATAAATCATCACGTTCAAGAGCCTCTCCACCGCCAAGAGCGATATGAAAGACCTTCATTTCCGCCAAAACATCCAGTGCACGCTTGAATGATTCGGTGTCCAGTTCGCCATCGTCTTCATCGCCTGCGTTCATATAGCAATGCTGACATCCTACAGAGCATTTATTAGTTATGGCGAAATGCACTTCGGTAGGTGCGGACAATCTGCCGATGGACTGGTCTTTGGTTTTCCATATTTCTGATTCGTCCAATCCAAGTTCACGCATGTAATTTCTATCTACAAACGCGAGGAACGGCGGATTCTGGCTGGAGATGATTCCTCCAAAATTTTCATAACGGTAATTAATTTTTTCTGTATTATTTATAGTTTTCATTAATTTCCTTAATGTGCCGCCGATTGGGTTGTAAATGGACAATATTTTTTCATCCATTCTTTCAAATGGACATCGGCGACATTCTCAATGGCAAGGTTCGGATATGCTTTCGGGTTTGTCAAAATATAAGGCTCCATTGCGACAGTTACAAAGTAATTACCGCCTTGCGCATAAGTTAATTTGTCCTGCGGATTTTCAGCATTAAAAATACTTTTCTGGTCGCAGTGCTGCAAGTAAAAGATTGCCATCAAAGTTGTAAATAAGATTAACGCGTAAGCGGAATTTAAAATAATAGACGTGAACCGGAACTTGAACCTGCTTGTACCGATAGAAAATACAAACAGGGCTATAACTGCTGTTAAACCATACATAAGCAGGTTTTGAGCAATTTGCCAATGAGGATTACCGGGTTCGATGTTTGTAAAGAAGGGGACCGGTGCGCTGATATCGACCATTACTTTGTCAGATATTTTGCAGGTGCGGCCGAATAAAATATAGAAGGCTGTGAATACTATCAGCCATGATAAAATCAGAGCAAACCCTATTTTTAAATGGCGGAATGTGAGCCATCTCCATGGGCGCGAAGAGTAAAAAGCAACTATGGTGATAACTAAAAGCAAACCTGCGGAGTATCTGGAAATTGTTTTAGCTGTTGCGCGAATCCAGTTCGCATAAGCCTGGTCTTTAAAGACATTGACAGGCAAATAAAAATTTATTGCGGGCTTTAATTCCATTGATTTTTTTAATGCAATATATGCCTGCTTATAATTTTCATTGGATACCAAACAACGGCCGAGATAATAATATACTTCCGCAAGTCTATAATAGTCAGGTTTATTGTCGATGATTGACTGTAATTGAGCAATCTGGTGCTGAATATCATCAGGTTTCATTGTTTCAACAGGGCGCAGTCTTTTCAGCAATAAATCCTGTGAACCGTAAAGAGTTTTCAATGCTCTGAATTTGCCGATTTCCTTTTGAGCAGATAATTTCAGCGGATTGTCGGCTGGAAGTTTCGTTTTTAAAATATCATTATAAAGCATTAATGCGTAACTGTGATTTCCGACGAGATTTTCATAAAACTTCGCATAGGTGCTAAGTGCGGCGGCTCTTTGGTTAGGGTCAGTATTATTTATGGCTTTAGTCAGGATACTCATCCCGCCAAGATAATCGCCTTTTTCAAATAATGCATTCGCGTCGCTGGCGGCATCAGCGTAAACAAACGAAGTAACAGCAAAGGATATAACAAAAATGATTAACAATTTTTTCATTTTTGTTCCTTGTCTTCAACATTTTTATTTTTGTCGGTCATAAAGGCAGCGAGTATAATGCCTGAAATTACGCCGAATCCTGTTGTTATACCGAGCAGGGCGGCAGGCAGAATATATACAATCGAACCCATAGAACTTGAATTTGGGTTATAACCCTGCTTAACACGCAGGATTTTGCCTTTCTTTATTTCAATTTTCTGTTTCATAATTATTCACCATTAAAAGGCGTTATCATTTCTTCAAGATATTTTTGAGGGGCCTGTCTGAATTTTATAAGCTCGGCAGGGAGGTTTTTCTTAATTTCAGTTTCGCCGCCTAAAACAGATTTACCAATGAAAATGGCAGGTATTTCGACGTTCTGTCTGCCGAATTTAGATTCAATATTTTGCAATAGCTGATAAGTTCCTTCATTTCCCAATTCATAATATGAAACTTCAAGCGAAACATTATGTTCGCGGGCGAGTTTCGGAAGTTCATTATCAAGCAGCTCTTTACAAAAATCGCAATCGGATGAAAAGAAATACAAAGGGATAGAAGGATTATTGTTGTCTGATGAGATATGTATTTCTTTTGCAAGCAGAACTGCGGATTCTTCAATGCTTTGAGCCATTTGCAGTTGCTCTGAACGGGGGATAAGGGTGATACTGTCGAGAATGGTACGGTTCTCCGCAATGGCACTTATTGTCATTGCATTGGAATTTATATCGACTCTGCAGAAATGATATTCTCTTGCCTCGGCCAGCGACTGGAAATTTTTGTCCCTGCTCATCCAGATAAGTTCCGCACCTGCACCGCCAGTGATTATGTAATTAATTTCGTCGCTGATGGAGCGTTCGTATAAATGCCAGCTTGCGAACACGACATCGACATTATATTTTTTAAATATCGGTACGAGCGTTCTGCGGAGCAGCTCTGAAGCTCTTCCGCGTGAAATAAAAATCGGGTCGTGCAGAAAAACAACTCTGAAAAGTGAACTCTGCACTTCATTTTTTGCGAGTTCGGATACGAGCCATTTAATTTGCGGGCTGTCTGCTTTGAATTCTTCGGATTTCTGGTTCCCATCTGTGCCCCATGCGTTTAAACCGAAGAATTGGACTCCGCCCCATTCGAATTTGTAATAAGCCGGTGAAAGCGAAGGGAAATAATCAAGGTATAGACCTTTGCCTTTAGCGAAATCATTATCGCCGAGAATCGGATAAATCGCGCTTCTTCTCAGCAAACCGGATTCAATCTCGAAGAAATCATTCCACAAATTTTCATTTGAACCGTCATCAACCATATCGCCAAGGACAAGTGCAAACGAAGGTTCCTGATTTATAACCTGTTCGATGATTTGCTTATGGTAGCGGCTGGTTTTATTTTCGCCGGGGCGAGTGTCGCCATATACGACGAATGAAAAAGATTCTCCAAGTCTGCAAGCGGTTTTAATCTGAAAACTTTTATCATCGGCAGGGGTCTGAATTTGTCCATCGCCGCAAATGACCTGATAATCATAAGAAAGGCCGGGTTTGAGATTCGAAATTTTTATAAAATGCGATTTGCTTTTGGTTTCGGAACTAAATTCCTTAAATTCATTTCCATTAGAAATTTTAACTTTTGCATTTAAAGGCTTATCTATATGAAACGCGACTATCACAGAATCAGTTTTTACATCGAGAAGGTACGGTCCCGCGGTGAAACCGTTTATTCCGGCAAAGCAGAAACCTGCTGATATTAAAATTATAAGCGTTTTTGTCTTCATATTAATTCTTATTTGAAACCACAAGGTTTGAAATATGTTTTGTTATCAATTTCATTGTTTCGGCGTCATAGCCTTCTTCTTTCAAGGTAATTTTACCATCGGCATTTACAATAAATGTAGTTGGTACGGCTTTAACTCCCAATTTTTCGGCAACCTGTGCCTGATTGTCAAGAAGAACAAGGTAATTTATATCGAGCGTCTTAACGATCCGTTTCACATCATCGAGATTTTCGGGGTCATTGCAAACGGCGGCGAACACAACATCTTTAAATTCAGGCGATGAAGCGAGCGATTTCAGTGCCACAAGCTGCGATTTGCAGGGGATGCACCATGTTGACCAGAAAACAAGCAAAACGTTTTTTCCCCTGTGTTGATTAAGGTAAAAGCGGTCGCGGCCGAGAGTATCGAGCCTGAAATCTATAGGTTCATTATTCTCAATGGCAGGCTTATTTCTGCATCCGCCCAAAAACAAAGCCGAAAAAATTAAAATTATGACTGTGCATTTTTTTACGTTCATTCTTTTTTGTCTGACGTCAAAGAATCTTTTCTTTTCCTTATAACGGTTTCAATCGTATTGAGAGTCTGCATGGCAATGACAGCGAAAACACCTGATGCTATCGCAGAGAAGATAAAAGCGGGGATGTGAGTTCCAATGGAACTTGAATTAGGATTATATCCAGTTTTTACGCGTAAGATTTTACCTCTCTGATTCATTTGGCTGCCTTCTATTTATAGTTTAAAAATTACCAAATAATGCACATATACATAATAAATCGTTAAATACATTCCCGCCAATAAGAAGATTACACCGGTCATTGAGCCGAGAAGTGCCGCTGCAATATGACTATTTTTCATTTTTCGTGCGACTTGTATTGAAACGAACGAGCCAAGTCCGATGGATGCGGCAAATAAAGTTGCAATCAAAATTAAATGATTTAATGTATCAAACTGGCTGCGAATGAGCCATGCGCCTGCGAACAGCAACACTCCGGATAAAGCAAAGATTATAACGCTGCGAACGATATTCTTTAATGAGATGCAGCGGGGTTTTATCAAAAGGGAGCCTGCGAATAAAATACCGCAAATTATGATACTTAAATTTGCGATGTTATCTCTGCGAATGTTTCGATGGGCACGTCTGATTTGGGAATTAATTGTTTTCGTGAGTTCAGGTGTTTCTTTTAATGC
Organism: Planctomycetes bacterium GWF2_41_51; assembly: GCA_001825665.1. Classification (GTDB taxonomy): domain Bacteria; phylum Planctomycetota; class Phycisphaerae; order Sedimentisphaerales; family UBA12454; genus UBA12454. The sequence continues at coordinate 2,554 of MHXZ01000048.1, read as the reverse complement.
CTGCTCAAAGGCTGTTACGGATTCTTTGTATCTTGCCGCATTATAATATGTTTCGCCTATCTCGAGCATCGTTTCCTTTGCTTCGCTATGGCCGATATAATTATTTCTAAGCATAATATAGGCTTCGACGGCCTTGTCTGGTGCAAACAGGCGGTATTGATTAGCAAGCCAATGCTGCATAACAGGGGCCAGATTACTTTTGGGGTATTCGTTTATCAGTGAGCTGACCTGATTAAGAATTTTATCGCGTTCTGTCGGGATTTCTTTTTTTTGAGCATATTCGACGGACCTTACGCGTTCAAAGAGTGCCAGCGGCTTAAAACCATAATCCGCATAGGCCGCGATGTAGTTAATTCGCTGATAGGCTAAAGCTGCGAGTGTACTATCTGAATAATTCTTTATTAATTGGCCATACCATGGGAGTGCATTTTGAAAATCGAAAAGCTTTGTATCGTAAATATCAGCTATCGCAAAATAAGCGTCGTCGATTTGGAAACTACCCTTATTGGTGTCTATAAATTCCTGATATGCTTTGATGCTTTCTTCATAAGCACCTTTATCCGCAAGCCGGCGACATTCCTGACAGGTACGTTTTTGCTTTAAAAGCGGCTGCTCTGCACCAAAAGCGGTACAGGCAAAGACAAGTATTAAGACAATCATCCCTAAATTTCGCATAGGCATTAATACTCCAGACGAACAATCCTTGTTTTAATGTATTTAGAAAATTTATTAAAACTCGATTATATCAACTATTTTCTCTTTGGGAAATCTTTTGGTATTTCACCGCGGAACATTTTGCCGCCCTGACCTACCAGCCAAAGATAATAATCGCTCGCTTTATCGTCTCCATACGTGAGGAATTTTGATGCTCCTACGGGCGGATAATTTGTACATTTGAAAATTGCGGTGCCTTCGTCAACCTCGTCGAACATTGCCTGATAAACCATCGTTGCACCAACGTTTTTGGCTTCGAGGTATTGCTGCCACAGGAATTTGCCGTCACGGCGCGGTATTCTGTTGAAATCTTTAGGGTTTTTAGTCAGATTTGTCCAGCTAAAACCCGGAAAAACTACAGGCAAATATTCTTTATTATTTTCTTTGCACCATTTTAAATCCGGAACCCAGATGCGATTATAAACAAATTCCTTTATATCGCTCATATTTCTGATTCTGCCAACCATCCAAGGGCTTACAATATCAGCCTTAAGGACGATTTCGTGCAGGAATGGATCTTTTACTGAATCGTTACGCAGTGTTCGCCAATATGTCGGCACGCCGAGCATTACAGTGCAGCCGCCGTAAGTTTTGTCATTTTTCAAAAAATCGACGAGTTTTGCGCATTCCTGAAGCGTATATTCGCGTCCATCAAAACCGATTCCCCAAACGGATACCACCGGCTTGCCATTATGGTGCATATATGCTTTGTCATTGGGGTCTTTTGTTAAACGCATTTTATCAACAAGCGTTTTCCAATCTTCGATAATCCGTTCAATCTCTCCTTTTTCCATACCAGAGATATCATACATCACTGCATAAACTCTTCCGTTCTGGTTTGCTGCCTTTCGGCAATTTCCAAGAACAGTATTGGTATGATTAAGTGCTCTTTCGCTGCGGATTTCAGAACCAAATCTCTGGATGAAAGCGCCATCGATTCCATAATCAGCCATCCATTTGAAATGGCGATTTACGGTTTTCGGATTCATTGAGCTAAAAACAAAAGCAGGGCTGCCATCGGCATGTTTGAAAGGAGTTGGGAATCGTTCATCATTCTCATATTCTGACATATCGGGCCACATATCTATTTTGCAATTGCCCGGCTCGAAAACGCCTTTGCCCCAATGGAACCAGCCTCTTGCAGAACCATCACCGGGGCAGGTAAACCAGCCCTGATAGCCGCAAAGGACTTTGCCGGTCATTGTGGAAGTATCAACACCTTTAACGCTTGTGCCGTCATAAGGTTTCAGGGTTGCGTCAATCACCTGCTGCCGATTCATATTAAAAGGCTCGTGACTTGCAACATCATCACTGTATGCTATTGTATTGATAAAGTTCATTATCATAATCGCCGAAAATGCAATGAAATTTAGTTTCATACCTGGACTTCCTTTAAATTTTTTTCCGATGTTGTTATTTTTTCTTTCTTAGTTGCCGGCGGAAGCTGACGATACCAGAAGAAGTAAAGGCCAATTATTGAAATTACGAACAAAATGCTCGTATAGCCTACCGCACTCCATTGCCTCAACATCGCCTGCATAGGCATAAACAGGATACTTATAAACCATCCCAAAGCAAACGGTATTGAAATAATATCATAAAAATGTTCGCGTTTAGTGGATTTCCTGAATTCCGGCCCAAAAACGTTTTTCAGAGGCCCCCAAAAACCGAAAGGCCGAGTTTTTTTATAGAAATTCTCAAGGGTTTTTTGATCGGTTGGTTTGGTAAAATAAGTTCCTAATAGCGAACCGGCAAGCCCGGTACCAAGAACATACGTAAACTGGAACCATTCTGCGAGGTTCGGCCAGAAATGATTCTGCACAAATGCGGCAGCCATTCC
>MHXZ01000047.1 GCA_001825665.1 Planctomycetes bacterium GWF2_41_51 | reverse complement strand
TCCGGTGGGAAAGATATCTGATAAGAATAAAACTTTTTCATCAGATATTTCTCTTGGCACAACAAAAGGTCCGACATTGGAATAAGGAACGCGGACGTATTCGGCTTGTCCGCCGGGGTAGCCGCCGAACAAATGAGAATAACCGTACAAACCGGCAGGTGAATAGCCATAGACTTTTTCTGCCATTTCTTTATTTGGATTGCTGTTGTCGCACAAAGACCATAATTCGTTTTTGCAGAAAAAACATTCGCCGCAGGAAATCGGGAAAGGAACGACGACTTTGTCGCCGATTTTAAGCTTTGTTACAGAGTTGCCGATTTGTACGACTTCGCCCATAAACTCATGGCCGAGGATATCTCCTTCTTTCATGGTTGGAATATAACCGTCGTATAAGTGCAAATCCGAACCGCAAATGGCAGTTAATGTTACTTTGATAATGGCATCTGTCGGCTCTTTGATAACAGGTTCCGGAACATCTTCAACACGTACATCTTTTGAGCCATGATAAACGACGGCCTTCATTTTTTTCCCTTTCAGAATATATTAGACTATTATTTTGAGTTATGCAGCGTTTCTTCACAATAAGCATTATCATTATTATTGATTCGTATTTTTGCCTATTTGAATTTTTTGCTTGATTTATCATTACGTAGGGCTTAATTAGAAGATATGGCTATAATGGAGTTAATAACACGAACCGGGAAATGGTTTTCAGGGAAACGAAATGGAAATGGTTTGTATGAGCCAATGCAGCAGCCCCAAACCATCGCACCCCAGCACGCACATTCGAATCTTTTAGCACACAGAGCTGAGTCAAAGACAGACCGCACAGAAGCACTTCAAATGATTCAAAGCTCATTCGAGCAGCTTGTAGATAAACTTGGCGGGATAAATGAGCATTTGGGCCAGCAGGTCGAGCAAAACGCGCAGCTTTTAAAAAGAATTGATGAAATACCGCATCTTCTCCAGAATTTTCCTGAAAGTATGAAGAACCAGAGAATGGTTGTCGATTCACTGATTGAGCAGTTGAAGGCGCAGGCTCTGAAGAATCAGCAGTTTACAGAATCTGTCGCAAAAATTCCGGAAGCAGCAAATCAGCAAACTTCAGCGATTAAAGAAATGGCAGGTCAAATTGCGGCATCGGCAGCGGTCGATTCTCAGATTCTTGAAGGTATGCGGAAATTTAACACAATAACAGATAAATTGAAGGATAATGTCGAAGGACAAACTGACAGCATAATCCAGATGAGCAGGACTTTTTCTGCCAGCGACAGATACCTAAAATACATACTGAATACACAGCACAAACGGTTTATGTGGGTTTTTATCGCGGCTCTTGGTGTGAGCACGTTTGCGATTATTACGCTGCTGATTGTAATTTTTGTGCTGAAATAATTTTTTTGTTTACATATATTCCGGCGGAGATTAAACTACGCCTGTTCTTTGAAATTTAATATTGATTACAGAAAAGGGAACACGGTTTAAAGCCGTGACGGTCGCGCCGCTGTAAGCGTTTATTCCGATAAAACGGAAGACCGAAAGAAGTTGTACCACTGCTTATGTGTTGAGCGGGAAGGGTTCTTTCGGTGACGCAAGTCAGAAAACCTTACTTGGAATCAAAAATTTTTGTTGAGAGTTCTCGCGTAAGGAACACCAACGAATATGTTGTATGATGCAGCATTTTTGTTTTGGATGATAAAGCCGCCGTTCCTTTTGTCGGGAACGGCGGCTTTTTTTGTTGGTAGCCACCAAGGCACGAAGACACTAAGAAATATTTTAAAATAGCTTTATCTCTGTGTTCTCTGTGAACTCTGTGGCTGAATTTTAACGTAGTCCAATTCCACAGAAGCTAAATGCTTTTTGAGGTCTGCCGAGTTGCGGCCGTAATTAAAACGGCCGCAACAGACCCATGTGGAAAAAATAGAATTGTAAACCTTATTTTTTGGAGTTAGAAGAATGAAACGCAGTTTAAGTTTGTTGATTGTTTTTATGTTTTACACAATATCTAATGCATCGGTTGTAACTTTTGACGATAATCCGCTTTCGGTAGAAAGTAACTGGGGCGGAGCTGGTTCAAATGAAACAGGTTTTGTAAGCGGCGGAATTAATTTTGTTCATAACGCCAACACCTGGTCATGGGACGGATTTGCCTATTCGAATAAAACAGATACAACTACACAAGGTGAAGGAAATCAATTCAGTGCTTGTACAGGTGGTGGAGCAGGCGGCTCGTCCAACTATGCCGTATCGGCTCTTGCTCTTGACTGGAGCGGTTCGTATGAAACACTACCTACATACATAACTTTTTCAAATGTTGTTGAAGTTACAGGTGGATATTTTACCAATACCACTTATGCTTATTTGGCCATGTTAAATGGGTATGGTGCCGCCAGAGAATTCGATGTCGAAGATTGGTTCAAACTGACAATTACCGGTTTAGATGAAACAGATACAGCAACAGGAACAGTCGATTTCTTTTTGGCAGATAATGGCAATATAGTAAATACGTGGGAGTACGTGGATCTCAGTTCGCTTGGAGAAGTTAAAAGTCTGGTGTTTTCGCTCAGTTCCAGCGATAACCATCCAGTTTACGGAATGAACACGCCGGCATATTTTGCGATGGATAATCTTATTATACCTGAACCAACCACTATGATTTTGCTTGGCTTGGGAAGTTTACTGTTTCGCAGGAAAAGAAGATAAGACAATTTTGCGTAAGGCAGGGCGAAGTTTTTAAAGCTTCGCCCATTTTTAAAAATGAAAGAGAAAATTTTTGGAATTTTGTTTTTTGCTTTTGCCGTCGCAGCGGCTGATGCCGGTCCATATACGGAATCGGGAGTAAACGGCTATATTGACGATGACTACAAGCATGCCAATCCGCTCAACGATTCAGATGCCATAGTAAATCCGATATTTCGCGGCTGGGCTACAGGTTTTACAAATTATCTTCCTTCCGACAGTCAATGGTCTGGACCATGGGATGACCCTTCTAAAGCGTTAGGTCTTGTAACCGGTTTGTATACGGATGTAGTAAGCCTTGGCGATTTAGAAAATGCCGAAATAGCAGCCGGTGTCAATCCTGGACAAATAACGCTTGTATTTGGAGACCCGCAAAACAGCAGCGATGCCAACCATATTCGCAATGTAAAAGGTTATGATTTTGCAGTTTTTGAAAATGGTGGTAATGGCGTGTTTTCAGAAATTGCGTTTGTAGAAGTCTCTTCGGATGGGATGAACTTTGCAAGATTTCCTGCAGTGTCTTTGACCGATACGCTTCCGGGACCTTACGGTTCAATCGATGTTACTAATGTTTATAATCTCGCGGGAAAGCACCCAAATTTTTCGGGAGTTTGCACCGGTACTCCATTCGATTTATCCGAACTTGCAAATGACCCCAATGTCGTCAATAACCTTGTCAATGTTAATAATATTTGCTTTGTCAGAATTGTCGATATCCCCGGCAGCGGAGATTTTTATGACGTTTTTAATCATTCGATTTATGACGCATGGCTTACGTGGGGTTCCGGCGGGTTTGATTTGGAAGCGGTAGGCACATTGAAAGAGCAGCAGTTTTCAGCAGACATAAATTTGGACGGTATCGTTGATGGAGAAGATTTTGCTTTATTTATGTCAGCATGGCTAAGTTGCTTCGGAGATGAGAACTGGATAGGCAGGTGCGATTTAGCCGAGCCGAAAGATGATACTATTAATTTTCAGGATTATGCTGTCTTTGTGTCTCAATGGCTTAAAATCGAAAACTGGCGAGATTAATATGTTTGGCGAAAATAAAAAAGCGTTCACTCTTGTTGAATTACTTGTGGTAATTTCAATCATAGCTTTGTTGCTTTCAGTTTTATTGCCCGCGCTTTCGGCTGCCAGGTCTCAGACGCGTACAGTAGTTTGCAAAAGCAATATCCGTCAACTCGTATTGGCTAACACCGGTTATGCCGTAGAAAATAATAATTATTACGTTCCCGCTGCTATAGACATCGATCGACCGGATGCAGGTCTCCATCGCTGGCATGGTACTCGAGCTAATCAGAATGAAACTTTCAATCCTCTCAAAGGTCCGCTTGTTAAATATTTGGCAGATGGAAAAGTAAAGCAGTGCCTGGAAAAAAGAGTTTTCACGCAGACTGATAAATGGGATGCAAGTTTTGAAAAAGGCTGCGGCGGATATGGCTATAACATGGATTATATTGGCAGTAAACTTGGCCACGCCGAAATTCACTGGACAATGGCTTATAAATTGACCGCCAAAACGACAGATATCACAAGAACAGCGCAAACACTGATGTTCGCTGATTGTGCTTTCTTAAAGGAGGGAAATTTGATTGAATATTCATTTGCTAGGCCTCCGTTTCCGATTTATAATGGTCAACCGCTTACTTTTGCCCCTTATCGACCCTCTATTCATTTCAGGCACAGAAACAAAGCAGCTATTGCCTGGGTTGACGGCCACGTCAGTTCAGAGATTATGACGAAAAGGGAAGATAAAAACTTATATGATGCAAAATCAGCATCTTTTAAATTGGGATGGTTCGGGCCGCTGGATAACAGCTTATTTGATTTGAAGTAATGCATTTCTGATTTTTCTTTATTTTTCAATTCCCGTCTTTTATAATCGCCTATTGAAATGAATAAGCTATTACAGGCGACAGGACGTTACCTTAAAACCATTGGACGGCTATTCTGGCACAACTACTGTCTTTGCTGCAACTGCGAAACATCCGAAGAAGATGAGTATTTCTGCCCTGATTGCTGGTCGAAAATTGGTTTTTGCCTCGTTGATTCCTATTGCAATCGCTGCGGCAGAGAAATAAGTGTGTTCGGCAAACTGCCCGGAGGATGCGCGAAATGCGAAAATGAAAGTTTTTATTTCGATTCCATCGCCTGTGCCGGAATTTACAAATCTCCTCTGAGAGAATTAATTTTACAATTTAAACTTGCGGATAAGACACGCCTTTTACCTATTTTAACAGATTTTATACAAAAAGCCATTTACAGGACTGATTTTTATGATATTGTAGATTACATCGTACCTGTTCCATTGCACTGGCGAAAAAGATTTCAGCGGGGCTTCAATCAATCGGAACTTATCGCCAAAAATTTGAAAATTTCGAGCATGTTGTTTAGCAATGACATTGTAAAAGTTCGCGAAACTCCAAGCCAAACCGCGGTTTCATTTGAGGCTAGGAGAAAAAATCTGGAAGGTGCGTTTGCAGTCAGAAAAGGGCATAATTTTGATGGTAAAAACGTCTGCCTGATAGACGATGTTAAAACAACCGGAGCGACGCTCAATGAATGCGCAAAGGTCTTGAAGGAGGCAGGAGCAGGGAAAGTTTTCGGGCTTGTACTGGCAGTAGCGGGACAGGAAAAGTATTAACTGCTTAATTTATAAACATTTAGAACAAAATTGCCGATATAGAAATATGAAAAAGCAGCGTTTTGATTTATCTATGAAGCTCCGGGATTCGAATATGAACAGTATAAGAAAAAACATAATAGCGTTATTGTTAATTACTGCTTCGGCTCTGAGCTGCGAAGCACAGCAGGTTTTGTCGTCATCTCTTGCCGCTGAAGCATTTTATCAAACCGGTTACAAGCTTTATGCTGACAATCGCAGCAACATTGTAGACATAAAACAGGCGATGATTTTGTATAACGCGGCAGTCAATCTTGACAGAAGGGCCGATTATGTTCCGCCTGAAATCATAAATTTAGCATGGGAGTATCCTCAGGGAGATTTTTCCGAGGCGGTAAAATTTGCGTTTGATAAATATATGGATATTGGCCGAACAGCAGACCTTGAGGTTGCGTCGAAAGCGGTTAAGTATCTGCTTGAAAAACTCGGCAGCAGAGAAGAACGTGAAAAACTTTTACAGGAATTGCTTCAAAAATACGAAAAAGTAAATCCATTTTTCGCATCGGAACTCGCGACACAACTTGGTTTTTTGCGTGCTGAAACCGCTGATAATGAGGCGGCGCAGAGATTTCTGATGTATGCTTTTGGAGCGAATAAATATAATCGTGCAGCGTTCAATATGCTTTCGGAATTTACTGAAGCGCAAAATAAAGAATTGCCGGCGATAGTTTATCTTCAGTGTCTTCGTTCAGTAGTAACGGTGAATCCGCTCGATTTGTCGTCGGCTTATGAGTTTTCACGTTTGGCAGAGTCTTTGAGTTTGTATGCTCCTGCTTCTGCGGGATATCGCTACTGCACTCAAACTTACAAACACCTAAAACCAAATGGTTCAATGCCGGCTGAGTATTATCGTCCGTGGGCGCTGAGTTGTTACAATATGCAGAATTATCGGCTTTGCAGAGAGGTGCTTGAGCAGGTTCGTGCTTACGGCGTGTTCGATGTGATGGTCGAAGCGATTACAGCGTCGGCGGCGAAGCAGAGCGGGGATATAACAGAAGGCCAAACGATTTTTAACAATATTAAATCGCGAGGACAAAGAATATCTACAGGTCAAATGAAAACTTCTGCGGATGAATTGCAGGACTATGCGTGGTTTTATTGTTTTGTGAATGACAGCAATGCACAGGATATGCTTGTCTGGGCGACAAAGGCTTACGAAGTTGATAATAATTCGGTCAGCGGGGCGGCGTTTTTAGCCTATGCCTTGATACGAAATGGTCAGCTTGAATTGGCAAAACCGATGCTTGAAAAAATCGGAACAGGCACACAGATAGCGACGATTGCAAAAGCGGAAGTGCTTGATGCTAACAATAATGATGATGAGGCTATTAAGCTGCTTAAATCGGCGATTGAAGCTGGACCGGGAACTTTCGAAGCACAAAAAGCGAAAAACATGCTCAAGCAGCTCGGCTCGGAATATGTGCCGGCAATAGATGCAGCAGCTTTGGAAACAGCTCTCGCAAATGAATTTGGACAGAATTTCTTTAGTCAATTCGTGCCGCCTGAAAAGATGATTACCATGTCGCTTAAAACGCCGGGAACAGCTTTTTCTTATGGAAGTACGATAGATGCCCAGCTTGCAATAGTGAATAACTACACAGAACCAATGGTTGTCAGTCCGGATGGAATTTTTAAAGGTAATATTCGCGTTGATGTGAGATTAAGCGGGGATTTGCAAGAACGATTTGATAGTTTTATACTAAAGACTGTTCGGCCATCTTATGAAATCAAACCCGGTAGTGCTTTATTTGTTCCTCTGCAATTTGCCAGCGGAGAGTTAAAGCCGATTCTGGATTGCTATCCCCAGGCGAATTTGAATATTGAAATAACCGTGTACGTTGATCCGCAAAAAGATGCAAAAGGAGAAATGCAAAATATATTCGGAACCGAACCTGTGAAAGTTGTTCTAAAAAGGAGAAAGCTGGAACTCGACACGCTTTATTTGCAGCAGCGATTCGATGCTTTGAAAACCGGCAAACAAGGCCAGAAGATTAAATCCGCTCAGCTTTTCGCGGGTCTTCTTGCCGAGCAGCAAAGATTAGCGGCGATGAGCACCAGATACAGGTTTTTATATTGTGAGCCAGGCTTACTTACTTCTGCGCTTGCACGATGCCTCAATGAGGATGATTGGGTATTAAAAGTTGAGACGATGGCGGCATTGCAGAATGTTAAACTTGATTATAGATTGATAGAAAGTATTTCGGCGCAACTGGATTACAAAGAGTGGCCGGTAAGACTTCTGTCATTGTTTATTCTTGCAGACAAACAAGGCCCCAATTTCCTGCCTGTTTTAGAATGGATAAAAAAGAACGAAAGCGATCCGCTGGTTAAGGATTTGGCGGCAGTTTTGTCCGGCACTAATTAATTTTTCTTATATTAAGAAATCAGCACATAAATTTTTGGGCATTTCGCAGAGATTTTTCACTTTGCTCATATAGGTTTACGGTCTTAAAAATAAATCGGGGATTTTGGTACAAAATCGCATTTGTCTTAAGAAAGATGGATTATTATCAGGAAAATGGTAAAATAGGCTTTTTACAACTTTATTATTAAGGCTATAAAATGAATCTAATCGCAATAGGTATTGGAAATACGAATATAACGGCAGGGCTGTATTTGGAAGATATTGAAGCTGGTATGGAAAAGACCAGCGGAGATAGGCCGGATGAGCTTACAGAAGTTCTGTCCAATTTCTGGCAGCGAGTGCCGTTCGTAAAAGCGGGCCAGAACAAAGACAAAAAACGAGATGCGCGAATCGTGATCGCCAGCGTCAATCCTAAATGGACGGAAGTCGTAAAAAATATAGCCAAGGAAAAGTTTGACGAAAAAGTACTTGAGATAGGACTCGGCAAAGATGTATCGCTGCCGATGGGGCTTGATGTCGATAAACCGGAGCAGGTCGGAGTTGATAGAGTGATGGCGGCATTCGCGGCATACTGCGTTGTCGAGGATTCGGTTATTGTCGCGGATTTCGGAACGGCAGTAACAATCGATGCAGTCAACGAGAAAGGCATCTTCCTTGGCGGTGTGATTTTGCCGGGATTCGATATCAGTGCTGAAGGACTGCATAGGCATACTGCTTTGCTGCCGCAGATTGGAAAGGTCAAAGCTCCGGAAAAACCCTACGGCAGAAATACTGAAGAGGCAATTAATAACGGCTTGTATTACGCCGCCATTGGTGCTCTTGAAACCATTACAAGAATTTATTCCGAACAGCTTGGCAAATGGCCGCAGACAGTTGTTACGGGCGGGAATATGGAAATTATAAAAAGCGGTTGTGATTTTATCGATTCATTCGTCGATGATTTGGTGGTTAAGGGAATTGTTCTTTCAGTAAAAAAATATATCGGCGAAAAAACATAATTCTTCTTTATGGATGAGCATAGGCAAAATTGCATTGCGGCGTTGATGACGGCAAAGACTGTTGCTGCGATATCGAGTATTCAGCTTGTAGGGGACAAGGCGGAGGAAATAATTAAAAATATTTTTGAACCCGCACGAAAACATAGATTTCTTTCAGGTTCAATTTTACACGGAAATATCTGTGACGATGATAAGATTATCGATGAGGTGATAATCGGATGCGAAGAAGAAAATTCATTCAGCATAAATTGTCACGGAAATCCGATTATAGTTGAAAATATTTTAGAGCTGCTGAAAAAACATGCCGTAAAAATTACAGAAGCAGGGGAGATTGTCTCATACGAGGCTCGCAGAAAATATGGCGACAGTGCAATAAAGATTGAAGCGGAGATTGTTTCTGTACAGGCGGCAACCCTTGACGGTGCAAAGATAATTCTACATCAAACAAAAATGGGACTATTGCAAACGGTCGAATGGTGGCTGAAACATATAGCCATAATGGAGATTGAGGACATCAAACTTGGGGCTGAGCAGATTCTTGCGGACAGCAAAATTGCATCATATTTTATTGAAGGCGCTAAAATAGTTCTTGCTGGCCCTCCGAATAGCGGAAAAAGCACACTGTTTAATTATCTTTGCGGAAAAGAAAAAGCGATTGTAACCGATATTGCCGGCACGACAAGAGACTGGCTTAGTGCGAAAATCAGACTGAAAAAAATAACGGCGGATTTTTTTGATACTGCCGGGCTTGATGATGTTTTGAAAGGTCAGAACGTGATAGATGCCGAATCGCAGAAGCTGTCGTTAGAAATGGCGGCCAAAGCTGATTTGATTCTGTATGTTGCTGATGCATCGAATCCCGCCCAAACAGTCCCAAATTTAGTTAATTACTTTAATAAACTTATTGTATTGAATAAATGCGATTTGGTAAATGTTTCGGCAGATGGTTTGAAAATTAGCGCCAAGACAGGTACAGGAGTAAAAGAGCTTATCG
>MHXZ01000046.1 GCA_001825665.1 Planctomycetes bacterium GWF2_41_51 | reverse complement strand
AAGAAAATGGAACGCCGCTGAGGATTCGTGCCATTGCATCGCAAAATGCAAATTTGATACAGGGATTTAATTCGCCTGATGAACTGCTTAGTATCGGTGATTATGTCAGAAGGAAAAATCTCAGGGAGGACAAGACTCATTTGGAGGTAAGTCAGCCGAAGCTGAAAAAGGCGCAATACTGCACGGTTAAACAGTGGCTTTGCAAACTGGAATCGAATAACGGCCCTCTTAAACAGTGGCTAAATACAATTTACGGGCGGCATGAAAATCTGCATAAAGAAAAAATTAAGAACCTTAAAAATGTTTTGAAATGTTACGGTAAAAATTTCGGGCTGGATGATAAAGTATGTATCGTAAGAGCGCCGGGCAGAATAAATCTGATGGGCAGACATGTCGATCATCGGGGCGGGTTTAATAATTTTCTGGCAATCGATAAGGAGACTATCGCGGTTGCAGGTTTGCGGAATGATAATAATGTCGTGGCGGTAAATGTCGAGCCGAAGAAATTCGAGCGGGTGAATTTTAATATTTCGGAACTTATCGGAAGATTCGCGTGGAGCGACTGGATAAATTTTGTCAACAGCGACTGGGTAAGGCAGATGCTGTACACAACAGCGGGTAACTGGGGTAATTACATTAAAGCGGCGATATTAAGGCTACAGCACCGTTTTACGGATGTCAAAGTTTCGGGATTGAATATGGCATTTTGCGGCGATGTTCCAATCGCGGCAGGATTATCGAGCAGCTCGACAATAGTCGTGGCATCATTGCAGGCGGCGATAGCGCTGAATAATTTTGATTTGACGAGCAGGCAGTTTATAGACCTTTGCGGCGAAGGCGAATGGTTTGTCGGTTCAAGGGGCGGTGCGGGCGATCATGCAGCGATCCACTGGGGGCAGAGAGGGAAAGTTGCGCACGTCGGCAATTTGCCGATGACGGTAGGTAAAATTATCGATGCACCGGCTGACTATCAGTTGATCATCGCAAACAGTCATGTAAAAGCGGCGAAAAGCGAGGGAGCAAGACATATATTTAACGCGAAAGTTGCTTGTTACAATTTAGGCTTGGCCCTGCTTAAACAGCGCTGTCCGCAAATAGCAGAACGTGCTGAGTATCTTCGTGATGTGAATCCTGAAAATCTTGGCTGCTCGACAAGCGATATTTACAGATACCTGCTGAAAATACCGCAAACTCTTACAAGGGATGAGTTGAAAAACCTTTTGGGGGCAAAACACAAAGAATTGGTAGAAACGAATTTCGCATCGCATAAAGATCCTGGGAATTATAATATCAGAGGCGTTCTGCTGTACGGCATCGCTGAAATGGCCAGGAGTAAGATATGTATCGACTACCTTGAACAGGGAAAAATTGATTTATTCGGCAAGCTGATGAATATCAGCCATGACGGAGACAGAGTCAGCGCGGCAGGAGTTGATGGAAAATATTATCAACTCAAAAGCACCACGACCGACGAATATCTGAACAGACAAATTGCAAATCTTATAAGTGAAGACCCTGAAAAAGTACTCAGGGCACAGCTTTATCAGCAAAGCGGTGAATACGGATGCAGCACTGCAGAAATCGACAGGATGGCAGATATCGCATGCAGCGTTAAAGGCGTTGCGGGAGCTCAAATCGCTGGAGCAGGCCTTGGAGGCTGTATAATGATTCTTGTGAAAAAAGAATGCGCAGCAGAAGTCAGCAATGCGTTAATCAAGAATTACTATAAGCCTGGAGGTTTGAAACCGGCGATACTGCCGTGCATCACGACAGAAGGCGCGGGACTTGCAGAATTCTGAAAATTTTTCGCTTTAAAATTTTATCAGACCGGATAATATTGTAACTATGAGCGAAAAACTAAGATTAGTAGATATTGTGAACGTTGATCCTGCGTTCGAAGGTGAGCAAGGCGATATGCTTGAAAAGACGAAAGAAATCGATATACCTGAAATTATCGGCGTTTTGCCGATTCGAAACGCGGTAGTGTTCCCGGGGACTGTAACGCCGCTGGCGGTTGGGCGGCAGAAAAGTCAAAAGCTGCTTGAAGATTCCAAGGCGGCGGATTCGATAATCGGATTGATAACCCAAAAAAGTCCGACGATAGAAAATCCAACGATTGACGACCTGTACGAAATCGGCACGGCATCATCAATTTTGAAGGTAGTGAAAATTCCACAAGGCACGGTGAACGTCATTGTTCACGGACTGATACGATTTAAAATAGTGGAAGTTGTCGCGGTAGAGCCTTATTTGAAGGTCAAGATAAAACCGCTTGCGAGCAAAACGAAAGTTACGAAAAAATTGCAGGCGCTGATTGTGAGCGTTCGCGATTCGGCGAATAAAGTTATACATCTTAGTCCGAATGTTCCTGAAGAGGCATCGATACTTTTGGAAAATATCGAAACTCCATCGGCACTTTCGGATTTTCTGGCATCGAATCTCAATATTAATGTCACGGAAAAACAGCAGCTCCTCGAGGAACTCGATGCACAAAAAAGACTGGAAACGATTTCTGTTGCGCTTGCAAATCAGCTTGAAGTTCTGGAATTGAGTCACAAAATACAGGGGCAAGTCAAACAATCGGTTGAGAAAAGTCAGCGCGAGTATTTTCTGAATGAACAGCTAAAGGCGATTCAGACAGAACTCGGGCAGGATGATAAAAGAACCGAAGAGATAAAAGAATTAAAAGAGAAAATCCTAAAAGCGAAAATGCCGAAAAAAGTCGAAGAGGAAACGTTCAAGGAATTCGACCGCTTATCGAAACTTTCGCCGATGTCGCCGGATTACGGAGTGATACGAACATATCTTGATTGGATATGCGAACTGCCGTGGAATGTCAGCACGGTCGATTTGCTTGATATACGAAAGGCGCAGAAAGTACTTGAAAATGACCACTACGGACTTGAAAAAGTCAAGAAACGTGTGCTGGAATTTCTGGCGGTGCGGAAACTTAACCCGGGCGGGAAAAGCCCGATTCTCTGCTTTGTAGGGCCTCCGGGGGTGGGAAAGACAAGCCTCGGCAAATCGATTGCACGGGCGATGGATAGAAAATTTGTGCGCATATCGCTGGGCGGAATCAGAGATGAAGCGGACATAAGGGGACATCGAAGAACATATATCGGTGCGCTGCCGGGAAGAATTTTGCAGGAACTGCGAAAATGCGGGAGCAAAAATCCTGTGTTTATGCTGGATGAGATGGATAAAATCGGAATAGATTTCAGGGGCGACCCATCGAGTGCGCTTCTTGAAGTGCTCGACCCGGAACAGAATTATACGTTTACAGACCATTATCTCGACCAGCCGTTCGACCTTTCGAGCGTGATGTTTATCGGCACAGCTAATTATACCGAGCCGATTCCCCCTGCCCTTATGGACAGGATGGAATTGATTGAACTGCCGGGTTATACCGAAACTGAAAAATTGAACATCGCAAAAAAATATTTGATTCCGCGGCAGCTTCAGGAAAACGGACTTACCAAAGAGCAATTGAAAATTGAAGATGAAGCGCTAAGCGAAATGATTCGCAAATATACTGCGGAAGCGGGCGTTAGAAATCTTGAGCGGTCTATCGCGTCAGTCTGTCGTGCTGTTGCGACAGATATCGCAAAAGCGAGCAAGAAGTCGGCGGTAATCGCTAAAAAAGATTTGGCGAAAATACTGGGTCCGATTAAGCACGAATCAGAAGTGGCGATGCGAACGGCAGTTCCGGGCGTTGCGACGGGATTGGCTTATACGCCGTTTGGCGGCGAAATACTTTTTGTGGAAACGGCGTCGATGCCGGGCAAAGGCGAACTGATTCTCACCGGCCAGATTGGCGATGTGATGAAGGAAAGCGCACAGGCGGCGTTTTCCATCGCAAAGGGAAACAGCAAAAAACTCGGCGTCAATCCAGCCGTATTCTCAAAACAGGATTTCCATATTCACGTACCGGCAGGCGCGGTTCCGAAAGACGGACCGAGCGCGGGTGTGGCGATGTTCACTTCGATAGTGTCGCTATTGACGAACAAATCAGTCCGCGCAGATGTCGCTATGACCGGCGAAATTACATTAAAGGGACATGTACTGCCAATCGGCGGATTGAAGGAAAAAATTCTTGCGGCAAAACAAGGCGGCATTAAAACTGTTATACTGCCGTTTAGAAATAAAAAAGATATGGTTGAAGTTCCGGCGGAAGCAAAAAAGGGAATGAAATTTCTGTTCGTTAAAAAAGCGGATGACGTTCTTAAACAAGCTCTGCAAAAAGAAAATCGGGCAAAGAAAGATTTATAATAAAATCTTCATTATAGAATTTTACAAAACACACTGTGGCAATTCTGCACTTTTATTACCGATAAAGGCGAAGTACTTAATCGAATATAGTCTAATTTTGGGGTCTGCCCGCTGAAACTCATCCGGACTTCAATCATAATTTATTGAAAAATCATCCTTTTCAAGTATTGCAGTTTGTGAAAGCGAAGCTTAACATACGAATATGAAAATAAAAGTCAAAACCATCTATAAACCCAATACCCTGTCGAAAAAGCTATATCCATTATTTATTGCAAAAGTGCCGGCCGGATTTCCTTCACCAGCGGCAGATTATGAGGAAAACAAACTTGATTTAAATAAATATTTAATCCACAACTCAGCAGCTACATATTTTGTCAGGGTAAGCGGCGATTCGATGATAGATGCAGGCATACATCAAGATGATTTGCTTATTGTTGACAGGAGTATTGAACCTAAAGATAAAAACATAGTTATAGCCGCCGTGAATGGAGAATTAACGGTAAAGCGAATCAGAATGAAAAAAGGAAAAATCGCCCTGGAACCTGAAAATAAAGATTATTTCATTCAGGAAATAAATGAAGATATGCACCTTGAGATCTGGGGCGTTGTGACTAACGTAATTCATAAGCTATGAACCGCATTTTCGCACTTGCCGATTGCAATAATTTTTATGTTTCCTGTGAACGAGTATTTAATCCTCGGCTGGAAAAAAAGCCTGTAGTGGTTTTATCCAATAATGACGGGATTGTAGTATCGCGTTCAAATGAGGTCAAATCTCTTGGCATAAAAATGGGAGTACCGATTTTTGAAATAGAAGATTTAATAAAAAAACATAACATTCAGGTCCTTTCGTCGAATTACACTCTTTACGCAGATATGTCTAACCGAATAATGGAAACGCTTTCGATGTTTACACCTGATATAGAAGTATATTCGATCGATGAAGCTTTTTTGGATTTGGCCGGTTTCAAAAAATCGCTAACTGAATATGGACAAGAAGTCCGCAAGACAGTTAAACAATGGACTGGTGTGCCGGTATCTATAGGAATTGGCAAAACCAAAACCTTAGCAAAAATAGCCAACTACATCGCAAAACGTTCTGAAAAGGCCAACGGTGTGCTTGATTTGACCGATTCGCCTTATATGGATAAAGCTTTGGCGCAAGTTCCTGTAGAAAAAATATGGGGAATAGGCAGGCGAACAGCGGCAAAACTGAATAAAATGCAAATTACAACAGCGTTTGATTTAAGCAAAATTGATGCCGAAAAAATCCGAGATAAATTCGGGATTGTTTTTGCAAGAGTAGTATGCGAATTGCAGGGAATTTGCTGTTACGATCTTGAACAAAATCCGCCTGCTAAAAAGTCAATATCGGTATCACGAATGTTCGGTGAGCCAATCGAATCAAAAGAAAAATTAATTGAAGCGGCCGCAAGTTATACATCTCGGGCAGGAGAGAAATTGAGGGAAGGAGGTTTGTCGACCGGTCTTTTAACAGTGTATGTCGCAACCAGTCAGTTTAAACAAGATACATATTTTAATTCTCATACTGTAAAATTTGAAGTTTACACAAACGATACAACCGAGCTTATAAGAGCTGCCGTCGGATCTATAGAAAAGCTGTATCGTCAAAACTGCCAATTCAAACGATGCGGAATTATATTAAATGAGCTTGCGGCACAACAGCAAATTCAGAACAGCTTGTTTGATACAGCCGATCGGCAGAAAAGCAAACGCCTGATGGAAACGATCGATAAAATCAATAACAAAACAGGTATGCCTCTCCGGTGGGCAGTTGAAGGAATTACTCAACCGTGGCAGGTTAAATTCAAAAAACTTTCGAAACGTTACACTACCTGCTGGAGGGAGTTGCCTGAGGTTGCATAAGATTTTAATAGTAATTTTCACCAGATTGGAATATTCGAGAATATCGCAGAAAGATAAAAATCGGGGCGACAGGACTCGAACCTGCGACTTTCAGACCCCCAGTCTGACGCGCTAGCCAAACTGCGCTACGCCCCGTAAAAGAACCATTGTAGCCATTGCGGCGTTAAAATCAATCTTTTTTCAAATGAAAAAAATGGATAAAAAAAAGGGCGAACTTATTAAGGTTCGCCCTTACAGAATCTTTATGAAGACTTTCTAATTAGTCGACGGCTGTTCAGCAGCAGCGGCTAAATGGTTAGCATTGGAATCCTGGTAATCATCATAAGATTCGAGCATCTCGTGATAATAACCGCCCTTTAGAACTCTTACGCCGATAAGGATTGCACCGAGAATATTTGTATTTACCTCTTTAAGCTCGCGGATGATACGCTGTGCGGTGCCGCGTCTTGTAATAGCGGTATTGAACACAACAACTGTACCATCGACCTGCGAGGCAAGTGCTTTAGCGTCACTAACGAGCATCGGAGGGCCGTCTATGATAACATTGTCGTAATGTGCTTTCGCGTATGCGAGAAGGTCCCGCATTTGCTGACCTGAGAGCATTTCGGCCGGGTTTCTCGGCAGAAGACCGCTATCAATAACGTCGGTATCGGCCATGCTTGTCGTTCTGATAATTTCCTGGATAGTTCGTTTACCTATCAGGTATCCGCTCAAGCCTTCATCATTTTTTTGGGGAGCCTTGGCATCGCCGTTTGAAGCAAAAATCTTGTTAAGGCAAGGCCTGCGGAAATTGGCATCAATCAAAAGGATTTTTTTGCCTTCAGCAGCGAAAGCGGCCGCGACATTGGCAACTGTTGTTGTTCTGCCTTCGCCGGCATTACCGCTTGTAACCAAAATGACCCGCTGGGCATTGGCATCGGCAGTCAACTTGAGATTAGTTCTGAATTGCCTGTAACATTCGCTCATAATTGAGAACGGCTGCTGGCGAACAATCTTCCACATATCTGCTTTTCGTGTATTCGAATCGACATTTTTATGCAGAACCATACCGAGCAACGGCGTGGAAACATATTTCATCACGTCTTTAGGCGTACGGAGAAGGTCATTAAGGAATTCGATTAAAAATGCGAGTCCAAGACCAATCATTAACCCAAGAAATGTGCCTGCCGGGCCATAAACAAAAATAATCGGCGAACTCATCCTCAATGGAGGCGGAGCAAGACCAACAGACTTTACCTTTGCGGTTTCTACATCCTGTTTTAAGAGATTGTATTTGCTAATCTGTTCCTGAGTTGCAAATAATTTTGTTTTTGTTTCTTCTCTATCAGCTACATACCTGTCATATTCGGCCCTTGCGTTGTCAAGTTCTCGCTGTTCATTTTCTGTCTGTGCTCTCAACTCTTCGAGTTTGGCAAGACGATTAGTAAGAACAGAAAACCTGTCTCTTGACATAGTAATGTCAGAACCGCGAATCTGCATCGCTTTTGCATTTACCCTTGCATCTTTTTCAGCAATGGTCTGACGAAGCACCTCACGTATTTGCTGAACTTCCCTGTGATTTTCACCAAGATTGGTCATCTTCCTGGCAAGCTCAGCTTCATAAGTGGTAATTCTCTGCATAAGATTTATGACAACAGCATCGTTTTCAGTTGTACGCTGAATATAATCATCATTGATATTTCTTTCTTCAGAAGTTCCAACACTTGTACGAATTTCTTCAATATCCGCTTCAAGTGTAATCTTCTCAACTTCAAGATTTCCAAGTTTTTGTGTAATGGTATGACGGAAATTGTCATCGGTTCCGGTTTCAAGCTGTGTAATTCCTGTTGAACGTCTGATATCAGCAAGAGAATTATTTAAACT
>MHXZ01000045.1 GCA_001825665.1 Planctomycetes bacterium GWF2_41_51 | reverse complement strand
TTTTTCACATGTACCGCTGCAAACGCCGCGAACTGCCGCGACAACCTGCAACTGGCTTGTGCCTTCGTAAATCGTTGTGATTCTCGCATCTCTTGCGAGTCTTTCGCAAGGATAATCTCTCATAAAACCGCTGCCGCCGAGAACCTGAATTGAGTTGTATGTAACTCTGTTGCTCATTTCAGAACTGTAATATTTTGTCATCGGCGTAAGCATACCGGCATAACGTCCGTAACGTCTCGAAAGGTCTTTGAGTTTCTTCAACTGCTCTTTATCGGCAGGAGGATTAAGCTCAAGTATTTTGGTATAACCTATATCATAATCAACCACTCTGCTTGTTTCATAAAGAAGTGCGCGAGCGACTTCGATTTCCAGTTTCATCTCGATAACCAAGTCGCGAACTGCCGGCAATTTTTCAATCGCGGCTCCGAATTGCTTTCTGCTTGCCGCGTAATCTCTCGCAATTCTGTAAGCTGCTTCAGCAATACCCAGAGATTGGCCGGATATACCGAGTCTTGCGCCGTTCATCAGGCTCATAACATAAGGAGCGAGTCCGCGCCTTCTTTCGCCGACAAGTTCACAAGGTGTATTATTAAAAAACAATTCGCAGGTCGGTGAACCGTGTATGCCGAGTTTATCTTCGATTCTGCGAACATGAACAGTCGGTCCGCGATCACATACGAATAAGCTCAAACCAAGTCCGCCGCTTCTGTCGGGTTCACTTCTTGAAAGCACCAGCAACACTTCGCCGCAGCCGTTTGTAATAAAGCGTTTTACGCCGTGCAGATACCACTGACCGTCATCACCCTGAAACGCTTTTAATTTGCAGCTTTGTAAATCGCTTCCTGCGTCCGGCTCTGTCAAAACCATAGCGCCGGTAACTTTGCCGGCAGCAAAATCAGGGAGGTATTTTTGTTTTATCTCCTCAGATGCGAAATAATTAATAGTTTCAGCAATGCCCTGAAGTCCAAAAATATTCATCAGTGATGCATCACCACGCGATACCATTTCGATGGCTATCGAATAAACAACATTTGGGAAATTCAATCCGCCAAAACGGTATGGCAATGTAAAACCCATCACATTTGCTTTGGCAAGCATATCGAGCGATTCTCTGATTCCATCAGCATAGGTTACTTTGCCGTCTTCACCAAGATGGCTTCCCTGGCGATCGATACCTTCGCTGCGCGGCCAGATAAAATCGCCGCTGAGTTTTCCAACCGAATCAAGTACAAGATCGTAATTTTCGATTGCTTCGGCAGCATTAGCCGGTGCGTAGTCGAACTCTTTTGCGAACTTGAAACCTTCTTCCATTACATCCGCAACACCCGGGATGTCCAAATGTTTGAATAAAAACAGAATATCTTCATTATCTTTGTAAAAGTTTGCCATCTTTATACTCTCGCTTTAATAGCTTTTATCATTTTTGGAACGATGTCATTAAGGTCGCCCACAAGTTTATAATGTGCAACGTCGAAAATCGGTGCCTGCGGGTCGTTGTTGATTGCAATAATTTTCTGGCTGTCGCTCATACCGGCCTGGTGCTGAATAGCGCCGCTTATTCCGACTGCGATATAAAGACTCGGACGAACAGTTGTGCCGGTTTGGCCAACCTGGTGGTCGCGATCAATGAATCCCAAATCGACTGCGGCCCTCGTTGCACCGGGCGCTGCGCCAAGTGCGTTTGACAATTCCCAGACAAGTTTAAAATTTTCCTTACTGCCGACGCCTGCTCCGCCTGCTACGACAATTCTCGATGCCTTGAGATTAACTTTCTTTTCGCGTTTATGTTCGCGAAGAATTTCTATCGGCAGTTCTTCCTGAGCTATGTGAATTTTCTCGACAATAATCTCGCCTTTTCTTGTGCCGATTGGCTCAGGCATAGGCATTACGCCTTCGCGAACTGTCGCCATCTGCGGCCAGCGGTCATAGTTTATGATTGTTGCGATGATATTTCCGCCGAAAGCAGGTCTAATCTGCAGGAGCAGATTTTTATGTACTTTGCCTTCCGCCTTATTTTCGTGATCGCCGATTTGTAAATCGGTGCAATCGGCTGTAAGACCGGCTTTAATCGCGCTAGCAACGCGAGGTGCCAAATCTCTTCCGCAAGCAGATGCTCCGTAAATCATTATCTGCGGCTGGTGTTTATGAACAAGGTCGTAAATTACTTTGCTGTAACTGTTAGTTTGATAAGGCTCAAGCAGCGGATGTTCGAGAACATAAACCTTGTCCGCGCCGTAATGGCAGAGCTTTTCCGCCAGAGCTTTCATCTGGTCGCCAATGAGAACAGCGCCGACTTTTACGCCGAGTTTATCGCCGAGCATCCTTGCCCTTCCGAGCAGCTCCAAAGCGATATCCTCAATTTTACCTTCGTGCTGTTCGGCAAAGACCCATACTTCACCTTTGGGGTTGACTGAAATCATAGAATCATCCTGAATATTAACTTATAGTCTTATCTGATATTAGTTCGTGAATCATATCTGAAATGCCTTTATCGCTCGTTTCGACTGTTTTGCTTTCGCGAGCGGTAAGGACAACACTTTGAATGCGGTGTACTTTTGTCGGTGAACCGTCTCTGCCGCACCATTGCATATCGGCTTTGAGATGATCAAGGTCCCACTGTTTTATTAAAAGACCCTGCTCTGAAAGCTCTTTGATTTTCATATCTGCAAGCTGCTTTAATTCAGCTTCGCTTGCGGCAGGATTTTGTTTTTTCAATTGTTGTTGAATTTCTACAGCCGTTCTTGCTTTTTTAAATTTCATCAGTTTTTTCGCGGCCGCAACTCTCGGCTCGTTAGCTTCATCTACAACTGTCAGCAGTACAGGCAATTTGCATTTTACTTCCTGCCAGCCGTTGCCAATATTTCTGCGAGCTGTTACATAATGATTTTCAAGAGTCAAAAGTTTTTCAACATAAGTAATCTGCGGAATGCCAAGTTTTTCAGCCATCTGAGGACCTACCTGAGCGGTGTCACCATCAATAGCTTGTCTTCCGCAAAGAACTATATCATAATCGAGTTTTTTTACGGCACAGCTTAAAATATAACTTGTCGCCAAAGTATCGCTCGCTGCGGCTCGTCTATCGGTAACAAGAATTGCGTCATCTGCTCCACGGTAAAGTGCTTCACGCAAAACTGCGCTCGCCGCGGGCAGTCCCATTGTAACTACAGTAACTTTCCCGCCGAATTTATCTTTAATATCAAGCGCCAGTTCCAGCGCATTGAGGTCTTCAGGATTGAATACCGCCGGCAATGCACCTCTGTTGACGGTGCCGTCGTCATTCATCGCTTCGCCGGTGATTCTCTTAGTGTCAGGCACCTGCTTAATTGCTACTACACAGTTATAAGCCAAAATTAACCTCCTTGTATAAGGAATATTATTTCTATTTCTGTAGGGGCATACCTATTTTTTGCCCAATAAAGAGCGGATAGTTTAGCTAAAATAGAAAATATGTCAACTCTATTTCCCTGATGATAAAACACGACAAAACAGGTTAGCTATTGGATTATTCCTTAACAGGCATAATTCCCACGCCGCTGCCGAGAACTGCGTTTGCTGTGCCGGTTTTAAGATTGTATTCGATTCCGTCAGCGAAGACGCCATTCAGCATACAAGGCATTTCCTCGGAACCATTAACGGTCATATATTCCTCTATCGCATCGTAATTCAATTCTTTGCCCGCGAATTCATTACCACCCTGTTCGTGATATACAATTCCGCCGCTTGCGACAAGTTTTTTCAATTCGGTTCTGCCGGCTGTTGGTTCATAATAATCTATATCTATCTGTTTGGTATCGACAGTAGTTCTGGGGCCATATCCTGTTTCAAGTACCGGCAGATAACCTATATGGATTCCCGCGGTTTCATCGCTTGTTGCCCGAACGTGCATCGTGTTTGTATCCCACACAAGTTTCGTAAACCCTTCGGCAAGCGTAAAGCAAGGTTTATCGAGTTTGTTCTTGCCTGATGACTGCCGCAGATTTTGAGCTGTATTACTGTATTCGATTTTGCCTTTGCCAGTTGCAATTATATTTTCCGTCAATCGATCATAATCGATTCTTTCAGACTTGAGTCTTGCGTGACTCAATTTTGTTTCGCCCATTGTTTTAATAGATTCAAGTCGGACGTTTGGTCCCAAAATAGTAATATGCGAAATATCTGAAGATGCCATAACATCCTTGCTTTCCTGTTTCTCCGCGAGGTCTGCAATGAGTTTGCTGCCGTAGAAAATATTCTGTTCTTCAAACGAATCGGTTTGCTTAACAAATACACCTTTCACATCGCCGAAGAAAATCGCCTGATTATCAGGAATTGAAAATTTAGCGCCCTCTGCCGCCGCAATAATAAATGGAACTTTTTGTTTACCTGTATCAGTTTGAATTTGAGGATAGAAAACAAGTTCAACCTGACCGTTAGCGTCCGCCGTTTCTGTTTCAATATTATATTTAATCTTTTCAGCGATAAGCAAATTCCGCTCACCCAAAGTTTTTCGCATCGCACTGTTTAACTGATTAAATCCTTTAAACTTTGCAGGCTTTATTTCTTCATATTCTTTTGCGTTAACAGGTCTGATTATCATCGGCCCGTCGCACTTAACAGTAGCTATTACATTGCCCTTAGTTTCAACTGCGGGCTGTGACGGCTGTACAATTTTTTCTACACTATTAGTATTAGTTTCCTTTTTCTTTTCAACTAAAGTGTTGTCTTCGGATTTCGCTGACTGCTGCTGACCTTTTTTTGATTTCTCTTTTTTCTGAGACAACATAAGATTTGTTATAGAAATCTCATCTGCCATAACAACTTCTTCTTTGTATTCAATTCTGACATTATCTCTGAAAAGACAAAGATAATCTTCTTTTCTCGATGCAGTTTCGTTCGGTTCCCCTTGTTGTATCTCAGTTTGCGGCTCTTCTGCCGAAGCAATCATCTCTGAACTTTTAACCAAATCATTCGGCTCATTTATAACTTCCGTTGTTTTGACATCCGCATTCTTTACAATATCTTTTATATTCAGGTAATCGACTTTTTTTATCTTCAGGAATTCGAGCCTGCTGGTTGCATTATTGTAAACTATTTCCATGCCTTTGCCGGCGAGTTCTGCTTCCTGTGAAACAAAAGTTATATCGTCCTTTGACCAAAGCATAGAACGGTCGTTGTCAAAAGCAACTTCGTTAAGATAAATAAAGCTGTCCGAACGTTTGCCTTGCCCGTGAATATGAACAACGACATTGCCTTTCATAACAGCTTGTTTAGCTGAAGGTTTAGCTCCTTCGAGATTTTCAATTTCAACTATCCCGGTATCAGCTTTTATATCGCACCGGATATTTTCCTGGTAAACATTCATATAAGGCTTATCAAGCTGCCATTCGTCACCTGTTTTATGCAGTACTTTTTCAAATCCAATTACGCGTTCGAGTTTTCGTGTTTTTGGATTGACTGTTCGAAAACTTGCTTTTCCCACGTCTCCAACTTTTGCCTGCCCAATTCGACCCGAATTCGAATCCACAGGTATTCCATTTGTGTCCAGTATATTCTTGTAATCCGGCTTTGAAATTTGAATATTGCCGGTATCACCGAACATTTTGTATAAGGCAAATGCAGCAAGAACTGCACATGTCGAAACCAGCCAGATTTTAAATTTTCTGCCGCCAATCATATAAGATACCGTTCCATCAAGGCATCCCACCGCCCTGTATTTTTCAAAATATATTCTATAACTTCACGAACTGCCCCATTCCCGCCTGTTCGAGAGGTTACATAGTGAGCACAATTTTTGAGTTCATCGACTCCATTAACTACCGCGACACCGAAACCTGCCCGCCGAACAATTGGAACATCCAGCAAATCGTCTCCGATATATGCGATATTCTTTGCATCAAGACCAGTTTCTTTAAGGAGTTTTTCAAAGCATAAAAGTTTCTGTTTGCACGGCTGATACAAAAAACTAATCTCCAGTTCTTCAGCTCTTTTTTTCGTTACAACACTTTCTCTTCCGCTGATTAATGCTACTTTCATGCCTGTTCGTTGCCACATTTTTATCCCATGTCCGTCAAGCAGATTGAAACTTTTCGATTCAACCCCATCGGAACTGATTGTTATCGTTCCATCGGTCAATACGCCGTCAACATCCATCGCAAGCAGCTTTATTTCTTTAAGGTCGGTTTTGCTGATTTGCGCCATTCGCTAACCTACAATCTTTATCGAAACAACATCCTGGACGTCAATCATTCCGACTGGTTTATCGTCTTCATCAACGACAGGCAAATCATCGATTCTGTGTTTATGAAATATAGCCATAGCTTCCGCCGCAAGTGCGCTCGCTTTTATTCTCTTGCAGTTTACGGTCATAACATCCTTAACTTTGCAATCGAACAAATTCGTCCCGTTCTTCGCTATAAGTCTTCTCAGGTCTGCATCAGTGATGATGCCGGTCAGTTTGCCGTTCGAATCAACAACCATCACAGCTCCATGCCTTTTTACGTCGATGTTCTTGCCAAGCATCTGTTTTACATTATCATCAGCATTTGCAATCGGCAGTTTTTCTCCACTTTGAAACATCATTGATTGTTCGACTGTAATAAGTTTTGCGCCCAATGAACCGGCGGGATGAAATCTCGCGTATTCTTCAACGCTGAAATTTCTCGCTTTCATAACCGTAAGCGCCAGCGCATCGCCAACCGCCAGCATACACGTCGTTGAAACGCTCGGTGCAACTCCCAGCGGACAGGCCTCTTCGAGTTTGCCCATACACAAAACAATATCGCTGTATTTTGCCATTCGTGATTTATCATTCCCTGTAATGGCGATAATTTTTATTTCAAGCTGCTTTACGATAGTTATTAACCGTAAGATTTCGTCTGTTTCTCCGCCATAGCTCAGCGCAAGTACAACATCGCTCTTTCTTAATCTTCCCGAATCACCGTGAACGGCTTCTGCAGGATGAAGAAAATGGCTTGGCGTTCCTGTTGATGCCATCGTTGAACTGATTTTTTGACCTACAATTCCCGCTTTTCCCATTCCGGTAACGATAACAGAACCCCTGCACGAATAGATTAAATCCGCCGCAGCTTCGAAACTGCCGTCAACAATTCCAGCCATCTTCGCAACAGCGTTTGCTTCCGCGTTTATTACCTGTGATGCGTATTCAAGGTCAAATTTCATTTCATTATGCCCGTATAATTCGATATTCTTAGATTTTCACTATTCCTTCACGCTCATCGTAACATATTATATTAAATTGTTCCGCGGGGCAAGACTCATCAGGTTTGATAAAAATCTGTTTTTGTTCAGTTAATTCGATTTTAGCAATTATCGCTCTTCTTTGGTTCAGCATAAAATCCGCGATTGCAGGCGCAGCAGACAGCATAATTTTTTTCACTTCTTTTCTCGAGGCAGCCATATTTAGTGTTCTGATTATTTCAATTGCAGCAGTTGCAGGGCTTTTTATCATTCCGCTTCCTGCGCAATAAGGACATCTCAGATAATGGCTTAGCTGCAAACTTGGCCTCATTCGCTGCCTTGTCATCTCTATAATTCCAAATGCGCTAATTTTTAATATTCTGCTTCGCGCTCTGTCGCTTGACAATGCATTACGGAATGTTTTTTCTACTTCTCTTCTGTTCTTTGCATCGCGCATATCGATGAAGTCGCAGATTATCAAACCGCCCAAATCACGAAGCTTCAATTGACGCGCGATTTCTTTTGCGGCTTCCATATTAATTTTCAGAGCCGTTTGTTCCGCGTTTTCATGTTTGGTATATTTCCCGCTGTTTACATCTATCGCCACAAGCGCTTCGGTCTGTTCGACAATTATCGAACCGCCGCTTCTAAGCTCAACTCTTTTTGAATTTATTTTCTTGAGCTCTTCTTCAATTCTATATTTATGAAATAGCGGTATCTTTCCATCATAATAACTTACTCTTTTCATCATACGCGGCTGGACAATCCCAAGAAAATCCCTGATTCTCTTGCAGACATTTTCGCTATCGCAAATTATCCTGCTTATGCTCGTATTGAAAATATCCCTCATTGTTCGAATCACAAGGTCAGATTCCTTGTACAACTCTGATGGAGCAGGCTCTGTTTCTATTCGCTTCTGAATTGCATTCCACAGTCTTCCGATATATTCGATATCTTTCTGAATATCTTTCTTGGAGCATCCTGCGCTTGCTGTTCGGAGAATAAAACCCGTTTTAGCAGGCACCTGTATTTCATCGAGTATTGTCCGAAGTCTCGCTCTTTCCTGTTCGTCTTCGATTTTCTGAGAAACGCCCAAATTGTGCATCCAAGGCATCATAACGACATATTTGCCCGGAAGAGAAAGGTATGTAGAAAGCGTGGGTCCTTTTGTATTGATGCCTTCTTTCGTAACCTGCACAATAAGATTTTGTCCTCTTTTAACACACTGCTGAATCGGCGGTCTTTCTTTCAGTGCCTTTCTTTTTCCGATATGCTCGGTGTAATCTTCACCTTTTCGCATAAAGTATTTCGGGTGCAGGTCGCTTACATGAAGGAATCCGTTCTTGCCTGAACCGAAATCTATAAAGGCCGCCTGTATTGCAGGCTCAACATTTACAACCACTCCCTTGTAGATATTTCCTACATGGCCCGCAGTCGCAGACCTTTCGATATAAAGTTCTTCAAGACTCCCATTTTCAACAACGGCGATTCTATTCTCCTCCGCCTCTGTTACATTAATCAGCATTTCAATTGCCATACGATGTTATCCTTAATTCATTTGCCAGTTGACTTTTTTTCTTGTCATAGAGATGCCAAGCCTTTCGGCCCCGAGTCCCAGAAGTTTTATTATCTCATCAGGTCTTATCGTCCCCTTATCGCTGATTAGACTAATAATCTTAACACCTTCCGCAATCGGTTCGACTGATTTTATAAATCTGCCGACATCGACTGTTTTGACATTTCCTTTTTCATCAACTGTTCTTTCTATTATTATTTCTACACCGGCTGCGATAGATTCGTTAAGTTTATTTATTGCTGCCGAAACACTATCTATTTCTTCTTTGCTTAATTGAACTACATATTCTGCTTCGATGGGTTTGATACTTACTTTGCCATTATGAATTGCAATATCGATAAGCGAAAAACCTTCAGGTAATTGAGCGGATATCTTTTGATAAATCTCTTTATTAGAATTTTCGCTGTTTGAAATTTGCGCACAAAAAAGTTCATCTTCTGACTCAAGCCCTACACTTTTGGGCAGAGGAAGAGACAACCTTGGACGTGGATTATAACCCTGGCTGTAAAGCAGGTTGACCCCGCTGCGTATCAGAGACCTTTGAATGGCCCGCATGGCTTCCTGATGTGATAAAAATCTTACATTCCCTTGTATTTTATATCTTCCAGCAAGTGTTTGAACATTTTGTTCTATCTGCAAATCTCCAAATTTATTTTTAAATATTTTCAGTCATCCCCTTTGGGATTTCACAATTTTAAGTTTTATTAAAATACTTCAGGCAGTACTTTCATAGCAGCGCTTCGAAGATAATTTATAACTTCTCGTTCTGAATTCATCATCAGAACTTTCCTTGCGATAGCATTGCACGATTCAATTGTTACAGACCGTATTAATTTCTTAATTTCAGGAATCATTGGCGGTGCCAGTGAAAAAGTCCTGTATCCCAAACCTAAAAGCAGCATTATAAATTCAGGATCCGATGCCATTTCACCGCAGATACTCGCGTTAATTTTCGCTTTGCTTGCGTCATGAATAACACTTCTCATAAGTTTTATTACAGCCGGGTCTGCGCCTGAATAAAGCGTTGACACCCTTTCGTTTCCTCGGTCAACAGCCAGTGTATATTGAATAAGGTCATTTGTTCCGATACTGAAAAAGTCGCACTCACCCGCAAGGATTGAAGCAGTCAATGCCGCCGATGGTGTTTCTATCATAATGCCTATTGGAACATTAGGGTTATATTTTTTTCCATCCTCATCGAGATCTTCCATTACATCGCGCAATATCATTTTTGCCTGCCGCAATTCATGAAGACTGCTTATCAGCGGAAACAT
The DNA here is from genome assembly GCA_001825665.1 of Planctomycetes bacterium GWF2_41_51. Lineage (GTDB taxonomy): Bacteria > Planctomycetota > Phycisphaerae > Sedimentisphaerales > UBA12454 > UBA12454. The sequence goes on along the minus strand of MHXZ01000045.1, from coordinate 44,102 downwards.
TATACGGATATTGCCGTTAACTGATGCCCGTAAAATTGCTCTCAATTGTGTTTTGAACAATACGAGGTTTTGCAGGCAGAATCGTATCGAACGCAAACCCAAAAACGGATTTGATTCGCGTACGAATCTTTTACTCTGCGTGAACTTATCGGCTCCGAGGTCCATTGTTCTTATTATCACCGGCATATTGCCGAATACATTTATCACCTGCTTATAAGCGTTGTAATGGTCTTCTTCGGTAGGTTCAGTTTCGCTGTAAAGGTAAAGAAATTCTGTTCGGTAAAGTCCAATCCCATGCCCGCCTTTATCCAGAACCATTTCAGCTTCATTAGGAAATTCAATATTGCCGTATAATTCCACCATCACACCATCGCGGGTAATTGCATCCATATCGCGCAAGGTGTCGAGCTCTCGTTCCAGTCTCTCGAATTCAACTGCGAATTCCTGGTATTGTTTAAGAGTTGTCTCGTCGGGTTCTATTATCACAACACCGCGATTGCCATCTATGATTACAGTTGCTGACGGCGCTACATTGCTTGTAACATCTTCAAGTCCCACTACCGCAGGAATACCCATCGAACGAGCTACGATAGCTGTATGGCTCGTTCTGCCGCCTGCGTCCGTTGCGAAGCCTTTTATGAATTTCCTGTCGAAACCTGCTGTTTGTGTCGGACTTAATTCATGCGCAACTATTACAACTTCATCGGTTATGTGCTGGATGTCTTCGCGCTTTTCGCCCAATAGCTGCCGCATCAAGCGTTTTTCGATGTCATAAATATCGGCGGCACGCTCACTTATGTATTTATCCTGGACGGCGGCAAAATGGTTTGCAACATCGCGCAAGGTTGTGGATATAGCGTATTCGGCGGTCAAAAGGTCATTATAGACGAGGTCGGTAATCTTTTTTCTCAGGTTTTTGTCCTTCAAAAACCTGAGATGAACGGCGAAAATGTCTTTAATTCTTTCGCCTTCGAAATCCTTCTCGGAATGAATATGCTCGAGTTCTGATATTGCTTTCTTAAAAGCGTCCCTGACGCGTTTGACTTCGGCAACTTTTACCGAAGGAAGGATAGACCGCCTTGGTATGCGGTAATCTTCCGCATCTATAACAAGGGATTTGGCTATTGCTATCCCCGGCGATACCGCGATTCCTTTTTTAATTTCCATCTTTTATCATTCTTTCGGCTGCCAGCCGGGTTCGTCGAACATTCTTACCTCTACAAGGTCGTGCAACTCTTTTAAAGCATCCTGTGCATCCGATCCTTCTGCGGTTATTTTTAGTTTTGTCCCAACTCCCGCTGCCAGCATTGCCATGTGCATAATGCTTTTGCCATCAACTGTTATCTGATTATTACTGACACTTATTTTGCATTGAAAACGACTGGCCGTATCTACAAACTGCATTGCCGGCCGCATATGCATTCCGTTTGCGTTTTTTATTTCCACTTCGATTTGACTGACCTGTCCAGCCAACACCCGGCCTCCTGCCTAAAATAAGTCTCTTAGAATAATACACTTACAGCAAATATTATGTTCAATTACCACGATGGATTCTGGTCGGCCTCTACCAAAAGATCGTTAATCTGGTCGGCTGTTTCAGATTGGCGCAAAAACTTTCTAAAATTATCATTTTGAAGATGCTCAAATATCGATTCCATCGCCTGAAGGTGCTGGTCACCTTCTACGGGGCTAATCAATAAGATAATCGTATAAACCGGCTGCTTATCGAGAGAAGAAAAATCAATGCCGCTGGCGCTTATTCCAATGGCGGCTACGATTTTTTTCACTAATTTATGCCTTATATGCGGTACTGCGACGCCTTTGCCGATGCCTGTGCTTGCTTCGTTTTCTCTTTTAATTACTGCCTTTGCGATTTCTGCTGAATTTTCCTTTGAAATTTTGCCCGTTTTTTCAAGGATTCCTATTAGTTCTTTTATAGCATCATCCCTTTTTACTGCTTCCAGCCTTGGTATGATTGCTTTCGAACTAATTACTTCTGCGATTTTCATATTCACTCCTGAACTGCTAAAAAGCCTGTTACATTGTTCCGTGCTTGTTGTCGCGTTCTTTTTGCTTTTGCTTAACAAGTTGTCGTTCTATTTTTTTTACTACATCGTCAACGCAAGCATAAATGTCTGCGCCATCGGTCTTTGCGACAAAAGTATGATTGTGTTTTGCCCGTGCGATTATCTCAACACTGGTCAAAGCTCCATCTTTGTTGCTTTCAACAATGACTTCAATTTCAAGTACACTGCTATAAAATTTTGGAAGACCGGATACCTTTTCTTCAATTCTTTCCCTGATGGTATCCGTTATTGTGACGTGCTTTCCAATTATCTGAATATCCAAATCATTACTCCTTAATTAATTGAAATTATACAAAATAACGGACTGGCCGGCTAACGGCCGGTGTATGATACGCATATTCAAGTTTTGTAAACCTTGCATTTCCCCAGACTTATAAAACTTTTTTTATATTTTTTTTCGGCTTAACGCCGGCCGAATTCAACTTCTAATCAGGATAAAACAATTCCCTAAATTCATAAACTAATTTACTTTACAGATTATAAGACGTCAACAAAAATAAAAGGCGAATTCAGATGAAAGTTTAAAGGCTGGGCCTAATCGGCTGCGGCAACCGAAAAAAGATGCGCCCCCACAGGGACTCCGTCTTTGTGCCGCAAGGGTACAAGACTGCGCAAGTTTTGCACCTTATTATTGGGCTGAAAATAAGGTTTTTCAAAATCCATTTTTGATGTAAGTCCAGTGTTTACGTTCAAAACCAGCTTGCAGGCACAATGTACGTAAAATAAGGAGTTATGAACGATTTTAAAATGATAAGTATTTGTATATAGATTACTTATAGCGAATTTGCTAAAAATGAACAATTTTGCAAAAATTTGATTCGATTTTGATGAAAAATTGAAAAAAATGGTGAAAAAAGTATATCAAAATCAGGCATTTTCTATAGAGGTTCAGGGTCTTTATTGATTGCATATCGCATCTCGTGAAGTGTGTTTCGTTTTTAGTGAAGAGTGAATAACGAATAGTGAATAGTTGTGGATTCGGAAGCCGAGACTATTTTAATCATTACTACTCAGCCACCCCGATACGAATTGACAAAGTCAATTCTACCCTGATATGTTGCAACGGCATCTTACAGGGCGGGCAGGGCAGGCTTCGAGACGCGAAACGAAAAGTTAAGAGCGAAGAGTGAAAAGTTTAGGAGCCGCTTCCGCGGGAGATTTTATTTTTTCACCACCCCCGATTACTCGAGGGTAAACTCCGAATACTAACGAATTTGCACCGCCCCACGCTTTCGCGGGGGCAGGCTCCGAAACGAAGATTTGAGGAACGCTGGGGGAATTTTATAACTTGCTCCCCCGCCGCCAACGGAATTTGGCGGCTCCTGCTACAATCAATAATTAATAATAGGTACTCATAGTTCGTGTACTTAAATACATCATTCTTAAAATTTACACTGGATATACTTTATTTCGGCGTGGGCTGAAGCCCACCCTACAATTTCTTATTTCGTAAGAAATTACATGTTTTAACTTCTTCTATCAGCATCATTAAAGATTGTGAAATCTATATTTTTTTGTATAATGGGTAATATATTTCACAAGGATTTGATCTATGAAACAATATGAGGCTGTTATAAAGGTCATGGAAGCAAACGGAGGATTCGCAACGTTAGGACATCTTTATCAAAATGCTTTGAAGATTTCCAATGTGGATTGGGGAACAAAAACGCCATTTGCTTCAATGCGGCGCATAGTTCAAACAAGGCCGGAGATTTTTAAAATCAAACCAGGACTTTGGGCGTTAAAAGAATATAAAGATAAACTTCCAAAAGAATTGAAACCTCAAGCATCACAAGTTGAAAAAGAGACATACAGCCATACTTACTATCAAGGCCTTTTACTTGAGATAGGCAAGTTACAACATTTGGATACTTTTGTGCCGAACCAGGATAAGAATAAAATGTTTCTTGGGAAAACCAAACTTGGCGAAATTGCTACAATCAATGAGATCTACAGATTCAGCTATGATATGTTCGTCTCTCAAGCAAAAACTGTCGATGTAATCTGGTTCAATGAAAGAAATATGCCATGTTCATTTTTTGAAATTGAACATTCAACCAATATAAAAAATTCACTTTTAAAATTTGTCGAGTTACAGGATTTCAGAACGCAAATGTATATCGTTGCAGATAACGCCCGTATGAAAGAATTCAAACATAGTATTTCTATGACAGCTTTCAAAGATATCCGGCAACATGTAAATTTCTTAAGTTATGATCAACTTTCAAATCAGCATTCACAAACTTATTTGCAAAGATTAATAACAAATTAAATATCCTTTAAAAAATAAACTTTTATCAAACATTGATTTGGGCAAATTGGAATATTGCTAATTAAAAAGATTTCTCCCCTCTACGAGGGTTTCCGCTTCGCTTCAACGCTACGCTTCGCTCCGGTCGAAATGACATAGGCACGTTGTTCGATTTTTATAGATTACCCTATAATCTAAACAGTGTTAACAATTCGCACGATTGAGATTGCCACGTCGCTTCGCTCCTCGCAATGACAGCGTTGCCGTGCCGGCAACGGCTAAACAACTATTAACAAACGAACCCTGCCATGGTGATGGCAGGGCTAAACGATATAGAAACGCAAAAAAAAAATTTCAAATTTTTTCATATTTTACTTGATCATTTCCCCAAATCGATCTACGATCCGCAAAAATAAAGGCGATCTTTTTGATCGTATTTTAATCCCTTATTTATAAAGGACTTAGGCAATGTCTATCTCCATTACAGCAGCTCGAGGAACAGAAATGCTATTTCGTTTTGAAAATGAATCAACGACGGTGTGGTCATTTCCGGAGAGGGGGAACTGGGCTACGCACAAGCCGACGTATCGGGGGAATTTTGCGCCTCAGATTGCACGCAATGTAATTGAGATGTATTCTGAAAAAGGCGAGACGATTCTTGACCCAATGGTTGGGGGCGGAACGACTATCATCGAAGCGAAACTGCTTGTCAGAAACGCAATCGGGATTGATATAAATCCGAAAGCTGTAGAAATAACAAAAGAGGCATTGAAATTTAATCATCATCCCGCGAGTAACCAGATAATAAAAACCGGCGATGCGAGAAAATTAGATTTTCTAAAAGACAACAGCATTGATTTGGTTCTGACTCATCCACCATATTTGAATATTATTAAATATTCAGAAAATAAAATTGAAGGTGATATTTCGCATATCGGAAGTATGCCGATGTTCTGCGATGAAATCGAGAAAATCGCAAAAGAACTTTACAGGGTTTTGAAGCCTGACAGATATTGTGCCATCCTGATAGGCGATACGAGGAAGAGCAGGCATTTTGTGCCGCTGGCGTTTAATGTGATGAAGAGATTTTTGTCGGCCGGGTTTATTCTGAAAGAGGATATTGTCAAAGTGCAGCATAACTGCTCATCGACTGGGAGATGGGTTAAACAATCCAAGAATGATAAATTCTACCTGATAATGCACGAGCATTTGTTTGTTTTTCGAAAACCAAAAAGCGATGAAGATATGAGCAGAGTACGATATTCAAGCAGGATAGAGGAGTAAGAGAACGCCGTTTGGAGTAAGAGAAACAAGCAGAATGAGGAATTTATTGGTATTTAAGCATCTTTATTGATAGAACATCAGCTATAAAGCAGGAGGTTGTATTGTAACAATATACAATTGTTCGCTGAGGTTAGAATGGGGATTTTTTTTCGGGCCGGTGAAATCGCTGTAAAGTTTATCACAGTTTTAAGAATATCTCTAAAAATTAACTTTTTAAATAAAACATCGACTAAGGCAAATAGGAATATTGCTTTTATAAAAGATTTCTCCACTGCGCTTCGCTCCGGTCGAAATGACGGAATCACCTTTATTCAATTATTAGAGGTTATTTTTATTGTTTCCTTTTTAATTTGTTATTCATTTTTGCGGCCTGTGGTGCAATCGTCGTTGGCCAATGATACACGAGATGAGCAAAAACCTATATGGACGGAAATAACAAATCAGCGGAATCAAAATACTCGGGTATGGGAAATATCAAAATGGGTCGAGAAGAAAGACCCAATTGCAAATAAAATGATAATGGTTGAAGAGAAATCGAAAGTAATCGAGAAGTACAAACCATTATCTGAGCCGGAAAATGTGATATTAACGGAAGATGAAGTATGGTACTCCGACGCAACATATTATATTTCATCTACTATTACAATCGGCAGCGGAGTGGAATTGAGAATCGAGCCGGGGACAATCGTCAAGTTCGAGGACGGTGCGTATATAAACGCACAGAACGGGAAATTGACGGCGAAAGGCAAACCTTACGAGTACATCATATTCACAAGCAAATACGATTCATTAATGGGAGAGGTAATCGATTCCAATGAGCCCTGGCGCGGATGCTGGGGAGGATTGTGCCTGTCCGAAGATGATTGTGTAAGTTTTTGTAAAATCGGGTATGCGGATACGGCGGCTGAAGTTTTGTGGCGGAATGACGCGAACGGAAGCATTGAGAACAATATAATTTATAATTTCGGGACAACGGGAATCGGCGGGTTTATAGATTATGGCGGGCAGGGAATATTTCGAATAAAAAATAATCTTATCTTTAACGATTCAGCAGACGAAAGCTACGGGGTTTATTTTACGAGTTTGAATATGCTTAACGCCAATGCGGTAATCAGCAATAATACAATCGCAAAGAATTGTTTCGGGATTTATTGCGAGAGAGAACGAGGGCCGGGAGGAAATTTCGAGATAATTAATAACCTCGTAACGGACTGCGATACTGACGGGATTTATACAGATACGCTCAATGCGCAGATACTGAATAATGGTTTTTATAATGCGGCGGAGGCGGGAGATAATTATGTTGTTTGCAGTAATAATCCGTTCGATACGGCGGGCGATTATCTCGGAGCGCATTTTTTAAATGATGACAGCGGCGGAGGCGGTTTATTAAAGAACGCGGGACTGGGGAATGCGGCTGATTGTTATGCAGAGCAGCAGAACTGGACTGTGCGGGCGGTTTGTGATGATGCCTTGAGCAGGCGCGTGTTTACATCGGGGACGCATTTATCGAAAGATACGGTTTGGACGCCCAGTGAAAATTTCGATGTGGGAGCGGTTGACATCGGGTATCATCATTCGAGGATTGATTATTTTATTTTGCCGGGGGTGAGTGTAAATATTTCGGGGAACAGTTTGACAGTATGGCCGGGGACGGTTGTCGCGATTGGGGGGCAGAGTCAAACGATTCAGTGCGGGAAAATTATTTCAAACGGCAGGCCTTTCGGGGGAAGAATCAAATATATGAATTACGGATTGGCGAGCGCGGGATGGGAGAGGATAAAATACAGAGAGATAAGCAACGGGGCTGTTCGGCCTGCGAATATGGGTGCGGAATTCAGCTTCTGCGATTTTACGGGGCTGGGGTATGGGATACTGAGCGGCGCGGCGGATGAGGCATTTCACGATAATATTTTTAAAAATAATTACCAGGGCATCCAGGGAAATAAATCTGTGAATAGTTTGTTTGTCGGTAACGGTATAGGAATGTATCATTCTTTCGGGGCGGATATGGAGGCGATAAACTGCAATTTCGAGAGGAATACGCTTTATGGGCTGTATGTGATGTCGAATCCGGAAGTAAGTTATGATGTGCGGAATTGCATTTTCAGGAATAACGGGAGGTCGGGGATTTATGAATATACGTGGCTGAAGCCGGGGTCGTCGCTGGCGGAAAATAATAACGCGTTTTATCAAAACGGAAATCATCGAATTTTAAATAAAAGCGGCGAGTACAGTTATGATGTGTTAAGCGAAACGGATTGCTCTGCCCTGCCGTTTGTTTCGGGGACGAGGGAATTAAATGCTGATGATTTTATTGGTGAAGAACGGTGGGATGATTTTGCGGGGAGGTTTTATTTGCCGAGGGAATCGGATTTGGTGAATGGCGGCGATGCGGGCGATTCGGCGATGTACGGATATACGACCGATGCTAATTGTGTGATTGATGATGATGTGCGGGATATCGGGTTTCATTATGCGGCACAAAGGGAATTTTGGGTGAAGGCGAGCAATGCTGTTTCGGGAGACGGAAGCGAAGACAATCCATTTAATTCCATCACTGATATTGAGGAATATTCTTTCTGTGAGTGGGATGTTATTCATATTGTTACGGATGATGAGAGCGACAGTAATCTGGCGAAGCTGTTCGAGGTGAAGGATTGGCCGGTGAGGGAATATCGCAGCGAGGCGGTTTATCGAAACGGGATACGATGGACGTTTGAGGATGAACGCAGGATTGGGCAGTTCTGTAATGGGGATTACTGGGCGCTTGGGCCTTATGTTGAGATAAACGATGTGAGTCCGGCGTGTTTTGGGGCGGGGAATGAATTTAGAAATGGTTCGATGCTGAATCCGACTGGGCATGATTACCAGGGCTACGACGGACGCGTGGTGGGATTTGTTCAATTATTGAATGTCGGCTTTCCTGCTGTTCTTGAGGGGATTAATTCGCTTGTATCGGCGGCGTCGATTACGGACCAAAATTCATGGAAGTGCACGGATGGATATTATGATATATCGGATTATTGTGTTCATTATGGGCCAAGTGAATTTCATTCGTATCTTTACAGCGCGGCGGTTTTGACTTCGGTTAGTTATTGTCCGATGCGGGATGTTTTTCGGCCGGGGTATAGCGGAATTGAAAAAAAGTTTTTTACGAAAAATTCTTTAAAGAAAGAATTGCTGCCGAGACTGCCGCTGGCGACGAGGCCGAGCGCGGGATATCTAAAGGGGATAACGAAAGAATTTCAGAATGTGTGGGTTGATCATATGAACGGCGATGAGTGGCCAAGGAGAATTCATCCTTTGAGGAATATGCCTAATTTCGGGCGGGAAATAGGTACTGAAGTCAGTGAAGCGGCGTGTCTTTTGATGCTTGATTATAGCGATGAAGAATTGGAGCCGTTGCTTGTTAATTTTGTACAAACGGGAATTGATTTTTATTATCTGAGCGAAAATGGAAGAACGTGGGGCAATGGAGGCGGACACGATAACGGGCGGAAATGGCCGATTATTTTTGCGGGTATAATGCTTGATGCCGATGAGATGAAAAATGTCGCGCAGACGGGAAGGATTATCGGGAGCGAAGATAGTCAGACATATCATGGTCAAACGAAGGCGCTGTGGGGACGGAACTGCGTGAGTCCTTATACGGAAACGTGTTCGGGGACGCTGGGGGCGAAAGATTGCCGCGATCCTCAGGGTATCAAAGACGGCTGCCCTGAGTATCGAAATTGCTGTACGTCGAAGGCGTGGATTGGTGAGGCAATCGCAATTAAATTGATGGGCGTGGAGGATTTATGGGGGCATGACGCATTTTTTGATTATGTTGAGAGATGGTATGATGCGGATGTTCCGGAAGGCGGCGAGGTGCTGGGCGGGTGGTACATTCGGGATATGTGGAATTCGTTTTGGCCGGCGGGTGCGATAATTATCGATAACGGGCAGACCGGAAGCACGACGTCAACGGGGACATGGCTGTATTCATCTGCGGCGGGACCTTACAGTACGGGTTCGCTTTGGAGCGCGAATGGAGCGACTTATACGTGGATATTCCGGCCGATGGAAACGGGAAATTACAGAGTTTCGATGTGGTGGACATACGCAGAGAGCCGGGCCAGAAGCGTTCCTATAAATATTGAGCATGCAGAGGGAACGTCGATAGTTGATGTAAACCAAGCGGGCAACGGTGGAAAATGGAACGATTTGGGAGAATACGCGTTTATCGGGGGAGCCCCCTATAACGTAAAAATAACGGCTCCGACGGGCAATCCGCCAAATACGAGCGCGGACGCTGTAAAGTTTGTTTTGCTTGGCAGCGGAAACGTGGCGCCAAGAGCGACGATAGAATCAATAACGCCAAATCCTGCGCTAGTCGGTCAGCAGGTTTGTTTTGCGGGAAGCGGAACAGATTTCGACGGGACAATCATCGCTTACAAATGGGAATCAAATATTGATGGGGTCATAAGCGAACAATCGGCTTTCAGCATTGATACTCTGGCAATCGGCAGACATGTAATTACGTTTCGGGTGCAGGACAATGAAGAGCAATGGTCGGAACCATTAACGAAAACACTTGATATCTGCGATTACATAATCGACAACGGCGATGTCAGAACGGCGTCTATGGGCAACTGGCAGGTTTCAAACGCAGAGGGATTTTATGGAAGCAATTCATTATGGGGACACAGCGGGATGATTTACGCGTGGGCTTTTACGCCGGCGGAGACTGGGATGTACAGAGTTTCAATGTGGTGGACGGCAATGGAAAGCAGAAGTTCGAGTGTTCCTGTAATCGTGCAAAACAGCAGTGGATATGATAATGTTCTTGTCGATCAGACAAAAGATGGAGGAAAGTGGAACGTGCTCGGGGAATACCAGATGGAGGCGGGAACGGCTTATAACGTTATTATAATAGCGCCGACAGGAAGTCCGCCAAGTACGTGCGCTGACGCTGTTAAATTTGAAAAGCTGTAAATAAATCGTATGCCGGAATTCATTTTTAAGCATTTAATTTATTAAAATTAAGGAAATTACTTATTGGCGGAATCCTAAAAAAAATATAGGTAAATGGAATAGATAAATTGAAGTAAGTAAATTATGAAAGTCCGAGGTAAAATTTAAAAGGAGAAAAAAATGAAAAATGTGTATGTTGTAAGCGCAACGATTCTGATGATTTTTTGTTCATTGGCAACGGCAAACCTAACTCAGGTAAACCTGATTTCACAAAATCATCAGGTGGAAGGCTATGTAGATGTCGATGAGAACGGCGGAGTATCGTACAATATTTCGGATACTATACATGTATCAGGTTCCTGTTCATCATCTCATGGAGGGGCTCACAGCGAAACAAGTGATCTTAAAGTTGACGGCATTACATCAGGAGACTCATGGAATTATTGGGCAGAGGCAAAATCATGGTATGTTTTTAATCCAATCAGTGATATGCTGACGCTTTCGATATCACAGAGCTGCGTCTGGAGTGGATCACCCTATAGGTCGTGGTTCGAATATTATCTTAAAGATTTGGAGACTTCAGAGATTTTATCATCATTTTATGGTGATGATGATTTTATCTGGTCAACGAAAGTGGGAGCAAATTGGAGCGAATGGAACTATGAGAATCAATTTTCTGTTTTGACAGATCACAGGTATGAATTGTATTTGGCGATTCATGCAGACGCAATGGATGGCACCGGCGTAACAATAATAGCAGATTTAGTACCGGAGCCTGCCTCAGTAATAATGTTCATATCAGGGTTAGTTTTGTTGATGAAACGGAAAAGACAATAAAAAAATGCTCGCGGGAGGTTAATTTAAGGAGGAGGAAAGGGGTAAGAAACAAAAATACTTTATTTTCGCCAGGCGGCTTTGCGAACCATCAGGGGCGGAAGCTGAATTGTTTTTGTGTTCGGTGTCGATTCGCCGATAGTTCCCCTGCTGCTAGGATACCACTGGAAAGCTGAAACGGCTTTTGATTTTACCGTGCTAAAAAGCCGATTCAAAATTTTCCATTTCTTTGTTTTTTCTATAGCTATCATAACGATAAAGCTATCGGCAGTATTTTGAGGGTTCTTAACCTGGAATATTTTTGTCATTTATTTGCTTAAATTGATTTTTTTATAGGTCTTTACCGCAAAATTATTTTTTTTGGGCGAGAACGAGCCAGTCCCAAGGATACGGGGCTTTCATCCATTTTGGAGGTGACGAAAATTCGGTATCCCATGAATATTCGATTTTGCATATATCGATAATATTCATATTTCTGCTCTCGAGCATCGAATAAAGCTCTTCTTTGAGATAATGTTTCGTGGGCACGCCATCGATTGGGATAATCCCCCGCCGAAGATTCTTGCTGTATGTTTTCGGGTCGGTAAAATTGGCACGAATTGCGGCGGCTGGTTCAAGACCGTCTCGCAGGTTCATTTCAGTAAGCCTGTAATTTGTGAGCATAACCGATTCAATCGCAGGCGTAACCAGCAGCAGATGACCATCTTTTAATATACTATTTATAATAACATCAAGGATTTTCAATCTGCATTTAAGCGAAGGCATAATCAGCATATTCACACATAATGCGAAATCCGCCTTTTCAATCTTTAAGCCATTATTTGCAACATCGGTTGTAAAATAATTTATGTTGTTCAGCCGGCTGTATTTTTCTTTTGCTCTTTGAATGAACCTGTAAGAAATATCAATCGCGTTTACAAGTCCGAAACTATCCGACAGAATCCCGAGAAAATGCCCGATTCCGCAGCCAAAGTCGTTAACGGTTTTTTCTGATGAACCGTATTTTTCAATAAGACCGCAAATCAGATTTTGTTTGTCATTTTCCAAAACGCTGAAGACTTCATCTTCATACGTATCAGCTAATCCATTCCAATATTCTCGTTCCATTTCGCTTCCCTGCCTGAATTTAATTTGTAAAAAAAACGAAAAAGATTAATTCGGATTTCGAGTCATTTCTGAGGCTTTCCACTTTTTATACGATTTTACATGACCATCGGCAAAAAGAATATTAAAAGCCTTTGTATGAGGGCCATTGACGTGTTGTCCTTTGTAGTTAAAGAGGAATCCCTGTTCGTTGGGGTCAATAAAACTTTCGGTAATGGAATCATCGGGGTCTATATTCTTATAGAGATTCGCATCACCGGGCTGGGGAACTAAAGGCAGGTCGTATAAAATAATGAAAGTTTTCGGCGATTTTACTCTATCAGGGACAAGGACTTCATAATTTTTTTTGGGTTTTTCTGTTGAACCCGGAGGAGTAAATAAAGGTACGAGCGAGGCGTATCCAGATGATGCTGACGGAATCTCTCTGCCTGCCCTGCTGTCATAGCAATAACTAATCAAGGCTTCTTTTCTTTTCAGCATTGGGCAATCGTAAAGATTTTTTTCTTTATGATAAGGCCAAAGCGAAACAGGCACGCCGAGCATTTTATTTTTGGCGATATCGGGATTTGCAAGAAATTCAGGCCAGGTTACATTTGCATCAATGACACATACCGGATAAACTTTATACCCCTGAGTATAGGAGTGCACAGTTATTCCGAGCTGTTTGAGATTATTGAGGCAGAATAATTTATATGCGGTTTGACGGGCTGTTCCGAGCGCAGGAATGAGGATAGCGATTAGCGCAGCAATCACCGCGAGAACGACAAGCAATTCAATTAATGTAAACGCATTTTTTTTCATAACGAATATATTTTAACAGCCCGGCAATTAAATAACAACAAAAACTCTGTTATACAATTGGCAGAAGAACCGTGCATACACAAACTCCGACGATAACCGCCGGAGTCTGTGCAAACACCACATCCAATCTTAGAAAAAGTTTGGAGGATTGGAATCATTATCAATAATAGTATCCCATATTATAGTATCCTGCCCACCAACCGCCGGCAGCAGTCCACCCGAGCTGGTATAAATAGTCATCTGTACCGCGAACGAAAACATCCATGGTATTGGAATCCCGTTTAGCGACCGCGGGGACAGCTGAGATCTGGCCACCGTAATCAGCTAAAGTCCAGACTCCACCGGAATTCCAGTTATGGCCCATCATATTATTGTTGGTCCCGCGAAAGAAAAGCTCGACATTACCAGAATTCCTGGAAACACCGGCAGGCGCAGAACCTATAACAAAGTTATGATTGTACCAATTAGCCGTCCAGGTCACGCCGCCGTCATAGCTGCTCTTTTGGTACAGTTTATTATCCGGGCCGCGGGCAAATACATCAAGTGTTCCGCTGGCACGGGAAACAATGCAAGGGCTGTCATAGGTTGTACCATACAAGGGTACCCAGGAACCCCAACCGCCGGAAGTGGTCCAGTTTCTTACATAAACCTGATTATTACCACCATTCCTTGCGCAAATTGTTATATTGTTGGAGTTTTGGGAACAGACTGAAGGACCGGATGCCAGAGTTTGATTTAAGTTCTGCCAGCCGCTCCAGTTGCCGTTTTCGTAATGATTCTGATGCAGAACGCCGGTTGTGCTGGCACAGAAAGCATCCAGAATTCCGTTCGTTCGAGAAACTATAGCGGGAGCCTCGTAAGTAACACCACCTAAGCTAACCGTTGACCAGCCGACGGCACTTGTCCATGTATCAAGGACAACCTGACCATATGCACCCCGAGAAACCATGTCAATTCGGTTAGAATTCATTGAACAAGCGCTCGGACCGTCCTCATTGTAGATTATGCCGTAATACTTGCATACCGCCGCACATACACCCTCCGCATAAGCCTGACGACCGCTATCATTCATCAATGCGCCATACACATCGTTATAATTTGTATGGAACAATCCCTCAACCAAAGCGCTTGGAACGGCAGATTGGTTCGATGGATTAAGAACATACAAATCGCTTCTGGCAGAAGTCCCACGGTTATAATTCAAGCCAAATTTAGTAAAATGCCGTGACACTTGATCACTGCATATTCCAGCAAAGTAAGCAGAGGTTGGATTGTTGTACCAATAAAGTGTTGTCGTGCCATGAGTAGATGTCCAACCAGATCCTGATGCATCGGTATGCAGCGCAACAAAACAATCAGAGCCCCAATTTTCTGAATCGGTACAAGCCCCTGATAGGCTCAACCAGCCTGAATTACGAGCCTCTATACCGCGGCCAATAAGTTTGTTGACAAGCCGAACAGCCACATCCTGCATGCCTGCGGCTTCCTGATAAGCTCCATCAGGACTGTAGTTACCGGTTTGAATACTGGGATTGACATAAACCTTCAATGCAAAGGCCGGAATAGCCGTTAATATGCATACTAAAAAAATTACAACAATTTTAATGGATAACGTTTGCTTATTAATCATGATAATCATTCTCCCTTCTCTAAATATTCAAAATTTATTGTCGCAAGGGAATCATCCGAAGAGAATCTTCAGGGACGATTCCGGAATCAACTAAGATATCCACCTGCTACTTCAGCAGCAGGCCTTATGAAAAAATACAAAAAGACCAGCGTTAATAGGCTCCCATATTATAGAATCCTGTCCACCATCCGCCAGCGGCAGTCCAGCCAAGCTGGTACAAATTGCCATCTAAGCCGCGAACGAAAACATCCATGGTATTGGAGTCTCGCTTTGCGACCGAGGGGACACCTACCATCTGGCCACCATGACCAGCAACAGCCCAGCCGGTGGCACCATTCCAGTAGTAGCCCATCAAATTATTGCCGTTGCCATAGACAAAGCTTTGCCTATAGAAAAGCTCAACATTGCTTGAGCTCCTGGAGAGCCCGGCCGGCGAGGACCCAATAATAAAGCCATAACTGGCCCACCCGCTCCATGTGCTGCCGCCGTTATAGCTGCTGTTCTGCTGCAAATAACCGTTTCCATCACGGATAAACACATCAAGTGTTCCGCTGGCACGGGAAACAATACAGGGGCTATGGTAAGTGATACCACCGAGGTTTACCCATGAACCCCAACCGCTGGAGGAGTTCCAATTTCTAACCCACACGTTGTTGTTGCCGACACCGCGAGCGGCGATGGTTATATTAGTAGAGTTCTGCGAACATGCTGCAGGACCGGAAGCCAGAGTTTGGCCTAAGTTCTGCCAGCCACTCCAATTGCCGTTTTCGTAATGATTCTGATGCAGAATGCCATCTGTGCTGGCGCAGAAAGCGTCCAGGATTCCATTGGTTCGAGAAACGATAGTTGGGCTTTGGTTAGTAACACCACCAAGGCTGCCTGTTGTCCATCCGCCGCCACTTGTCCATGTTCTAAGTTTGACCTGGCCTGCGCTGCCTCGCGAAACTACATCAATGCGGCCAGAGTTCATTGAACATGCGGCTGGACCGTCATATTGAGAATAATCTACCAGATTTTTTCTTCTTAGCGGTCTGTAAGATGCCAAGCTGCTCCATGACCAGTATCTTCTTGTAGCGGTAGCAGGAGTCTGTTCCATAGAATACATACCACCACTGCCGGAATAGTAATCGAACAGAATAATATGGCTGCCATTGTCATTGCAGGCATCACCAATAATAAGCGAAACATCATCACACTGGCCATCAGAGCCTAAGAGTGTTACATAACTCGTAGCACCTTCGATACTGCTGGTTGTATGCCTCTGTGTCATCTTCCAGCACATACTTACAAAAGCAGAACAGTCATTGCCATAATAGGTTGTTCCGCCGGGTGTGGTATTGACATGAGCCAAAAACTCTGCAAGGTCATCAACTGGATTATTCATCATGTACGCAACACCATAGTATGTAGTGTTTGAATAGAACCATGTATAACCGCCTGATGGCGAACGATAATTATAAATATTATTTAAAGGTCTCCATGAAACATCGATCATGTCGTCGGCAATTCTGACGATCTCTTCACGTTCCATATTGCCCCAGGTTACCCCTGACCATCCAAAACTGACAGTGCTGAGAGCCAAACTAACAATAAGCATCACAAGAGATGCCATTTTATATTTATTAATATTAAACATTGGTATATCTCCTATATAAAGTTAAATGCGTTTATTTACGTTTCCAAACATTTACCTGGACATTCTCTTCTGTAGGCAGAACCTGGTAGATATCACCATTTTTACATAGCTGAAGAAGTTTAGCTGTCCATACACTGTAGTTGTTTGGAATGTCAGAGATGATACTGTCAATATCGCCATCGATATTTAAGCAATATACATTTAACGATACACCCTGAATGTCTTGTTTGGAAATCTCAACCTGGAAATAGCTGTTGCCCTTTTTATCCTGACCGAGGAATACTATTGAAGCAACATTATCAACAGGAAGTACAAGAAGATCCTGGATGTTACCATTTTCATCTGTAACATCTATCTCACCTTTTCTTTCCATATTTCTAAGGACATTAAAACGTTTGCCATTGTTGCCTTTGATTCCATTTTTAACAGCGCCATTGCTCTTTAGAGCCTTGTTCTCTGTTAATTGAACCTGACTCTGGAGGCCTGTCTCAAATACCAGTTCATCGTCAACTATCTTCAAACCGAATGCGGTGTCATTTAATTCTTTGCTGATATTAATCTCATTCTTTTTGCCATCAGATGAGAATTGCTGGATAACTCTTCTTGACCTGTCAAATAAGAATATATTACCAGAATCATCCACTGCTATATCATTAGCTGAAAAGTCAACAGCCTTTTGAGCCATGATTTTACCCGCAGGATTGAGCTTTTTAATTTGCTTATTTACAGAGTCGCATACGTAGATACAACCAGCGTTATCGACCCAGAAAGATTCAGGGCCTGATGGCGGCATGTTGTCTTCTATGATCAAGCCGATCTGGTCAGATGCTGAACCATATTGTAAGGTTGTAACCTGCTGATATTGGTACCGGCCGGCAAAAACACCGGCAGTGATAAGTAATATCACACAAGTAGAAAGTATTGATTTGTGATACATCTGTTATCTCCTTAATTTAAGTATTCATAGTTTTAATTTTTTAGTACTCCGCGCGCAGAATCTCCGCAGAATACACGCTTTACTAATTGCTCAGCTATTCCTCGAGGATTGAATCGTCCGGAAAAGACATACCGGACGATTCATAAAATTAACTCACAAACTTAGAAAGACAAGTAATGATTCTCACCAATAAAAAGCTCCCATATCATAGAATCCTGTCCACCAGCCACCACCGGCAGTCCATCCAAGCTGGTACATATTGTCTTCCGTGCCACGAACGAAAATATCCAAGGAGTCCGAAGTTCGCCGACATACAGCCGGAACACCTGCAAGCTGGCCACCATGATTGGCGGAACTCCAGCCTGTAGAAGAATTCCAAGTATAAGCCATCAGATTGCCATTGGTTCCGCGATAGAAAAGCTCGATATTATTTGAATTCCTGGAAACGCCGGCAGGCGCAGAACCTATAACAAAGTTATGATTGTACCAGTTAGCCGTCCATGTAGCGCCGCCGTCATAGCTGCTTTTTTGATACAGCTTATTATCCGGGCCGCAGGCAAACACATCAAGTGTTCCGCTGGCACGGGAAACAATGCAAGGGCTATCATAAGTGGTACCATACAATGGCACCCAAGAACCCCAACCGCCGGAAGTGGTCCAGTTTCTTACATAAACCTGATTATTACCACCATTCCTTGCGCAAATTGTTATATTGTTGGAGTTTTGAGAACAGACTGAAGGACCGGATGCCAGAGTTTGATTTAAGTTTTGCCAGCCGCTCCAGTTGCCGTTTTCGTAATGATTCTGATGCAGAATGCCATCTGTGCTGCGGCAGAAAATATCCAGAATTCCGCTGGTGCGAGAAACTATAGCGGGACTTTCATAAGTGACACCGCCCATGTCAGTATTTACCCAGCCGCCTGAACTTGTCCATGTTCTAAGCATAATCCCGCTATATCTGTCCCGATTAACTATGTCGAGACGGCCGGAGTTCATTGCACAGGCAGAAGCGCCGGTTGTGTTGCATGCCGAAGTGTTAGCGCCCATATTATTGCCGACGGTTCGCGGGGAACCATCGCTTGGTCGGTTCTTAACCAAACCGCCGACCACCATTGTTGACGAACCACCGCCGTCAAGCGCAATTCCATTCCAAGCACCAAAGTCTTTACACCACTGGCCTAACTGTATCCAGGTTGCGCCATTACTCCATCCGGGTTGACGGCCATCGACTACTACAAAGAATAAATACCTTCCATCAGCCGATGCAGATAGTGCGGTACGAGGCTGGTATTCCGTCTTCCATCCGTCATTGGGAATACCGTTGATGAGCATTCTTACATCGCCCGTTACGCCATCATACCAACCTACCGGATCACTGGTGGAGTAGAAAAACGATGGCACTTTATCCTGGGTGATATTACAAGACTCATAATTGAATGGCCCGGAGTAAGAGACAATGCTGCCGTCAGAAACAGACGGCCCGGTAAGATCGGCATTGCCGCCGCTTGTCTGCCACCAAAAATTGGCATTTATAGCGGCTTCTACGCCATACTGGTTGGCAAAAGCCGGGGTTGTCTGCATGACGGTATCGTAGATAGCACCGCCGTTTCCTGGTGTGATTTTAATGCTGACTTCTGGATTCCACAAGTCGATCCGGCATGCAAAGACTCTCTGCAGCGGATTAGTTTCACCCGCCTCGCAATACTCAACGCCTTCATAAACACGAACCCAAGGATTGAACCATTTTGCCTGAGCCGCAGACATCTGCAGGCAAATAACAATCGCGAACACACATAGTTGCCAAATTAATTTAATACCTTTCATTTTTGCACCTTTCCTTTCTTTCAACTCTTTCCAAAATACTTTTCCTTTTATATATAATCGTGTTTTTGCCGATTCAGGCAAAATGACACGTCAAAGCCAAACGCACTTTTATTTGTATTTTGGGTTACACGTATTTTATTCTAAAACAAAATATTCACACTGGGCTGCACGATTAACGGCCGGAGATAGCTAAGTCTATGGGTTTCGCAAAGCTCGTTTTTTGGTTTGCCGCAGGCACTTCAAACGTGCCCGAATCAGTTACCACACGATTAACAGTAAACTCACCCTCGATTGGCATAAGTTTAAAATTTTCCGGCGTATATTCGAACAGGCCCCAGGCAGTGTTGGTCGAGAAGAAACACCTCGTTTTTTTGTTCTCCTGCCAGCGGGGATTGAGGTATAAAGTTTTGTCAACTGCATCATAGTGAAAACCGGAGAGCGAAAGCACCAGTCCCCACGATGACATAGCACGAGCATAATGTGAGCCGCACTCAAATTCGTTGTAAGGATTTCGCCGAAGACCATCGTAGCGTTTTCGTACCGCGCGAACAATTTTGAGCCCTTCATCAACCATACCTTCGTATATCAGATGACTTGCGACATGATACTCGATGCCTGTCCAGACCTGGTCGCTGTACACAAAGGGATATCGCGGACGGCTGCCGCGCGGCCATGAACACAGCAGCAAACCTGATTCGTCGCCAACGGCATAAATTAGCTGCATATTCGCATGGTCGCCGAGCGGGTCGCGAAAATTATATTTGTAAACAGATTTCAAACCTGATTTAACCATTTCCGGCTCAACGAGATAATCAAGACCCGCTACTTTAGCGGAGAGCTGACCAAAAAGCTGATCGCTGAGACAGCCCTTTCCAAACTGGTATTTGGGCGTATCCGGCGCAAGACAATCCAATTGCTGTTCGAAGTATTCACCATTATAAAGGTCTTTCTCCATTTTCTTTCTGCCGTTTGCGTAAAGGCGCTTATACTCAGCGGCGCTGTTTGCATCACCGCAATATGCCGCCATTTTTTCTCCGGCCTTGAGGGCCGCCAGATAAAAGAACTGCGACAAGGGGTTGGGGCCTTTGAAGTTAATATCATACGTGTTGTGCTGAGGTTCGCCCTCGATTAAGCCATCCTTATCGGCATCCCAATTCACCCATGCATATTCGAGAGCACGCTTCGCTGCCGGCCACATCGACTTCAAATATTCATCATCGCCGCAAAATCGCCAATCGCGATATAACTGCACCACTCCGCCCAATTGACCATCAACTGCAGCATGGTAAAGTTTAGCCTCTGTTCCGAGCGGCAGCGGAATGCGAAAAACAATTGCGCCCTTTTTGCCTTCTTCGCCGGAATCAAAACTGTTATACTCGGATTTACGCATCGTACGATGCAGTTCGGGAAAAAGGAACGCAGGTGTAAGTGAATAATTGTAGACATGCGTACATGAACCAGCGCAGCAGCCCTCTTTGACAGAACATCCCTCCCATCCCCATAAGATGCCGTCTTCAAACCGCAGACATGTCGGACTGTGCAATGTCGAGGCATTTGAACCTGCCGCATCAAGAACCTCCGGCGGCAATGTACTTTCGTAGAAAGCTTTTTCGAAAGCTACCGTGCGCGCAGTTAACGATTCACGATTTTTGAAAAAGTCTTCGGCCGCATGCCATGCCGTCGGCCACATTTTGGAATACGCATTGATGCTTCCATTTTCATGTTTCGGAAAACACCAGCTTATCAGTATCGGCAACTTGGCAGATTCACCCGGCGCAAGTTTTACACGCAATCCAAGAGTGCCATTGACCGGCTCTCCCATTTCTCCCGAAGCGCTGTTGGGATCAAGCATGCCGGTTGTACTGAATTGATCCCAAAAATGATGTGTCGGATCAAACCATGGCCCCCGCTGCCACTGAGGAAGATACGTAACATCAGGCCAGTCAGTTGTCATGGCCATTGTGCCGTAATTTTTGTCTTCCTGAGGCCATCGCTGCGAAGTCATCCACAGGCCGCGACAATGTTCACCCTTGCGAAAAATCGTCAGCGCTTTGCCTTTTTCTCCACTTTGATCGTTATATGCCCTCTCTGTTGCATTTTGCATATTCAATGCAACGGTAGCTTCGACAGGCACATTGGTGCGGTTTTTAAGTTGATATACAAGACATGCCACCGGCATACTCGAAGAGTTAGTGTCCAGTGGAATAAACGGGCTAAAGGCCGTCAAGCTAACATCGAGAGGAAATTGGGGTTGTTCAAAAGTCAAACGGGCAACAGGAAATTTTCCTTCAAAAATCACATTGGAAAAACAAGGCAAACCGTCGCCCTGATCCTGGATTTTGCCAAAACCATAGCCAAAGAAAGGATCACCGCCGAGCGATTCTCCGATAAAATTCTTGTTCCGCGGCCCCTGAATAACACGACATTGAACGGGCTGCCCCTGTGCTTTGCACCAGATGATGGGAAACGTCATCGGAAGAATGCAGCCTTTGTTTGGGTGGTTAAAAATTTCCCAATCCCGCAACGCACCTCGCCCTTCAATACTGATATTCCCTGCACCTATACCGCCCAATGGAAAGGCGATTTCCCGCAATGAATCTTTCGTTCGCTTAAAATACGATTGGTCTTTGGCATCAACAACCGTCGAGAAACTTAGCCAGAGCACAATCGCTGCCGCAGCTGCCGTCTTCAATCTCTTCATCTCAATACTCCTTGTTTATTCAAGCATTTCAACTTTGTTTTTTGTGAATACGCGCGCTTTTACTTGTTCCACATATTTTAGAGTCGATTCTAATCAGCTAATGGCAGGTTTATCACCTTAGTCTCTCTTGAGGGTTTATAACATTTAGGGCCATTTTTAGTCCAGACGATCGGATCAATACACATCTGGCGAACTGTTTGTTGTGTGTTCCACGAATGATAAACAATAAAATATGTCTTTTCGTCCGGGCCAAGAATTACAGAGTTGTGGCCGGGGCCAATTAATTTATTCGGAATAGTACTAAGAACTGAAGCCGATTTTTTGCTCCAGGAATCCTTGTAGGGGCCGGTGACTTTGTCAGAAATCCCGCAGCCAACACCATATCCTTTTGTCTGCCAGTTTCCGCCGGAATAAAAGCAATAGTATTGACCATTTTTATAAATAACAAATGGGCCTTCCACAGTGTACCACGCCAGCCAAAGACGGTCGTAAAGATTTCGGTTGCGTTCATAAATCTGCCAGTCGGCAAAGGCTCGCATAACAGTGTACACAGTCCCTTGTGTAGAAATCATATCTTTGCCAAGTTCGACAACGGCCAAAGCAGTGCCGGGACGCTGGTCGAAGTAATCGCGGGCAAAGAACAGATACCACTTTCTACTAACAGGATCCAAAAAAGGATGGCCATCGATAGAAAATTCCAAATTCGGGAACAGTAACACACCGGCATCTTCAAAAGGCCCTTCGGGATTATTTGAAACCGCGACACGCATTTTCATATCGCCTGCGTAATATAAATAATACTTACCATCATGATGAGCAACTTCGGGAGCCCAGTATAAATTCAGATTTGGGTCTGTCAGTGGTTTCAATGCGCCGCCGACAAATTGCCAGTTCGCAAAATCACTGGATTTCAGAATAGGAAATTGACTTCCATCTTCTGTTTGTCCTGTGCCATAAGCATACCAGCATCCATTCGTATACAGCACAAAAGGATCGGCCAAATAATGTTCACTTACCGGATTGGTATATTTTAAAATAATCGATTGTTGTTTTTTATTTTCAGCAAAACCTACCCCAGCAAAAATGCAAATAACAACTGTATGCAATAAACATTTTAAAAGCTCCGTAAGTTTCATCTTTGCCTTTCTTAGAATTATTTTGCCACCATAAGCGGACTGAATATCACATAAAACAGCAAAGTAATAATAACTATAATTATTCCCGCAAACACAGCGCCTTTCGAGGTTGTCAGCGCAATCGAGGTGTTATGCTTGAATTCGATTGGTTTTGCTAATGGCTTGAGCAGCGTAATAATCGTCATCACTACAATGCATAATCCGAAACATATCGCCATACGGTTAAGAAACTGAATGCTCGGTACACCAATTTTCAGCAAACCATAAGCTACAACGTTTGTTAATAAGCCAAGAACACCAGCAGCCGGCGGAGCTTTACGAATAATGAAACCAAATACAAATACCGCCAAAATGCCCGGAGATATAAATCCCTGGCCTTCCTGAATTATCGTGAAAATACTGTTACTGATTTTTGGATTACCTAACTGCGGAGCGAGCATTATCGCCACAAATGTAAATACCACAACGCATAATCGCCCGATAAACACAATCGATTTTTGCGATGCGTTTGGGGACATATATTTTTTA
This sequence comes from Planctomycetes bacterium GWF2_41_51, assembly GCA_001825665.1. Classification (GTDB taxonomy): domain Bacteria; phylum Planctomycetota; class Phycisphaerae; order Sedimentisphaerales; family UBA12454; genus UBA12454. The sequence goes on along the minus strand of MHXZ01000045.1, from coordinate 20,393 downwards.
TAAATATCCATCGAGAAAATTGTCGATGCCGCGTTCAGCATTGCCGCCAATGAGCTTACAACAGCGCCTAAAAGTGCAGCCAGTACGAACCCGACAATACCAACTCCCTGCGGCAGAATTTTGCCAAGCAATTGAGCAAGAGCGGTATCATATTTATAAGCGATGAATTTCTCCGTAAATGTAATCTTTCCTGCCGCTTTGGCTACCTGCAATACCGATGCGTTATAAGTGTCCAATTCATCTGAAAGAGCTGGAAATGCGCTTCTCCATGATTTATCATCTGATGCAAAAACAGTATATGCTGATGGAGTTGCCAATTCGAATTTAGCTCTGTCAAGCGGCAGCACAAATGGATTTTGAACCTTTACCGCCTTTGCCGCTTTCTCATTTTCGTAAAGAGCAATCATAAATCGACCGGGCTGCCAGTTTGAGATTGTATTTGCATCGGGAGCCTGAGCTACTTCGACAATTGCAGTATTGGGATTTGCTTTATAATATTTAGCAATCACAGGAGCATTGTCATAAGCGGCCTCAGCTTGCATATCTTTCGAGAAAAGGTTAAACGCAATGATTCCGGGAATAACTATAACAAAAGGTATTACCAGTTTCATCGCGGCCGCGAAAACAATGCCTTTTTGACCCTGTGCCAGCGACTGTGAGCCGAGAGTTCTTTGCGTGATGTATTGATTCAAACCCCAATAATAAAAGTTGGGAATCCAAAGACCCATCAAAAGCGCTGTCCAAGGCAAAATCGTATCAGTTTTGGGCAGGAACATATTCATACGAACTTTATTCAAACTCATAAAGCGTTCGATAACACCGGTATCTTTTGTAAATGTTTCTATCGCGACAGCTCCGGTATTTATATCGATTACTTTTGCGGCTTCAGTTGCGCTGCCTAATTTAATAAATGCGAAAATCATAATAGCTGCGCCACCGACTATCAGTGCGCTGCCCTGAATTAAATCCGCCCATGCGCAGGCTTTCAAACCGCCTGCCGCAACATACAGCATCGCAATAATTCCGATTACCATGGAACCTGTCAGTAAACTTACATCGTATCCCATCTGCCCCGCCAATGTTCTGATCGTAAGTGCGCCAGAATATGTAACCGAGCCAAGCAGAAGCATATATATAAAAATTGTGGCAACAGCCATAATAGTACGGGCGGATGCGTTGTAGCGATATTCGAGAAATTCCGGAATTGTATAAATGCCCGCTCGCAAAAAATATGGCAAAAATCCAAATGCAACAACCACAAGTGTTATCGCTGCCATCCATTCGTAACTTGCGATTGCTAACCCCACATGGCTTGCCGCATTTCCGCTCATGCCGACGAATTGTTCGGTAGAAATATTTGCAGCTATCAGAGAAAATCCAATTAGCCACCAGCTTAAACCTCTGCCCGCAAGAAAGTAATCTTCGCTGGTCTTTTCGTGCCTGCTCTTAAGAATCCCGATACTAACAACCGAAACAACGAAAACTAAAAATACGAGGATATCCAAAAAATTAAGCGCCATAATTATTCCTTTCCCTGAATAAAGTTTTTCCTAATACCAGTCAGCAATTTTCCAATAAAAACTATTTGGCAGAAAACTTATAAATAGTACTCGTCTGATATTTTTGGTTAGGGTATAAAATAGTTGATGGAAAATTTGACTGGTTTGGCGAATCCGGATAATGTTGAGTTTCCAGACAGAAAGCGCCACGATAAACATAGGTTCTGCCAGATTTTCCTTTTAATCGTCCGTCAAGAAAGTTTCCGCTGTAAAACTGAATCCCAGGTTCTTCAGTAAAGACTTCCATAAAACGTCCGCTTGATTTCTCATAAACGGTCGCAGCTAATGACATTTTTTTATCCGTTGCCTTATTTAATACAAAGTTGTGATCGTAACCGCCGCCAAATTTGAGTTGTTCATTTTCTTTGTTAATGTCTCGGCCAATTGGTTTTGGGCTTGTGAAATCAAATGGAGTTCTATTTACAGGCTCTATTTGACCTGTCGGTATTAATGTTTCGTCAACCGGAGTATAAGAGTCCGCATTGATCATTAACTCATGATTAAGAATCGTGCCATTGCCTTCGCCTGAGAGATTGAAGTACGTATGATTAGTAAGATTTACAGGGGTGGCTTTATCTGTTAAGGCTTCATAATCTATGATTAATTCATTTTCATCGGTAAGCTTATATGTAACTTTTATATTAAGATTGCCGGGGTAGCCTTCCTCCATGTCTTTAGCCAAATAAGCAAGTTCGAGGCCAGTAAATCCATCCCCTTTGATTGGTTTGGCATCCCAAATCACTTTATCAAAGCCGATGACTCCGCCATGCAAATGATTTTGTCCGTTATTAACCGCAAGAGTATATTGTTTACCTTCAAGTTCAAAACGGCCTTTGGCAATCCTATTTCCGTAACGACCGACAATTGCGCCAAAATAAGGCTTATCAACCGCATTGACATAACCTTCCAGACTGTTGTAACCTAAAGCGATGTCTGAGAATTTTCCGTTACGGTCAGCAACGATGATAGAGGTAACAGTTGCCCCATAATTTGTAATTTTGACTTCTGTGCCGGCCTTGTTCTTGATTGAATACAATCTGATGCTGTCAAAGTCTTTTACTTTTATTCCGCCAATACCCATCCATCCTCCAACTAAACCAACCGCAACAATCATACATACAATTTTTAGACAAGTTTTCATTTTAATTTCCTTTATTTGCTATCATAAATTTTATTTAGCATTCCATTGCATTTTCTCATTAGTGCCTCGTGTGGTTTTTGCATGAAGCAGTCCCTCTTCGTCGAACCATACTGGGTCTATCGCAATAAATCTGTCCCAACCAACTTTTTCGCTGTTCTGCTGATGGTAAATCATCCATAATTTTCCATTTGGCCCTTCAGTAACACAATGATGTCCCGGGCCATAAACTCCATTGCCCTGTTTTGCGATGGGATTATTTTCATATTTTACAAAAGGGCCAAGAGGCGATTTGCTGGTCGCATAACCAATAGCATATTCCGGCCCATTGGCTCCACTGCCGGAGTACATCAGGTAATAAGTATTTTTGTGTTTGAGCATGAATGGTCCTTCTGTAACACGGCCGCGACGCTGTTCCCATTCAACTGTTGGACGAAGAACTTCTTTTGGTTCTCCTTGTTTAGTTAAAGGGTCGCTCATCGGCTGGACAAAAATAATAAATGGATTGCCGAGCTTTACATAGTAAAGGTACAATTTGCCATCATCGTCTGAAAACAGGTGAGCGTCAATTATATTACTATCCTCAATATTACCCTTATCAACGAAAGGCCCAAGAGGATTGTCACCGACCGCAACTCCAATGAGCTTGCCGCCTTGTGGATTATTCGCGGTATAATAAAGATATATCCTGCCGTCGCCTTTTTCATTGTAGAACAAATCCGGCGCCCATAATCCGCCGCGTGAATCAGTATAACATATTGATTCCTGTTTCCAATTAATCAGGTCTTCAGAAACAAAAACGTGATAACCTTTGCCATTCCATGTCGGATATAAATAATATTTACCCTTATATTTTAAAACATCAGGGTCAGCGGGGCCAATTTTATCAATAATGGGATTACGATAAGTTTTTTCAGCAACTGTCGCTGCTCTGACAGGTCGTTGCGCTTCCAGCGGCATTGGTTGTATGTTGTCGGAAGCGTTCAAATCGCCGTACCAGAATATAGTCGGCGCATAATCCATTGTGGTTTCGACCCAGTGCCATAATTCCATATCGAATTTTAGCGATTTAGTAAAAGGTATAGAATCGAGCGATCGGAATCTGCTGTTCACCGAGAATCCTATTGTCAGGTCGCCTTGGCCACAAGGCTGCGCGTGAAATGGTGCACTGAAAGGCGCCGGTCTGCACCAGGCATAGCCGTAATAATCTTCGCTTCCTGTTCCGAAATGCGAAGGAAAAGATTCTCCGTCGATATAAATTTTCTCATCGCCTTCGCCCCACCATTGCGACGCATTATTATACAGAGTGAGTGCATCGCCGACATATTTACCGCGTCCCTGAATCGTAATCCAGTTCAAATCAGAGGCGCCGTTTTCAGGATTTGCAGGGTTGCTGTGTGTACGAATGTCCGACCATTGTTTCCAGCCGGCGTGAAAATACATCGACCGGTCATCCCATTTCCAGTTATCAGTTATAATGCTGCCGACTTCAATTTCGACTTTTTGTTCGCTTAAATTCTGAAGCGTTACTTTTGCCTGTTTTTTAAACGGCATCACCCAAAAACATGATAAAGTCCCGTCTTGACTGACATCAGTATACCATGTAGAGCAGGGATGAACTCGATAACCGGTACCAAAGAAATCACCAATCGGACACCAAATTGTTCTCCGGCCATCGAATTCAACTTGCAAAATTACAGAACGAAGTGCCTGCGAGAGGTTCTCCGCATTGAGTTTAAATTGCATAGCACGAATGGCCTGTCTTCCTTCAATATTTGTCGAAAGCGAACCATTTGGAGCCAGCGTGCCGATCAACTTATTTGTCTTACCTTTATAATCATAACCGTTTTTCAAAATATTCTGTGTTTTTTCCAGCAAAGCCGAATATTTTTTCAAATCATTCATAGAAAACGTTTTAACCAGCGTATCTTTTTTATAGCTCCTGTAATTAATTTGATAATAAAGCGCTTCGCCTTTTTGGCCGCCAACGTCGATAAACGTCTTTGATTCGTAAGTAATTTTGCAATGTTTTGCGTAAGGAATCGGCAGATAAAGATTGTGTCCCTGCCATCGATATTCCGTCTGGGGCGAAACTCCCTGAGACAAAGGCGGGCCGGCTAAATGTCCTTTATCGATAAAATCCTCCGCCGGAGCTTCTATCGCAGGTTCAGGATTTTTATCGAGGTAAACGCGTAAAAGACCGTTACTGAATTCTGTTCCATCTGGACCGTGCCAGGTTGTCCAAAATCGAACAACAGCGCCGGGGCCATTGGCATCCATAAGAACATATTCTTTGCGTCCCTGATTTTCTTCGACACGCAAAAAATGACTCCTGTCCCAATTTGCCCACCAGCCTGGTGTTTCTGGATTAGTGGAATTGCGATCATAACTGCTGAACTGACCGCATGAATAATCAGGGATTGGCCAACGTGCAACTTCCTGACGATTGGTCATTTCTTCCAGAAGCGAAGCGAAAGAAATTTCTTTTGCCATGACAATCTGTGAGAAAATAAGCAAAAAAACAATAGCAAAAAACCTGTAACTCTTTAACAAAAAAACCGGCATTATAGAGTTTCCTTTAAAATCCATTAAAACTATTCAGAGCGACTCAAGGTTTTAATCAAATCAATTTCATTTTGATCGAACGGCGTTCCATCAGGTCTAAGAATATCATGAAACCATATTTCAGGCTCGGCCGTATATTTTTTATCCCAGCTTTCCCAGGGATACTGTGTCTGTGTTTTTCCGGCAACAAAACCCCAATTGCAGGCCCCGATTTTATTCTGCTTAAAAAATGGCAGCATCGTTTCAAAAGTATTTTTTTGTGTGCGAGCCATATACTCTGTACAGATTATAGGCCGGCCATACTTTTTTAATTGCAAAGTTTTTGATTGTGCTTTCTTGGCGGCTGTATAAACATGGAATGTTACAATATCAGAATTTTCCAGAGCGAATTTATTGAGAGACCGAAAATCACTGTCTTTCTTTCGTTCCCAGTTCCAGACGCAAATGCTGACAGGCTGACTGGGATCAACTTCGCGTGCCCAACTGAAAAGTTTATGCATTAATTTTAATGCTAATTCCTGTTTATTTGTCAACTCATATTCTTTAAAAGCAGGCCCATTTATATTCCCCGGTTCATTATAGAGATCCCAAAGCAGCACACGGTCATCATTTTTATATTCTCTCAATATGCCCACAACGTAGTCTTTTAATTCATCATATCTGTTCGGGTCTTTCAGCAGATCAATATGCGGCGACTGAACCCACCCGGAATTGTGAACATGCGGCATAGGTTCCGGCTGTCTGCCTAACTGGGGACGCGGATTCCAGCAACTATCCAATAATACCAACATCACTTTGACATTATGCTTTTCGGCAACCTGAAGGAATTTTTCAATGCGTTCCAATAAACCTTCCTTGTCTTGCGTCCAAAGCATATCGTGCAGATACACTCGTACAAAATTCATACCTATTGCATTGAGCCAGTCCAATTCACGGTCAATCGTCTCCAAATCAAAGGTATCTTCCTGCCACATCTCAAGCTGGTTAATCGCTGTGGACGGGGAAAAATTACATCCAACAAGCCAAGGCTGGTCATTATACCATTGCCATGCTTGTTTACTTGTCCAGCGGGTACTTTCTTTTTTTTCAGTTCTCATCTCTGAAGAACAACCGCAAATCCCAAAAACGATTGCTGACAATGAAATTAAAATTAGATTTTTCATTTTTTCTCTTAAATAAATTTTTTATGTTTGTATACACTAAAACCGTCAGTTTAATCCGTTCAACCAATTTTGTGCAAAAACAGACAAATCGAATAAATCAATAATATAATTTTCGGAATTATGCATATCACTAATGGGATTGAAATTAGAAGTTTTCAACCAGTCGGCTGAAAACCTCGCAAAGTCTATAAAATCCACATCTCCATCCGGCTCATAATCGCCTGGTATACTGAAAAGATATGCCAGACTGATGTCATTACTATGCGCTATATGGTCAATGAAAATTTCGGCATCCGAATCGCCGCCGGTTATCTGTATTGAATCTATTGTAAAATCCGGGGTATCAATGATTCCATCGCCGTTGTTCCAACCTGTCCAATGAGAATTATCTTCCAGATTCCATTCATATAAGTGCCATTGACCATCAGAGATTAGAGGCCAAAATACGCCTCTGTCGGCGGTTATGTTATTTGTATTATCTATCGCAATAGATATAGCTTTGCCTAAAGCGGTGGTCTTTGCATACAATCCAACAAAACCGTTTGTCGGCCGAATAACATTTTCAGACCTTGTCGCACTTCCACCTGAAACATGACGTACCAGCCAGCCGCCGCTTACTGTCGAATCATCATAAATCATAAGTCTTTGCGACCAATTTCCTGCACGGCTTTCGGTTGATATTGCGTCAGCGGTAGATAATGACTCATTAATACCTGTCGTGCTTCCGGAATATCCCGGCGAATAACTAAACTTGCCTTCATTTCCATTTTCGAAATCCGCATAGACATATACATCATCGAATTCCTGGATAAGCGAAGCAGCGTACACGCCAAGATGACTTCCAACGGCTCTGTTTTCCGAGGGACTGTTTAATGTTATTGATCCGCCATGTCCATCAGACATGAGCATGTGAGTGGAGCCGCCGCCATCCAGATTTAAACCGTTATATGCGCCAAAGCGAATGAGCCAAATCGCCTCTTCGTAAAAAGTAGCCCCTTCACTATAGCCTGTTTGGCGACCATCTATCGTAAGAAGTATGAGGTATCTTTGATTATACGAAATTCCTACCGCAGAACGAGGATGCGCGTTTGTCGCCAATGGATCTCCATAGTCAATCCATGGACTGCCATTTACCAAAATATAAGAAAAGCTTTCGATAGCGGTCCATACACTGGTAAGATCAGTTGAAGTATATGTATGCTGAAAGCGAGCCTGATTATTTTGCGTTATTAACAACGTACAAGCTCTATCATTACGATTTTCAAGTGCAGAAACAATTTGTCCGCAACTTACTGATACACCAAGCAAATCTGCATAATTTATTCCAGAAGGGCTTTCATAAAATTGTGTATTAATTGCAATCTGTACTCCAGAGCCGGCCATAAATTGACTGCCTGTTTGCCGATTAGTATCTTCGGGTTCGCTGCCATTGGAAGGAGTCGTAACAAAAGCAATATCAGGATCCTGAAGGTCAATTCTGACAGCAGTAACCCGCTGCAAACGCGGAGTATCTGTCCAGCCGGTTGCATGCTGAACCCCTTTGAATATATCAGTCCACGGACTCATCGTTAGAGCCGCCTGGCAATTGAATGATATAACCAGCAATATCAATTTAAGGCAAAGCAGAATTGATTTGCATCTTTCAATCTTCATAATTTCCTTCTTTTCGCCAGACATCTAAAATCAATTCGTATCGCTCCAACTTCATTCCGGTATAAACGCAATTACTTGTTGAGAATATATAACCGCCTCCGGGCATTCCATGTTTTAAGGCATATCGACATGATTCGATAACTTCTTCATCGGTGCCGTTATCCATAAGAGCACAATTTACATTTCCTATAAGGCAAATCTCACTTCCGCATAAATGTTTTATTTCTGCGATATCAATATTTCCCTGCGGATCAAGACTATGCAGGGCATGCGGTTTGGCCGAGACGAGCGACTTCAAAATCGGCATAATATTTCCATCTGTGTGTTTTATCGTGTAAAATCCCATTTCGCGATAGCCGCTGATTAGTTGAGTTAAATATGGCAAAACAAACTCATCGAACATTGCAGGTGAAAGAAACGGGCCGCTGTTAAAACAATAATCGCTGCACAGGCCAAAACCGTCTAACATACCGTAAGACTTAAATTCAGCAGCTCGTTTAAGTGCCATGTCCACTTTTTTTTGCGCAGTATCTTTTACTTTTTGAGGATCATCGGCGATATCCTCTATAAAATTCATAAGTTTATTTCCATCTGGAATTTCATAGGTAGCATCTCCGTGCAACATCAAAAAATAATCATCTCCTGAAATTTCCCGGATAGCGTCTAACGCCGCATTCACATTTTCGATTTCATTATTAGTCCACCCTTTCGGCGGATGAAAAAAAATTGCCGAATGTTCGTATTTCCGAGCAGTCTGAACATGAATCTCCGCTATATCATAACGATGCAATCTTCTTTCAGACTCAGACATTTGATCCCATTGATCAAACCAACGATGAAGAGGATGAACGCGTCCGAAAGACTCCATTGTCAGAAAAAAAACAAGTTCAAAATGCGGCACTCTTCCCGGCGGCTGCCTGCCTTCGAGGGCCATAATGAACTTTTCCCGAGGACTAAGTTTTATTTGTTCGGACTTCATGGATTTTTTTTCATTGGAAAATTTTACTGCCATTTGTCAATCCGATTAAATCTTCTCGAATTAATTACAAATAAATTCAACATTTTTTTTATTTTTTGATTCTTCACATTCCCGCTTGGGAAGATTTTTATACCATGTAAAATATAAAATAATTGATACAACAACTTCAACGGCTGTCCAGACAATCACCTGATTCCATTTTTTAAGAAAACAATTAAAAACTATTATTGCAAGACACATCTGAAAAACCATCGAGCCGATACCGTTGAACGCATCGATATATGGCATCAAATCTCCTTTTGGCACAAGCCCCTGCCTGACAGCCTCCCTCCGAACAGGTCCCCAAAAACCGAATGGACGTATTCGCTCATAAAACCTGACAAGAACTGACATCTCTGTCGGCCTGGTCAAAAAGCCAATAATCACTGTCGCTGTCAAAGAACCTGCTATACAAAATCCGATTGAGGCGGTAACAGGCCAATCTTTGAAAAATATTTTTTGAACAAAAATTATCGCAGATGAAGCAATCATCCCCCAAACAAATGCCTTTGCGCTGAATCGCCACCAATGCCATCTCATCGTAGCAGGTACAAGTATCATCGTAACTACCATAAAAATCATCGTTTCCCATGCGGATACGATATCTTTAAAAAACAAGCTGAAGAGATATCCAACTATAAGAATTGCAATAGAAGAAAACTGCCCTATTGTTACTAATTGTTTCTCAGTGAAGTTTTTTACAAAATACCTCTTTAGAAAATCATTTGTAACTACCGAACTTGAAACGTTTATCATCGCATCAAGCGTCGACATTAAAGCAGCCAAAAGCACGGCTATAAATAATCCGCGCAGACCGACAGGTAGAGAACCTAACACCAGAGGCATAATTTTTTCAGCATCAAAACCGCTTTCAGCATTAAAATTAAAAATGCCTAACATTAGAAAAGCACAAGCAAGTACCCACCTTATTGAATATCCAAAAGTCCACATTCCACCTGCCAAGGCTGCGTCACGGACACTCCGGGCGGTAAGAAAAAACTGAAAATCCCAAACATTCGGGCCGGCCAGAATACGGAAAATCATCCAAAAAAAGCCAACAGACAGTATTGCTCCATAAGCTTCGAAGTGATGGTAACTGGCGGGAGTAGCCTTCAAATAATCAGGCCAAAGTTTCCATACAAGTTTCAATGAATGCCAATCCGGATTCATTGAGGCAATGGATTCGGGCTGATATGATTGGAACACCATTACTGAAAGTACAAGAGCACCAGCGATTATTAGAATGGTCTGGAAAATATCTGTGAAAATAACCCCATAAAATCCTCCCATGGTTACATATATTCCAACCACCAAAAAAACAACCAATGTTGTAATCCATCTCTCAAAACCAAAGAAGCTTTCAGCAAATTTACCAACTCCGACCGCAAGAAACATCAGATTAAAAATCATAAGTAAAAGCAGAAATACTGCCGCGGCAATTCTGGCAAATTCAGCATCACGATCTTTTCCGAAACGAGTCTCATTCCATTGGGCAAAAGTCATTACATTTGAAGAGCGTATCCATTTGGCCTGAAATGCCATATAAAAGGATAAAATGAAAAATCCCCAGAAAATGTGTGTAACCCAGATTGACTTCAAACCAAGGTAATACATTACGCCCACCATTGCCATTGTTCCGCCAATATCAATATAGCTTGAACAACCGGCTAATCCTAACATCCACCACGGCATACTACGGCCTGCAAGAAAATATGAATCCAGCCCGCCTGTTGCTTTCTTTTGCAGCCATAAGCCCAAAAAAATAACAACTACAAGATAGCCGACGATGATTAGATAATCATATAAATGCAGATTGAAATTCATAACTCTCTCATATTCTCTTTGACAAAAACGTTCAGATATATTCTATTTTTGAATATAAAGCAGCCAACTCACATTGAATTGGCTGCTTCGATATTTGTGTCAATCCATTCTACTCATCTTAATACAAGAACTAATTTATTTTCTGCGGCGAATCAGAGCAGAAATGCCAACTACTAAAAGACTAATTGTTGCAGGCTCAGGTATCGCATAGTTATAAATTTTAAGATCGTCAATCTGGCCGTCAAACCACCGGCCAAAAAGAGCGTTGCCGCCGAGGGTGTAATTGCCGATATCGACAACACGACCTGGAGCAATCGCAACCTGACTAACAAGAACGTCGTCAAGATAAATTTTCGCCTCACCTGCAACAGAATCGTATGTTGCTATGAGATGAACCCACTGGTCAAGTTTCGCCTGTGGAATCGTGGCGACTGGATTTTCCGCCGGAACGGCACCCTGAACATTAATCAAATATACTTTATCAAAACCAAAGTAACTATGGACTTCAAGATTCGTATCGCCCCAGTACCATTCACGGCTCGAGAGTATACCAGCATCATGCGTCTGATAAGCATCCATCTTGATCCACATGTCATATGATACAGCCGTCTGATCATTGATACCCTCTCCGACCCATCCGCCCATTCCATCCGAGGCAACCATTAACTGGATAAAATCGGCATCACCGTCAAAATCGAGAGCTTGACCAAATCTGCCATCCACATAATGAGTCTGACCGACCAACCCGCCTGCTCCGCCTGTGTACCCATTGCCCGATGAGTCAAGCAAATTCCCATCAAAAGTGAAGTGAGCTACCAATTGATTTGGAACTGCCTGTGCACTAACCGCAATCAAGCACAATGCTATTAAAACAACAATCTTACTTCTACACATTTTCTTCTACCTCCAAAAAAGTTAATAAAATAGTTTACATCTTTTACATACTAAAAATATTACACTACTATCAATTCTGACATCTAAAATCTTCCGGCTTTGTACATTTAAGCCAATCGTTAGCTAAAATCGCAAAATCTTTTAAGTCAATAAAACAATCAAAATTTAAATCGCCACGCAGATATTCCAAATTACTGCATTGCTCGGATATTTCACCAAATTCATTAAAAAGCACCTGAACTTCTGTCGGACTAAGGGCGTGATCGTAAATCCGAACTTCATCAATTTGACCGTTGAAATATCGGCTGTTCAGATAAGCGCTGCCTCCAATGGTGTAATTTCCAATCTTGACCAAAGAGCCGGAAGTAATAATCGCCTTTTCGCCGGCTGCTCCATCGATATACATATATGCTTGGCCAGCCGAGGCATCGTACGTTATCGCAAGATGGAACCAATTTCCCAGTTTATCCGAACTAATTAGCTTGTGCGGATATTCCGGCAGACCAGGAGCTTGGGATACAATAAAAAACGGTGTCTGGTAGCCAAACCCATACTGATGAAATTCAATACTATGATCGCCCGGCAGCCATGAACGTGGGGCAATGAAATCGGTGTCAGCAGTCGGGTACGCATCCATCTTAATCCACATAGTAATTGATATCGCATTTGAACCTGGAATAACCTGCGGTATCCATCCGCCTGAACCATTTGGAGCAACCATCACATAAATAAAATCGCCAGAACCATCGAAAGCAAGTGCTTGCCCCGATTTGCCGTCAACATAATGAGTATTTCCATAAAGTTGTCCGTCGCCGGCCAAATATCCATTACCGGAAGTGTCCAGTACATTGCCGTCAAACTTGAAGTGAGCGACTAAGCTCGCATTCGTAACGCTCATCAAGAAAGGCAGGATAAGCACAGCACTCGTCAAGATTAGTTCTTTAGTTGGCATAATTTACAGTCTTACGTTCCTTGCTCTTTAGCAACATAATCAGGCTCAAGATTGCTCCTTATTAATTAATTTCTTGGCTCATAATATGGGTAACCCTGAAGTTCGGAATAGTGCGGAACTACACAACCTTCTTGACTCATATCCGAACATTTAAGCCATTGTTCCGCCATCACGGCGAAGTCTATAAAATCAACAACGCAATCTCCATTTACGTCCCCTGCAAAACGACCCGCATCGCCGCATACTGCCCGCCCCGGAGTTTCCGGCGCATCCACTCCTGTCATAAGAGTAGCGATATCGGCGGCAGTTAGTACCTGATTGTAAATATAGAGTTCGTCGATCTTGCCGTCAAACCATCGCCCGTCCATACCAGCATTACCTCCAAGTGTGTAATTGCCAATATGTACCCACGACATTGATGTGAGTGGGGCAACATCACCTGGAACGCCATTAATGTACATGTAGGCTTTGCCCCCTTCGCCTATGTCATTAACATCATAAGTTATTGCAAGGTGGAACCACTGGCCAAGCAACTCTGAAGGAATGTGGTTATGAGCATATTCCGACAGGGTTCCTGGTTGTTGTGCAACAATGTAAAACGGCATTTGATAACCAAATCCGTACTGATGAAATTCGATGTTAGAATCGCCCGGCCACCAATATCTGCCCGCAAGAATGTCTGTGTCTGCCGTTGGATACGCATCCATCCAAACCCACATTGCATATGAAACCTTTGGCTGGTTCAGTCTGTAAAGCGGGTACCATCCGCCCGAGCCATTCGGCGCCACCATGAGTTGAACAAAATCCTGCAATCCGTCGAACTCCAGAGCTTGTCCAAATTTTCCTGTTACATATTGAGTGTCTCCAATCAGCGTTCCATCGCCAGCAGGATAAGCATTGGCAGAACTGTCAACCAGGTCGCCATCAAATTTATAGTGACATACAAGACTGGCCTCAACAATACCTGCTACAGCCAACAATACCAGCAACATCATAATTCTTCTTTTCATGACCTTTACTCCTAAATAAAATTTCTCTTCAATTAACGTACATTTTAAAACAACACTATTGACACAAATAGGTTAAGATGTTTTCTAAAAGATTTTGACCTGCGGCATTATTCTGTCCGCAAAGATTCAACGTTGTAGCTATCAACAGACCGTTTCCATAATTTCTTTTTATGATGACATCATTTTGCCCAAGCCATCGGCAATTTATTGTCCTAAGCATCGGTGTATTATTTACATCTGTGTTATACCCTTTATATGACGTCATATCGAAAAACTGCAAATTCACAAAGCCATCCCATGGAAACGTACTGAAAAGCTCCTGTGAATACCTTTCAACCGCAACCTCTCTCCAGAATGGAGTATCGTGAGAAGCAAAAGCAGTTGCCGACACATCAATCAAAACAGCTTTACCGCCTGAATTGAGATGATTTATTACGGTGCTGTTCAATACAGAAGTTATCATAACTTGCTGAGTTGCGGTTATCCCACCGATATTCAAAGTGCTTAATTTCCCCTGCGGATCATATATTGTGATATTCTCACTTATGCCTGTACCTTTCGCGGGGTATATCCAAACGGGCCAGCTATTAACTAAAACTTTCTCGCCATAATTCAATGTCGCTTTTAACTCAAATTGTGTTGGCGTTGTTACTTGCGGTGCTGAAAAATCCCATTCACCAACTTTAACAACTGAACCTTTATTGATATTCACATTGGAAAAAACTTTCGAAGCATCGCTTGATAACAATTCAAAGTTCAATATACCATTTGCGATATTAAATGGTTCATAGTGCGATACATAGCATTTAACATTTATCGATTCACCTGACTTGTAGCACCTTGATTGCCTGTTCGTATCAATCAGCGGTATTGTCTGTGCATTAAATCTCTTCAGGTCTTCCTTTGGAAATTTAAGATTACCAATATCGTCGTATAAACCAGGTCTGGTAACTTTATTATCTCTTATACAGGTAATGCTCAAGCCTGCAAAACCATCATAGAGACGGCTTTGTTCACATTCATATTTTCTGCATGCCATTGAATGTTTATATGAGTCATTCTTGATTTTCGCTAAACCTTCGGCTCCCAACTCATTTTCCAAACGTTCCGTTTTCATTTCATGACCCCAGAAATCACCTGAACCAAAATTTCCCGGTACAGATGCGATTCCAGTTGCATGTTCAAGGATCGTCCACCATGGTCTTTCCTCGCCGTAATGAGCTAAAATACCTTTAACATCTCGGAATGTATCGAAATCAAATGCTTCACCGAAAAGGAAAGGTTTACCGCCATAGGTGGTATTTACCTTATTCATCCACGATGCCATCTCACTCTTCCATGCGTTCACTTCGACATAAGGATGATGATCAACCCAATCAGCGATTTCATTTACCTGATGCAATTCGGTGCTGTTATCCTGCACAACCGCACCGGGAATCATTTGATGAGCAAGATGATACAATCCGCCTATCAGTTCCACATCCATATTGTGGTCTTCAAGAGTAATGCTTCTCATCGATACGCTGACATGCCGTCTGTCTCTTATAAACATTTCTTTGTACTCTTCGACAAAAGCTGCCTTCTCTGCCTGCGTCTGAGGTCTTGGAGCATTCGCGAAGTTATTCCAGAACGGATATTCCTGCCACAGGATAAGTCCTTCTTCATCAGCGACTTCGTAATATCTTTCAGGAAACATAAACAGGCACACGTTGACTGCATTAAATCCCAACTCTTTTAATTTTAATACTTCCTGCCTGAATTCTTCTTTCGTGCAGGATGGTGCCAGATATTGCGGATAAATTCCCCAGTGAAGCGCACTTGCAATATAAATGGGACTGCCGTTGAGAACTAATTTAGACCCCTGAACCTTGAATTCTCTCATTCCAAATTTCAAAACGTCCTGATCTATAATCGCATTCTGTGAATCTAAAATTCTAATCTCCATATTATACAGATTTGGCTGTTCCGGAGACCATAGCTTCTGGTTGGATAACGCAACCGCAATCAAACCGATACCATCGTTCAGATTTGACGCATTAATAGTTGCCGTTCCCGCTAAAACATTATCTGGAATTGAAAAAGCTTTTGCCTCGATTTTTGCGCCTTGCGGCAAAGAAGCTGAATTACTTATATTGATATTCAATTTAGCGGTGCTTGTCGCTATTTCAGGTGTTACAAACGCATCTTTAAGGAATGATTCCGGCCGAGCCTCTATCCAGACATCACCCCAGATTCCGCCAAAAGAACCCGCGACCACCGGCAAAAATCCTGCTGTAAAATGGCCCAGTTTTTCATCTACCCTGACCTGCAGGCTGTTGCTGTTCTGTACAATTTCTGTAATATCAAATTCAAACGGTGTCCAAGCGCCTAAATGTGAACCCAAATTTTGACCATTGAGAAAAACATCTGCTTTAGTCGCGACGTTTTCAAAATGCAGCCATAATCGCTTTCCTTGCGGAACAGACGGGAAATCAAATGTTTTTTGATATGCGCCGACACCATGAAAAGCCATCCCCGGCCCCTGATTTTGCCATACTCCGGGAACATTTACATTGTACATCCGAATCGGATTTTCGGTCATCAATTTCCACTTGCCTGCCAAAGAAAAAGTTTCGCGAATTCCCGCTTCGTACGTGGGAATATCCTGATTAGCCGGATATAAAACTGTACCCGGCACGGGCAAACTGTCAGAGTTAGAATCCGATTTTGTATTTTTTAACCAATCTTTTGCAATGGATATAATATCTTTAAATCCTACATAGCAATCACGATTAAGGTCTGATTGTAAATATCCCTGACTGCCGCACAAATCCACTTCCTCGTTATAAACAGTTTGTATTTCTGCAGGTGAAAGCGCATGATTATAAATACGCAGATCGTCGATTTGCCCCTTAAAATATCTTGAGTTTAATGCCTCGTTGCCGCCAATTGAATAATTTCCAATCGTAACCCACGCACCGGATGTTATAGGGGCAACATTGCCGGCAACTCCATCTATATACATATAAGATTCACCCGCGACAACATCGTAAGTAACCGCGATATGAAACCATTTTCCCAATTTGTCGCTCGTAATTTTTTTGTGCGGGAATTCGGTCATAAAGATTCCCTGCTGAACAACAAAAAACGGAGTATCCATGCCAAAACCGCCCTGATGAAATTCAAAATTGTTATCACCGGGCTGCCAGCTTCTCGATGCGATGAAATCTGCTGCATCAGCAGGATATGAATTCATCTTGACCCACATTGCTATGGTAATGGCATTGGAGATTTTTGTGCGGGGAGTCCAGCCGCTGCTTCCATTTGAAGCGACCATGATTTTTATATAATCACCTGCCCCGTCAAAACTCAAAGCCTGACCAAATTTGCCTGTTACATAAAGCGTATTACCATACAATGTCCCATTGCCTGCCGGATAAGCATTAACTGAACTGTCGAGAAGATTTCCATCGAATTTATAATGACAAACCAGTTCTGCATTCACAGAGAAATTTGTAATGCACAAAATCACCACTATGGTCGGCACCGAAAAAAACTTGCTGACTCCTGACTTTCCATCCTGTAAATTTTTATGCGTTTTACAAACCATGAAACTCTGTTCCTTGCATAATTTAGGCGATTGCTAACCAAAAATAAATTAAAACCGAGAGCAAACCTTCTCTATCAAAAGAAGCACAACTCCTGACCTTGTCTCGCTCCATGAACATGGGGCTGCCTGTCATGACTCCGCTCATCCCTGGCACTAGGACCACAATCAATGAAATTCATTATACGCGGGTTCATTTGATTTTCTCCGGTGCCCCTGCCTTTCCATATAGTATGACCGTCGCCATATAAAACATTTATACCGGTAATCATCGGACCTATGCCAAGCCCGCCTTTATCGACAAAATTTGAAGTGCTTGCACCATCGTGAATCGAAGCGCCTTTTTTCCCATGGTTGTAAGACCATGCACTGTTCCAGAAATAGCAGCTATCGGCCATGATCACTCTGGTACCCGTCAACTGACGCTCGGTCGCTTTCTTTAGATGTGCGGCTGATATTCGTGATTCGTAATTATTCCAAGCGTTCACTGGTGCTTTCTTATCCCAAGTGTCGGCTCTTCCATAATAAGAATACTGAAGAGTCATATATCCATTTGGGATATGCGTTTGATTCAACCCTTTCATAGTCATGAAATTTGCAGGGCACCTCCATATATCACCAAATTCACTATCTAACGGTTTACTCGGATTCCATTTAAACCCAGGTATATATTTACTAACAAGGTCTACCCTAAACTGGCCATCAACACCCGTTTTTGACGGAATCCATGCCGCACAGGGATATGGACCAGCCGGAGGCCCCCATCCATAGAAAGGTCCGAACAGCCCCTTATTATCCGTATCGTACAGTTTCATAACAATGCCCCATTGATGCAAATTAGAATTGCATATCACGCGTTTGGCATTATCTCTGGCCTTGTTCAACGCAGGCATTAAAACAGCCAGCAATACCGCGATTATCGAAATTACGACAAGCAGCTCTACAAGTGTAAACCCTTTTAATTTATTCTTTTGTTTTTTCATATAACGCTCCTGCCTAATGCGATTATTTCTTTTGAAGAACGCTGCTTGCCCTTATACATAATTCTCCGGGTATTCTCTTGTGTATCGAACAATGCTTTGAAACTCCGATCAATTTCATATGAAGCAATTTGGCGGCATCATAACCTACCTGTTCATGGGACTGATTAACGCTGCTCAACGGAACTTTTAAATATTCACAAAGAGGATAATCACCGAAACCAACAACAAAAACATCTCTGCCGATTTGTAATCCCAATTTTTCAGCAGCAAGATAAATCCCCTGCGCCACAAAATCATTCAATGCGAAAATGCAATATTTGCTTTCCCTTCGTGTCTTGAACAATTCAATTGCCGCCTCACAAACATAATTATATTGCAAATCCATACATGTATCATTGATCGAAAAAGTCAACTCCGATTCGCAATGCTTTACTGCCCACAAATAAGGCTTGAGATCGTGAAAACCATGTTCCTGCATAGCCATCGCCCAGCCGCGAATGCGATCCCTTGCGGAGCTTGGAGGCGATGAATAACTAAGATGATATACAGGAATGTTGTGAATGCCCAAAAGATGCAGAGTAGCCATATAAGCGCCGGATGTATGATCAACAGAAACCGAACTTACATCAACGCCTTCAATAGTACGGTCCACAAACACCATTGAAGTCCCTCTCTCAAGCGTCTGCTTAACTGCTTCTACGCATTCGATCTCTTCGCAAGGCAGAAGAATCACTCCATCGGAATCAGCATGCCTTACGGCATCTCTAAAACTTTCATGATCCTTAGGCATTGGTATATCTACAACAACGGATTCTAATCCCATCTCGCAGACATATTTTTTAATTCCCTCCGCTATCTTTAAATCAAGGGCATTATTAAATCTTTTGATAAACATAAGAGAATACTTTTTGCTGCAGATATTGCTCATAACAACAGGTCCTTTCCCACGGCCCGGTTCAACCCTCAACAATCCTTTTTTTCCCATAATCTGAAAAGCATTATCAACCGTGCTGTATCCGACCTGTAGAAAACTGGCAACTTCAGCTACGCATGGCAGCCGTTCACCTGGCGATACCTTGCCGGATTCGATACTCATTTCAAGCTGATGGGTGAGCTGTTCGTACAAAGGCTTTTTTTTGCCTTGACCTTTATCGAGCACAATACCTCGAATTACTTTGTGCATCATTTACCTCTCAAAACCTTAAAAGTAAATTAAACTTGTGTATTACATTTAAACTTTCTTAAGCCGGTTACATTATATGCTATTAAATTATAATTGTCAAGATGTTGTTAAATATTTTTAATTTACTCTGCTTTTATTTTGTTTTTAATTTGCTTTTAATCTCCTTTTATTAAAACTATAACCTTTCTCGTTCTTCTATTTTTAAAATGGCTAATATTTTGAAAATAAAGGCACTTTTTCCGAAATCCATAACAAGACTTTATATATTCCTTTAGTTCATTATATTGCTCCCACTTATTCTTATTTCACAAAATAACCTTGAAAAAAACAAAACAAAATGTTATAGAATTAAGCAGATACTATTTTTTTACTATTTTGCTCTTAAGGGGGCCGATAAGGATGTTTTTTATGAAAAAGGCAAATTTGACACAGCAATTCCATATTCATTATATTTCAGGTACACATTGGGATCGTGAATGGTATAGGCCATTTCAGGAATTTCGTTTTATGCTTGTTAAACTTATTGATAATCTTCTTGATTTTATGGAAAAAAATGATGATTTTTTATATTTTCATTTAGATGGACAAACTTGTTTATTGTCAGACTATCTTGCAATTAGACCTCAAAATCAATTACGACTACAATCGCTCATACATAAAAAAAGGATAATAATCGGTCCCTGGTTTACTCTGCCTGACTTTTTTTGCGTTGGTGATGAAGCACTTGTGCGCAATCTTTTGAAAGGTCTTCAGGAAAGCAATAAGTGGGGAGTCGAACCGATGCCTGTTGCGTATGCCTGCGATATGTTTGGCCATCCTTCTCAAATGCCTCAAATTTATCAAGGCTTTGACTTGCCATATTGCG
>MHXZ01000044.1 GCA_001825665.1 Planctomycetes bacterium GWF2_41_51 | reverse complement strand
GAGATAACGCAACTAATCTTTGTAAATAACTGATTGCACCATAAATGAGCCATATAAGGGGCTTTAGCAATTATAGTGCCGAACAGAATTGGCAAATTTTTGCAAAATTGTTCATTTTTTTGAAATTCGATGTAATGGCTTATTATACAGGGACTTAACATTAAAAAAACTGCCATAAGTCTTTATTTTACGTTGAAGCTGGAATTTTTTGTTTTTGCGAATCTCTGAAACTCAAAATTTATAATAAAGAATTTACACTTCAAAATTGCACTTCCAGTATGCCAACCCTCATTTTTAGCGGACTAATGAGGTTTTTGCGTTAAGATAGGCAAAATCAACTTGACTTTTTGTCCTTTATTTGCTCTAATAAACTCACGCATAGGTTTTAATAGGGGTGAAGTTTATTACATACTGATTTTCTGGGGTCGTTTCATAACCCAAGTCGGAATAAGAACATAGAGATACTGCGCGTTGAAAGGGCAGAATTTTGTAGACATTTTATTTTTTGGGGGAAAATATGAAGTTATGTGGGGTAATTACAAGTTGTTTGCTGCTATGTACTTGCAGCATATTACTGGCACAGAAAGATTATTCTGTGCTCGTTCAGGAAAGCCCGGCCGGCGCGGGCGAAATCAAGCCGGGAATCGGGGTGCACACCTTTGGAGACAGTGAAACTGTTACTCTAAATACTGTCGCCAAAAGGGGTTATCACTTTGTCACTTGGCTGGGCGATGTTCACGACCCTGCTGCAAATAGAACGCAGCTGACGGTTGACGGCCCGAAAATCGTAATTGCGGTTTTTGAGCGTGACGAATACGAAGCGCTCGAAGCTGCCGGCCCGCAGATAAGTGTAGGCCCGCCCGGACTTTACGCTCGCAGCGACACTTACACAAACTCTAATTCTGTAAATCAGCCGCCGGATGATTATGACCCGCCGGACTATCCGCCGTGGGATCCGCCTGATGATCCGCCTAATGATCCGCCGCCGGTACCTGAAATTCCGGAACCTGCGACTGTAATGCTTTTGATTTCAGGCACTTACATTCATTGGATTAATAAAAGAAAAAGAAAATAATTTTAAGAAAGTGAGGTAAAAATGAGAAAATGTGTTACATTTATTTGGGCATTTGTACTTATTGCCATGCTGCAATCAGCGGCTTTGGCAACGTATTTGCCAGAAAGCTCGTTATGGCAAGGTGGGCGTTATTATAGTCAGAATAACGTATCTGCCTACGTTGAATACGCTGTTTACGATACACAATCCGGTAATTATCCGGATGGATTTGTGAATCCCGGCAGCGGACGCTATGTCTATGCGTATCAAATATTTAACATCGGTTCCACTGCTCTTGCGCCTATCGCAACTTTTGAGCTTATGGGTGGAAACGCCTCTGCGGCTAACGGCATAGGTTACCAGGACGATGGCCAGGGCGGTTTAGCGGCAAATAATGATGGATCATCATTTATTTGGACATTTACCAACGGGCTTTTCGTAAGCAGCGAACATTCCGCTTTTTTGGTATTCAGCAGCGATTCAGGTCCTATAGCTGGAAGTTTCAGCCTTTCAACCCAATATGGCGATGCACCCCCGGTTAATCAGTCGTCAACTGAAATTCCAGAGCCTGCTTCTGTTTCCATGCTTTGTTTGGGAATTTGCTGTTTTTTACGTAAAAAAAAGTGAGTTAAATAATTACAGTACCGTTACTTGCGTTAAGGGCCTGGTCCCCGGATTCCTTAACGCAGGTAATGCAGGAACACATTTTTGTTGGGAGTGAGAAGAGTTTAGGCCGGCGGTTCTAAAAGACTGCCGGCCGTTTTTATAACTTTATACCATTTCATTACTTACAATTTCATTTCCTATTACAATCAAGTTAAGTTCACACGCAAATTCTCCGATAAAACCTATATAGGACAATAATCATGGAGAATTGATGTTTTAGAAAAAATGAATGTAACAGCAAGAAAAAAGAAGATTAAAGCGGTTCAACAATCAGATTTCCATACCGATTCTGCCCCCGATTTAGTTTGCGTAATGGATAAATTTAGAGAGCTGTTCGAAAATCTAAGCAGCGCGGTTGCTGTATACGAGCCTGTAGATAATTGCGAAAATTTTATAATTAAGGAATGCAACCAGGCACTTTTAAATATAGAAGCAATTAAAAGACAAGACATTATAGGTAAACGAGTTACAGATGTTTTTCCGGGGGTAAAAGAATTCGGATTTTTAGGCTTATTACAGCGTGTGTACAAAACTGGAAAGGCCGAACATTATCCGGCGGCCTTCTATAAAGATGACAGAATTTGCGGCTGGAAAGAAAATTATATTTATAAACTGCCATCGGGGGAAGTAGTCGCAGTTTATGACGATGTTACCGAACGCAAGCAGATGGAATATAAGCTTAGGCACGAATCTGAGATGCGGAATATCCTTCTTGAAAATCTTCCGTGTACGGCAATGATTTTGAAGAGAGAAAGCAGAGAAATTGTTTATTCCAATGAAGCCGCAAGAAAAATTGGGGCAGTACCCGGACAAAAATGCTATGAAATATGTGCTAAACGCAATAATCCATGCCCGTTCTGCAAGGCACCTGAGGTTTGGAAGAGCGGAATATCTCAGCAGTTGGAAATCGAGTATATGGGAAAATGGTTCGAAGGCATTTGGGTTCCGCTGACAAATGATTTATTTGTTCATTATATTTTTGATATCACTAAGAGAAAAGAGACCGAAGAAGAATTGCGCAAAATCAATGAGGCTTTGAAAATAAAAACTGAACACGCAAGAGAAATGGCTGCAGAAGCTTTCAGGGCCGATAGAGCAAAAAGTGAATTTCTCGCAACTATGAGCCATGAACTTAGAACGCCGTTAAACGCCGTTATAGGCTTTAGCGAAATGCTTACAATGGAACTTACCAGCGACCATAAAAAATATGCGGAAATGATTTACAGCAGCGGACAGCATCTTTTAGTTTTGATAAGCGATATCCTCGATTTATCCAGAATTGAAGCGGAAAAAGTAAAAATTAAAATTGAACCATGCTCCTTGAAAAAATTAATTAAAAAAATCGAATTTATGCTCAGACCGTTCGCAGCCGAAAAAAATCTGAAATTCGAAATACATTTATCGGGTCTGCTTCCAAAATATATAATAACTGATTCTGCCAGGCTGGAACAATGTATTGTTAATGTTGTTAATAATGCCATAAAGTTCACAGAGCAGGGACATATTTATATATCAATTTCAATGGAAAGCAAAAATGGAAACTCCTTCATACGATTCGATGTGGAAGATACGGGGATAGGGGTGTCTAGGGAATTTCATACAAAAATTTTCGACTCTTTTGTGCAGGAAGATGGAACATTTTCGCGCAAGTACGGAGGAACAGGACTGGGGCTTACGATAAGCAGCAAACTGGTTAAATTGCTGGGCGGCAGTATCACTATGACGAGTGAAAAAGGAAAAGGATCTATTTTTACCCTCTTAATACCTGTGAATACAGAAGCAGTCAGAAGTGCAAATCAACTACGTCTTGCGAAATAAATAATTAAGACCGCCTGAAAACAGCCACAATATTTTCCACTTCGACCACAAACAGCCTGTTATCCCCTTCAAAATCGACTGGAATTGCCCCTTTTGGGTTGAAAAGCACTTTATCATACTGTTTTAGCGGAATTTCGGGCATGTTTTCAATCTCCGCAGAGACGGCAACGACCCTGCCGGTTATTGTTGGTATCTCAATATTGTCGGGAAGCTTGATTCCGCCGCGGGTTACCTTCTTATCTTCATCTTTGCGTATTAATACCCTTTTCCCAATAGGCTCAACCGTTTCTATTGGTTTAATGTCAGAGTTTGTTGTTTCTTTTTCCAATGCCATCGCATACCACCCTACAAATAACAGCTATTTTGTTAGCAAAACAGCATTTCCAAACCAAAACAGGACAAATTTACACTTTTAAATTCATACATTTCATTTAATCGTAACTCTATACTAATGAATACGATACAAACTTATGAACGGTTTGTCCAGTGCTAAATACCCCTATTTAACAGCTATTTTCGATGAAAAAATGGAATTAATTTCCTTTTATCGTGAATTTGTTAATAATTTTTTAATGAAAGAAAGAACAAACTGCCGATTAAGTAGTATGATTTATTAAATGAAATCTTCTTCTTCCTCCTCCTGCGAGCAGTAGCGTTTCTTCACCGGGCGCAACTGCTCGTTTTTTTTATCCCTTCTAAATACGTTTGCACGTTTTTTCGGCAGTTAAAATTTGGTAAATTTTGCGTCCCACAGGGACTCCGTCTTGTGCGGGAAATGATACAAAACTGCGTCCCACAGGGACTCCGTCTTGTGCCGCAAGGGCACAAGACTGCGCAAGTTTTTTACCTTTGTTTTTGAGCTAAAAAATATTTTTTTGTCTCAGAAAAATACCATTTCTTTCTGCGTCCATTTTCAACGTAAAATAAAGACTTATGGCAGTTTTTTCAATGTTAAGTCCCTGTATAATAAGTCATTACACCGAATTTTATAAAAATGAAGAATTTTGCAAAAATTTGATTCGATTTTGATGAAAAATTGAAAAAAATGGTATGAAAAGTATATCAAAATGAAGCGTTTTCTATAGAGGTTCAGGGTCTTTAATATTCTACATCTCGTAGTGAAGAGTGAATAACGAATAGTGAATAGCTGTGGACTCGGAAGCCGAGACTATTTTAATCATTACTACCAGCCACAGAGAAAAAGAGTATCACAGAGATAATTTTAAGACATGAATTGCACTACATTGCTTAAGACATTCCTGCGGAACAAAATAATTTCAAAAATAATCACTCCCTAAGCGAGCTTCGTCCGTGATTATATTTTGAAATTAATACCCTTTCAGGGCTTTGTCTAAAAGCAATAATGACAAACCGCGTGGGCTGTCCACAGGACATAGAACTCTGAATGTAGAAGGCAGAAGGTTAAATCCTAAGCACTAAGCTCGAATCTCTAAATAAAATCTAATTTACAAAAATATAATGTTCAAAATGAAAGGGGGATGGCGCGCGGGAAGTTTATCGATTGGCAATATTTTGTTTAAACTAATTTTTCTTTTTTAAAAAAATAGTCGGCTGTCCCCTTTTTATTAAAAAAAACTGTCAACTACACCATTCCGGTTTTATCATCCAATCAACGTCTTTAGGAAAAACATTTTCTGTATTTGAATAAAAATATGTACGAGGATCATAACCACTCATTTTCATGCCTCTTCTTTCAGAATGCTCTGCCAAAGTTTCAGAAGGATTTAAAGAATATACTAATCGCAATATTAATTCTTTCGCAATCATCTTTATATCACTGATTTTACTACGAACAAGTTCAACATCTTCTCTTTCCAGAAAAGTGATGCTTCCGTGAGCGATTCCATTTCTTATCTCATAAAGCGATTTAGCTATTTCCTCTTCAGTTTTTTTAAAAAGATTCTTAATATATATATTATCTTTTCCAAATATTAAATCTAATATCTGTTCGGTTTTGTATTTTGTCCCTTGAATACATTCAGAATATGCTGATGTGATAAACCGAAATTTGTCAGATTCAAATAATTCATTATATTTTTTTTCTATGCATGATATACTTTTTTGTTTAGCTTGGTCTCTTTTTTCTGCTTGAAATCTCAAACCAAATTCTGCTTTTCCTGAGTAAACGGATGTCACTATTATCTCGATTACTCGATAATAACATAGGAAGCTTGCAAATATGTCCTTTGAATTGGTTCCACGATTATACCAATCTATTGCCGAGTTTAAAATTAAACCATCTTTATTTCGAGGATATTTATTCAATATATTATCTAAGACATTCATGTCTTCTTCATTCAATTTAATAAAACTATTTTGTGTGCCGTTAACGATTTTATATTTCAATCTCCACTGTAATTTTGCATTATATGCAAAAGCTATAGTATTTAGAGTAAGATTCAAGGTTGATATGGCCATCTCTATCTCGTCAGGATCAAATGAATTTACACAATATGACCCATCATAAATGAAAAAATTTTGCATCATTTGCGAATTGGGACATTTCCATAAGTGTATGACCTTTCCCAGTGTTGTATTTTCCCAAGGCAACTCTAAATCGGCTTTGACAACAAACTCAATAACATGATGTGATGTGCACATAATATAAAAAAGGACTCCTTGCACCTGTTCATCTTTCGAAAGTGAAAGAGCCTCTCTTGCATAACGACTAATTACTTTTTGCTTTCTTTCAGGGTAGATCAAAGGCTTCCATTGGCCTAATACATTATATCTTCCCGGTAATCCAATTTCATATAATTTCTTTTTTCCGACCACCCATTCTTCCGTCAACGCATGCAAATCTCCAACAAAGGAAGATAATTCAAAATTGCGGTCAAAACTTATATTTTGGGATAATGTTGAACTTTCTTTTCTTATGAATTGAGCACTGCCTCCATTTGAAAAATGCAGATAGAAACCATAGAGGCCTACAGTCTCGTCAACCAACAATTCAAGTACTTCAAAATTTTGTAATTTATAAAGTTTTGCTTTTTCTTTGAATTTCATCCGTTCGTTTTTATATACGGTAATAAAGGAATTAAGAAAAATTTCAGCCATCTCATAATTGTTCAGTGAATCAGATGTGGTTTTTTCAAAAAAAATGCTCAATGAATATTTTTCAAGTAAATTTTTTATTTCCAACTGATTCGATAGCTCAGAAAGATTTTTAATGTTTTTTAACATTTGTTCAATAGATGGTTTGGTAATATTCGGAAATGATCCCTTATACAGTGGAAAAAAGAAACAATGTTTGTACGTTTTACCGTTGCTGCAATTAAGCAAATTACCAATTAAACTTAATAATTCTTCAATACCAACGAAAAGAGAGGATTGTGTAAGTAAATCAGAAGAAAGGTACTTTCGCTCTCTTATGATTAAATCTAGAGCAAGGAGAGGGTCTTTACAACTGGTAAGCCCTGTAACTCGAAGCAAGGTAAATATGTACTCTAAACCACCGGTCTTTTCAGCATTACTAAAGAGGGACTTAATTGCATCCTCTGGCATACCGATAATATTTTCATTTTTTTCTTCCATGTGTTATGACTTACCTGTTCATTAATATCCACTGTAGCTTTAGCCTCAAAAGCAGGATAAATTATAGCGGGAATAATGAAAAATGCAATGATAAACGGAATTTGAAATTTCATATTGAAAAAAACAAGTTACAGAAAGATTGAGATTGCTTTGTCGTTTCGATTTTATCGAAACTCCGCGCAATGACCCATCGTATCGGTGTGGTTTTGGGGGGTCAGTTGATGTGAACGATTCGGACGGTAAAACAAAACCCCGTCATCAGCTTTGCCTATCGGCAAATCTAAGATGACGGGGCTAACCGATTACCGCTCCATTACTCCGATACGGAATGAAACACAATCCTACAGGGCAGGCTGTCACGGAGGTTATATTTACCCGCTCCATAACGAAGATTGAAGAATGACGCTCCCTCTCGATTTTATCTCAAGGAATAAAATCGTTGATAAATCGGGAGTGATTTTTTACGCAGTAAAAATCATCGCGGCTCTGAGATGCGTTGTGAATGATTCGGGCGGCAGGAAAATTGAGATTGCCACCCCTGCCGTCACAGGGGTAAACTCCTGCGCATAGCAATGACAGTTTGGTACGAGTTTGAAAAATCAGCTTTTTCATTGCAACACTCCTTGTTAAAGAATTGAATTGGATATATTGTACTATGATTTGAGGGGAAAACAAGGGAGATTTAAGACTTACCATTAGGCAAAGCTTATTGAAAAAACAAGTTACAGAAAGATTGAGATTGCTTTGTCGTTTCGATTTTATCGAAACTCCGCGCAATGACCCCATAAGATTTCTTCAGGAATCACAATCATATATGATGGCAAATTTTACCAAAATCATATTGGTAATCTTCAACCCTTTAAAGAAATCTTACGGGGCAGGCCCCGATATTTGAAATTTTTTATTAACCCCCAATAATTTTTACGAACCCCCAACATGAAGTTGGGGGCTTATGGAAATTTATTCTTTTACGGAAGGTTGGGCTTTTTTCTTTTTGGCAGATTTTTTATCGCGGCCAAGCATTTCATCGGCTTTGTCGATAGTCTTTGGCGGCCAATCACCTTTTGCCTGCAATTCCTTCAATTCGTCAAGTTTTTTGAAGCTGACGATAGTTCTGCATCTTGGAAATTTATTGCAGCCAAGGAACGGCCCCTTTTTGCTCTGGCGAATCACAAGCTCGCCAGTCTGGCATTTATAACATTTCAGGCCGGTCGGCTCGGCAGGTGGCTTGGGGGGCAAAACGTTGCCTTCCTTGTCAATTCGCATAGTTGTTTTGCAAGTGGGATAATCCGAACATCCCAGGAAAGAACCAAAGCGACTCTGCTTTTTAATCATCGGTTTGCCGCAGTTGGGGCATTTATGTTCTGTAAATTCATCGACAATCATCTTGCCAGTTTTGTCAACGGGACTTGCGAATTTGCAGTCCGGATAGCCGCTGCAACTCAAGAATTTTCCGTTCTTGCCGAACCTGTATTCCAACGGCTTACCGCATTTGGGGCAGGTATATTCGCTTGGAGTAGTTTCAGCTTTGGCGTGCTTCATCTCTTCGCTTGCAGTTTCGAGGTCCTTTTTGAACGGGCCATAAAATTCATTCAGGACATTAACCCAGTTGAGGTGCTGTTCCTCAATTTTATCAAGCTGCTCTTCCATATAGCGGGTAAATGTCATATCCATAATCTTCGGGAAGAATTCGGTGAGCTTATCGGTAACAACTTCACCGACATCTGTGGGATGAAATTGCTTTTCAAGCTGCTCGACATAACCGCGTTCCTGTATCGTACTGATAATCGATGCGTAAGTACTTGGTCTGCCTATGCCTTCTTTTTCAAGGGTTTTGACCAGCGAAGCTTCGTTGTAGCGGGCAGGAGGTTTTGTGAAATGCTGCTCGGATTTAATATCAATCGCGGCAACTTTGTCACCCTGATTTAATTTCGGCAACTGCTGGTCAGCAGAACCTGCGTACCATACTTTGGTGAAACCATCGAACACTAAAACTCTTCCCTGCGCTTTGTACGAACATCTGCCAATCGGTGTGTCGGCGGAAATTTCGAGTGTCGTAGTGTCCCATTTAGCAGCGGCCATTTGAGAAGCGATGAACCTTCGCCAAATAAGCTGATAAAGTTTAAACTGCTCTTCGGTGAGCAAGTCCTGTATCTGCTCGGGCACAATGTCAACATCGGTCGGTCTGATAGCTTCGTGTGCCTCCTGAGCACCTTTTTTGGACGCATAATAGTTCGGCTGTTCAGGAATGTAATTTGCGCCGATATTATTGCTGATATATTTTCTCGAATCGTTAATCGCCTCAGGCGAAATGTGCGTGCTGTCGGTACGCATATATGTGATTAAACCGAAAGAGCCCATCGAACCCAAATCAATACCTTCATATAACTGCTGAGCGACACGCATCGTGCGCTTTGCGGCAAAACCAAGACGATTTGACGCAGACTGCTGAAGCGTTGAAGTAATAAACGGAGGAGCGGGACGCGAGCTGGAACTTTTGACCTGAACATCACTGATAACAAAATCGGCATTACTCAGAGCCTGATGAATTTTGTTTGAATCTTCGGCGTTATCACTTGCGAAAGGTTTACCGGCAACGGTTGCAAGCTCGGCTTTAAATGCACTGTGTTCGGCGAGCCAGTCCTGCTGCTTTGCAATAGTCGGACCTTTGCCTGACCCCGCCAAAGTGTTGGCGGGGCTAACCTCTAAAAATTGGTTCCAATTTTCCGATAAAGTTTTTTGCTTATCGAGCAGAGTTGTAAAGACAGCGGGAATGAGCCAATATTCGACTGGTACAAACGCGCGGATTTCCCGCTCGCGGTCAACAATCAATTTGACTGCGACGGACTGGACTCGGCCTGCGGATAAACCGCGTGCAACTTTTTTCCAGAGAAGCGGACTAATTTGATAGCCGACAATCCGGTCAAGAATTCTTCTTGCCTGCTGAGCCATCACTTTGTCCATATTGATTTTGCCGGGGTTTGCGAAAGCCTGCTCTATGGCTTTTTTTGTAATTTCGTTAAAAATTACACGGTTTGTTTTTTCTTCGGGCACACCGAGAGTTTGCGAAAGATGCCATGCTATGGCTTCTCCTTCGCGGTCAAGGTCTGTCGCGAGGAACAAAGTGCTGCAATTTTTCGCGGCGGCTTTCAACGTGCTTACAAGTTTTTTTCTGCCGGCGGTAATTTCGTACGTAGGCTCGAAATTGTTATCTATATCGACGCTGATGCCTTTTGAAGGCAAATCGCGGACGTGCCCCATTGAAGCATGTACAATAAAATCGCTGCCAAGATATTTATTTATAGTTTTGGCTTTGGCCGGGGATTCGACGATAACAAGGTTCTTGCCTGATGATTCTTTTGAACTCGATTTTTTAGTCATAAGATAAGGACAAATACAGATTAAAATAGATTATGTCAAGAAAAAGTTTTTTTCGACTTATTTATTTACTGAACGCTCTTAGAGATATATACGTAGAATATTATGACTTAAGGAGTAAAAACTATGAATGTTATACACGGAAAAGGATGGGACGACAAAATTCACCGTTGGGAACATAACGTAGTCAATGTCTCCGAAAAAATGATACACAATGAAGCTTTTTGGGCGGTTTTGATTGTAACTGCCCTGCTTTTAACTATGATTCTTCTTGCTATTTTTACAGAAAATACGGGTAATACTCGTGAGTTGTATCCGACACCATTTGGACCATACCCGTATTATTAACGTTATGTTTTAATAG
>MHXZ01000043.1 GCA_001825665.1 Planctomycetes bacterium GWF2_41_51 | reverse complement strand
GGATGAGGATTTGTACGCGGCTCTTATGCCGAATCATAAAAAACTGTGGTACCTGTTTTCGCCTGCGGGGATGGTTTCGGGCGATTTTATTTATGCGGCGAAACCGCCGGGACAGCGTATATTCCGGTTAAACGCAAATCTGCTCGATGTTTCGATTATATGCCATTATTTTCCTTATCCTGTTTCTGGGATTACGGGGAAAATCTGGGTTGATGGAGGCAGGATCGGGCTGAAAGATGTTTTGAGCAGGCAAAGCGGGGGCACGATTGAGATGGACGGCAATATTACGGATGCCAATACCGCTGATCCGAAGTATGATTTTAAAATTCTGGCGAAGAATGTCGCAATAGATAATAAACTTATCAATTCATTTCCGGCAGACCAGAAGAAATTTTTCAATAATTTCGATATACAGGCGCGAGGCGATGCGGATATTTATGTTCATTCGACGGATAATAACGAAATGCCGGTGGATTATCTTGCGAAGCTGAATATTAAAGGGGAAAAGATCACTACTCCCAAGCTGCCGCAACCTTTGAAGAATCTAATCCTTGACGCGAATCTAACTCCACAGGCTTTCGAGATTAAAAAGTTAACCGCTGATTTCAACAGCAGTCCAATAAACGCATCAGGTACGATATGGACGGAAACAGAAGCAGAGCCGATGGGATATTGCATGCGGCTGACGGCCGGGAATCTTGCACTTGACAGCAATATGGTAAAGCCGATTCTTGGCGGAAACAGTGCGGGTCTGCTTGATGAATTTCAGTTCGACGGCGAGGTAAATGTCGATGCGCTTGTGGGCAAAAACTCGCGGATAAAATGTCCTGAATTCGAAATTGGAATCGAATGTCTTAATGATTCGGCGTATTTGAGCAAGTTCGATTTGCCACTGGAAGATATTACGGGCAAAATAATAATAAATCCTGAAAACATCGAGCTTGTTTCCCTGAGCGCGGTACCAGTTGTCGATGATATGAACAAGCCGGGGAAGATTACGCTCAATGGTAAAATGCAAATCGCTAAAGGCGAGGTGGATTGGGCGAACC
This sequence comes from Planctomycetes bacterium GWF2_41_51, assembly GCA_001825665.1. Lineage (GTDB taxonomy): Bacteria > Planctomycetota > Phycisphaerae > Sedimentisphaerales > UBA12454 > UBA12454. Next base: position 12,189 of record MHXZ01000043.1, on the reverse strand, counting down.
TGAAATTAACGGCAGTTGATTTAAATTTCGACAATCGTTATATGTCGCTGCTGGGGACGGCAGAAACGTATTATGATAAGCTGGCGCCACAGGGGAATATCGATTTGAGTCTTGATAGGATAACTTTCGAGAAAAGCGAAACGGGTCAGAAGACAATCAAGCTCAGCGGTACAGCACTATTTAAGAATTGTTCGATAGGAAATACCAAACCTGTTTCGAATATTTACGCGATGCTTAACATCGATACGCAATATGATATCGGTGTTGGAATGAAAGACTGTAAACTGATGCTGGAAGTTCAGAGCCTTTCGTTTAAGGGCAGGCCCATCGAAAATATGAGGCTTAAGGTTCCTTACGATATTAATAATCCTGATGTGGTTATCAGCGATTTTGTCGGCGATTGCCTTGGAGGCAGGATTGCAGGGGATGCGTTTATTAAAACTGACAGCAAAGGCGGCTTTTCAGAATATAATATCGATATAGCGGTTGTGGGAGTAAGCTCTGAAAAATTCATGTCGCCTGGAGCGGCAGAAAAATCGGGCGGTTCGCTGAACGGGGAAATTCGAGTTAAAGGCGATTTCAGAGACCCACAGACGTCCCGCGGCAGAGTCATAATCGCGGCGACAGGTATTCAACTCGGCAGTAAAAACCTGGTCTCAAATATTCGCAACGCGATTCTGGAAGCGATAAAGAAAGACCTTGCTTTCGATAATGTTAAAGTTCAGGCGGTTGTAAAAGGGCCGATGGTGGAAATCAGCAGAATGGACCTTTATGGGCCGACGGCTTCGCTTAGAGGGACAGGGACTTACGACCCGGCGGCGGATTCGATCAGCGTAGATTTTGTTGCGTACAGCGGTGCGGGTAAAGATAAGGCAAGCTTTTTCGATACTCTTACGTCAGGTTTCGGCGCGGCATTTTTAAAAGTGTATGTACGAGGAACGCTCGAAGAACCGGAAATAAAAGTTGAGCCGCTGCCGATTTTGAAACAGACGCTGCAAATAATAGGAACAAAATAATTGACCTATTATTAACTTGTTAATATACTGAAGTAATAATGCAGGGGTGCTTTGTACTAAACAGGTACGGGGCTGAGAAAATACCCTTATAACCTGAACAGGATTATGCCTGCGTAGGAAGCGATGATAATAAAAGAGTTTTTGAAGGTCGCTTTTTACAAGGCGGCCTTTTTTTATTGGAAAAAATGATGAAATGTAAAACACAACTTACATCGGCTTGCGATGGTGTCATTACCAAAGAAATGAAAACTGTCGCAAAGAATGAACAAATCGCGGCAGAGACTATCCGCAAGGAAATCGCGGCGGGTAGACTTGTCATTCCGGCAAATAAAATCCATATAAGGAAAAAACTTAAACCAATCGGAATTGGCAGAGCAGTAAGTATAAAAGTAAACGCCAATATCGGGACAAGCAGCGCAAGCTCTTCTGCTAAAGACGAAATGGAAAAACTCGCAGTCTCTATCGAAGTCGGGGCTGATACAGTTATGGATTTAAGCACGGGCGGAAATCTCGACGAAATCCGCAGGGAGCTGATTGAAAATTGTCCCATTCCGTTCGGAACAGTTCCGGTTTATGAAATGATCATCGGCAGAAACGTAGAGGAAATTACGCCGAAAATCATTCTCGATACGATTGAAAAACAGGCAAAGCAGGGAGTGGATTTTTTTACAATTCACGCGGGCGTTTTAAAGCAGCATTTGCCGGCGGCGGTGAAGAGAGTTTGCGGAATCGTAAGCAGAGGCGGGGCTCTAATCGCGAAATGGATGGCAATTCATAATAAGCAAAATCCGTTTTATGGTCTGTTCGATGATATCTGCGATATTATGGCAGAATATGATGTTTGCTTTTCGCTTGGGGATGGGCTGAGGCCGGGATGTATCGCTGACGCAACTGATAAAGCGCAGATCGCGGAATTGAAAACGCTTGGTGAACTGACGGCCCGGGCGATAGAGAAAAAATGCCAGGTTATGGTTGAAGGGCCGGGGCATGTGCCGTTTAATCAGATTGAAAAAAATATGAAGCTGCAGCAGAAATATTGTCATAACGCCCCTTTCTATGTTCTTGGGCCTTTGGTTACGGATATTGCGCCGGGGTATGATCATATAACGAGCGCGATTGGCGGAACGGCGGCGGGATTTTATGGAGCATCGTTTTTGTGCTATGTAACGCCTAAGGAACATTTGGGATTGCCGGAGATTGAAGATGTTCGGCAGGGAGTTGTGGCGGCGAAAATTGCGGCTCACGCGGCGGATGTCGCAAGGGGTTTTTCCAATGCAGCGGAAAAGGACAGGCAGTTGAGTATCGCAAGGGCAAGTTTCGACTGGGAAAATCATATTGGGTTATCGCTGGATCCGAAGACGGCGGGCAAATTTCATCAGGAGGCTTGCGCTAGAAGCGGTAAGGCAACCTCGAAGGATGATTTTTGTACAATGTGCGGCAAAGACTGGTGCAGTATGAGGATTAATAAGGAACTGAAAAAAGCATATAGTAAAAAATAAAAAAGAAGTTGTAATACGGGGAACGAGATTCTTCCCTCTTTAAAGTTTTATTCGAAGAAAAAACTTTCTGCTCAACTCGAGGGTCTGCGCTTCGCTCCGTTCAGAATGACAGTGAAACAAGGATTAATAAATGCCTCCAAAATTTATATTTGAAATGAATGATGTCTGCAAGAGCTATGGGCAGAAGGAAGTATTGAAAAATATTTCTCTGTCTTTTTTTTATGGCGCGAAAATAGGTGTAATCGGCGAAAACGGTTCGGGCAAAAGCACGCTGCTGAAGATTATGGCGGGGCTCGATAAGGATTTTCATGGTGAGACGAGGCTGACATCGGGGATGAAACTGCGGTATGTTGCGCAGGAACCTGAGCTTGAACTTGATAAGACTGTGCGGGAAAATCTGCTTTTGGCAACGAAGGAAACGCTTGATATGGTTGAGCGATTCAATAAAATTTCGGAGCAGCTTGGCGAGACGCAGTCTGATGAGAAAATGAATAAGCTGCTTGAGGAGCTGTCAGTTTATCAGGATAAAATCGATGCGTGCGATGGATGGGAGATTGACAGGCTGATTGATATTGTTTCGGATGCGATGGTTTTGCCGCCGGATGATACGCCTGTGCGGAGGTTGTCGGGCGGTGAGCGAAGGCGTGTTGCGCTTTGCATGGCACTATTGGAAAAGCCTGATTTGCTGCTGCTTGATGAGCCGACGAATCACCTTGATGCGGAGACGGTGCAGTGGCTTGAGATGGCGCTTCGTGAATATCACGGCACGGTGATTATTGTAACGCACGACAGGTATTTTCTGGATAATATTACGAAATGGATTTTGGAACTTGATAAAGGCAGGGGGCTGCCGTTCGAGGGAAATTATTCATCGTGGCTGAAGCAGAAGGCGGAGCTTTTGCGAGTAACGGAAAAGAAGGAATCGCAGAGGCAGAAGACACTTGCGCGGGAACTTGAGTGGATTAATACTTCGGTCAAGGCACGGAATGTAAAAAATCAGGCGCGTATAAATGCATACGGCAATGTGGCAAGCCAGTCTGATGAAGAAAAGCAAAATGAAATTCTGATTCAAATCCCGACAGGTCAGCGGCTGGGAGATAAGGTAATTTCGTTTTCTCAGGTTTGCAAAAAATTTGACGATAATGTGCTGATCGATAAGTGCTCGTTCGAACTGCCTACGAATGCGATTGTCGGCGTAATCGGGCCGAACGGAATCGGCAAGACGACGCTGTTTAAATTGATTACGGGAGCTGAAAAACCTGATGCGGGAAATATTGAAATCGGTGCGACTGTATTGATTGGTTATGTTGATCAGCATCGAGATGCACTCGAACACGATAAAACGATTTTCGAGGAAATCTCGGATGGAAAAGATTCGATAGTTGTCGGAGGGGTTTCGGTCTCATCACGCGCGTATGTCTCGAAATATAATTTTTCGGGCTCACAGCAGCAGAAAAAAGTTTCGGAATGTTCGGGCGGGGAACGAAACAGGATCCATCTTGCGAAAATGCTGCGGCGAGGCGGAAATCTTTTGCTGCTGGATGAGCCGACAAACGACCTGGATGTTAATACGATGCGGGTGCTTGAGCAATCGATAATAAATTTTCAGGGATGCGCGATGGTGATAAGCCATGACAGGTTTTTCCTCGACAGGATTTGTACGCATTTGCTGATATTCGAGGGAAATGGCAAAACGCAGTGGTTTGTTGGCAACTTTGCGGCTTATGAAGAGAAGATACAGACTGAGAATCCGGACAGGCTTGCGCATAGGCGAGGGAAGTATAAGCAGATCAAATTGAGGTAAATAAGGCATGGCATAAGTACAGAAGTTTACAGAAATACCCTTATTTACAGATATTTGAGAAAGCTTAATATCTGGTTAAAATAAGGAGTACTATATGTCTGATAAGGTATATGAATTGCTGGGCGGGGAGGCGGACTCTCTGCTGAATCATAAATGTGAAACCATCTCGAAGGATTTGCTGCATTTGCCGGGCGGAAATTTTGTAGATAGGGTTGTGGTGTTGAGCGATCGGCCTAATTCGGTATTGCGGAATTTGCAGAATTTTTTTGAGCATGGGCGATTGGCGGGGACTGGGTATCTTTCGATATTGCCGGTGGACCAGGGGATTGAACATTCGGCGGGGGCGTCGTTTGCGGTTAATCCGATTTATTTTGATCCTGAAAATATTGTGAAGCTGGCGATTGAGGGGGGCTGCAATGCGGTGGCATCGACGGTGGGGGTGCTTGGGGCGGTATCAAGGAAGTACGCGCACAAGATTCCTTTCATTTTAAAGTTAAATCATAATGAGCTGCTTAGTTATCCGAATAGTTATGACCAGCGATTTTTCGGGTCGGTGAAACAGGCGTTTGAGATGGGAGCGGCGGCGGTTGGTGCGACGATTTATTTCGGTTCGGCGGAATCGCGGCGGCAGATTGAAGAAGTTACGCACGCTTTTGAAATTGCGCACGATATGGGAATGTTTACGGTGCTGTGGTGCTATGTTCGTAATTCAGCGTTTAAAAAAGATGATAAGAATTATGAGACATCCGCGGACTTGACTGGGCAGGCGAATCACTTAGGCGTTACGATTCAGGCGGATATCATTAAGCAAAAACAGCCGACGAACAACGGCGGATTTACCGCGATAAATTTCGGCAAGACCAGTTCGCTTGTTTATGAAAAACTTACGAGCGAACATCCGATTGATTTAACGCGTTATCAGGTTGCGAACTGCTATATGGGCAGGGCGGGGCTGATTAATTCCGGCGGGGCATCAGGGAAAAATGATTTACAGCAGGCGATCAGAACCGCAGTAATTAATAAACGCGCGGGCGGAACGGGATTGATCACGGGCAGAAAAGCTTTTATGAAGTCGATGAAAGAAGGGATTGAGATTTTGAATTTAATTCAGGATGTTTATCTTGATGAAAAGATAACGGTGGCGTGAAAGAAACTCTGCTTTCGAGCCGGTTGCCATTTTATATTGTTCATGCCAATTTCAGGAGCGGGACATTGTCGGTTTTTAGAAGCTGACTTAAGATTTCGCAGCCGGAATCGGTAATCAAAACATCGTCTTCGATTCGGATGCCGAATTTGTTTGGGATGTAAACGCCGGGTTCGACTGTAATGACATTTCCAGTTTTCAATTTTGATTTTGACATGTATGAGACTGTTGGCTGTTCGTGGACGTCGATGCCAAGTCCGTGGCCGAGGCCGTGGCCATAGGGAGGCAATTTTTCTGATGTGATTATCTGTTTTGCGGCGGCGTCAACTTCTTTTGCATCGACTCCGGCCTTGAGCATATTTATCGCTACGGTTTGCGCTTCAAGAACTGTCTTGTAAACTTTCGCATAGAAATCGTTTATTTTTCCAACAGCGAAACATCTTGTCAAATCGCTGCAATAACCATTGAATTTGGCGCCGAAGTCGAAAAGAATCGTATCAATTTTTTTTAATTTTCTCAATGTCGGGCTATGATGGGGCATCGCGGAATTTGTACCAAAAGCGACAATAGTTTCAAAGGCGGGATTAGCGCCGGTTTTTTTTATTTCATAATCGAGCATTGCGGCAATATGTGTTTCAGTCATTCCTATGCGTATATGCTTCAATATTTTTTCCATGGCGGTTTTTGAAATTTGGGCCGCTTTTTTTATGGCGCTGATTTCTAAGTAGTCTTTTATTTCTCTGGCTGATTCAACGATATGATTTACAGGTTTTGTGAGGACGGGAAGTTTTCTTTTTAGAGTTTTGTAAATTCCGGTTTCGATTTTGTCTTCAATTCCGGCAGTTCGTACATCCGGATATTTTTTGAGGATTTCGGTGATTGCTTCTGTCATTCTTCCTTTTCGCACGTATATTTTAGAATTCGGGCATTGTTTTTCGGCCTGGAGGGTGTACCTGCTGTCGGTTATAAGGATGTTTGTGCGGCCGGTAACGAGAAGCCAGCTATCTTCGCCCATAAAACCGGTGAGATACGAGATGTTCGCAGGCGAGGCAATAAGTAGACAGTCGATTTTTTGGGACAGAAAGTTCTGCCTGACATTTTGGATACGTTTTTTTAAAATACTTGTAACGTTTGCCATAAGCTATTAAAATACCATTTTGATAGGAAATTACGAGTTAAATTTTTATAAGAAAATAAGGATATGCTACTACCATTAAGAACAAACGTTCGTCCGTATCGGACGCCATATATGAATTATGCTTTGATAGCGGTTAACATCGTGATATTTGTTTTGATGTATGCAGGCGGAAAAGTTGGAGCACAGAAATGGGCATCGGCATATATGCTGACGCCTTCTTATCCATATTTGTGGCAATTTATAACCTACGCGTTTCTGCACGGGGGTGTCGGGCATATTTTCGGGAATTTGTATTTTCTTTATATTTTCGGCGGAAATGTAAATGACAGGCTGGGCAATATTGGGTATTTGCTTTTCTATCTTGCGGGTGCGGTGTTTAGTGCACTTGGGCATATGGGAGCAGCAACTTTTTATGGTGAAGGGGCGGCTACTCCGGTTTTGGGAGCGAGCGGGGCAATCGCAGCAGTTACGGGGGCGTATCTTGTTTTATTTCCACAAACACTGATTACGATTGTTTATTGGTTTTTCTTTATCGGGACGATGGAAATTCCGGCCTTGTACCTGATCATTATCAAAATGATTTTTATAGATAATATTATTTCGCGAAGTGCGGCAAATGTCGCTTATGATGCGCATCTTGCGGGTTACGCTTTCGGAGTTCTGGCAATACTTCTGGTGCGCGCGGTCGGGCTGATACAGGAAGACCATTTCGATTTGTGGTCGATGCTCAAGCAGTGGAACAGAAGGCGCGTATATCGCGATGTTGTGGCGGAAGGAACCGACCCATTCGCGGGCAAAATCAGCAAAAAAATCGAAGTAAAGGAAGTTAAGTCCGAGGCTCAGCAAAAGTTGGAGGAAAGAATCGCGAATCTGAGGCGTGAAATTTTGACGCGATTAAATCAGGGAAATGTAGCTTCGGCGGCGGAATTGTATATGGAGCTTGTAAAGGAAAATGTAACTCAGCCTTTGCCTCGGCAGGCGATGCTGGATATCTCCAATCAACTGATGGCAATGGGGACTTGGAAAGAGGCGGCGGAAGCTTATGAAAAGTTCCTGTCTTTTTACGGCGGTTATGAATTCGCAGAGCAGGTAATGCTAATGCTGGGAATAATTTACGGCAGATACCTTAGTAATAAGGAAAAAGCACTTGATTATCTGAAAAAAGCTAAATTAAAGCTGAATGACCCGGCACAGAAAAAAATGTGCGAGGATGAAATTGGCCGACTGGAATCTTAAAGAAACATTTGACAACAGCGCATGCTTTGAGATAATAAAAGGACTTAAAATAATTAAGTTTTTTACATACTTTCTTAAGGAAAGGGAAGATTATGAAACGGATTAAATTCTACCAAACAGCAATTATATTATCACTCTCATTGTCCGCAATCGTATTGGCAGCCGAAGGAAAAAGACCGGCAGCTCTGGGCGCTCCAGAAGAGGCCGCCACAGTTCAACCGGTTCAATCAGTTCCTGCGGCACCTGCTGCGGCTGCAAATGAACCTGCGGCAGTAGCGGAAGTAAACCAATCACAATTTCCGTACGTGGGCGAGATTACAGGTACAAATCTGAACCTGCGTTCGGGGCCGGGGATGAATTTTTACAGTTGCGGGAAAATCAGTATGCCGACGAGAGTTGTTGTTGTCGGTGAAAAGTTCAGTTGGAGCCAGATACTTCCTCCACCGGGAAGTTTTTCCTGGATTTTCAAACAGTATGTTCAAGTTGATAATAATAAGCCGGAAGTTGGAATTGTCAACGCAGAGAACGTGCGGGTTTATGCAGGTGCGGATGACAGGGACGCGATGGTTTCTGACAGCGTGCAGATAACACTCGATAAAGGTCAGAAGGTTCGCATTGTCGGGCAGGCGGTAGGCGATTATTATAAGATAGCTCCTCCAGAAGGCGCAACGCTTTGGACGAGCAGTCAATATTTAAAATTCGTTCGCAAGGCAGATGAAATCGATATTAAGCTGCCAAAAGCAGACGAACCGAAAACAGCTACATACTCAAAGCCTGGCGTGATGATGGACCAGGTTGACCCGAATAACAGGATGCTCGAAGAGTATTATGTTCTCGTAAAACAACTTGATGACGAGAAAACCAAACCATTGACCGACCAAAATTATTCAAATATACGTTCCGGATTGGAAGCGTTAGCAGCAAATCCAGACGGCGGTAAATCCGCTGAATATGCTCAAGAGGCTTTGAAAACAGTTACACGGTATGAATTGGCAAGGCAGTCTGCGGATGTTCTGGAAAGTCATAAATCTGATTTGCAGAAACAATTAGACGAAATTGAAAAAGAACGCCAGAAGAAAAGACAATCTGTTCGGAACACAGCGAAATATGCAGTTACCGGCGTATTCAAGGCTTCTGCGGTTTATCAGGGCAGACCTGATATTAAACGAGCACTTGTTATGGATGAGACAGATACACCTATTTGCTACGCACAACCGGCAGGTGGAGCGGAAAATTTAGATATGTCGAAGTTTTATGGCAAAAAAGTCGGTTTGGTTGGCGAATTATCAACCGATCCGATGAGTAATTTCGCACTGATTAAATTTACAGATATTCAGTTGCTCGAAACAGAAGAGCCCGCTCAAGAATAAAAATTTTCAAATGGAGAATCTATGTGGTATTATGTGCGGGATAATCAGAGAACGGGGCCGATTGATGAGTCGGCAATAGATGGTTTGATTCAGAATGGAACTGTGCTCAGGCAGACACTCGTGTGGAAAGAGGGGATGAGTGACTGGCAGAAGGCGGAAGAAACAGAGCTTGCGGAGAAATTCGCGATTGTTCTGCCAGCAACTCCAAGTACAGGCTTAACTACGTACTCACCATCGGGGCGGACTTATACCGCTGAATCGCTTCACAAATTGTGGGTTTGGTTTACTTGCCTTTATGTAGTTGGTTCACTTCTCGCGATTATATTTATCGGTATTCCTGCGATTATAGCAGGTATCGTTCTGAATTATATTTTGGTTTATCGTTTCTGGGCGCTTATACAGGATGGCAAAGCACGCACAACGCCGGGGATAGCTGTGGGTTTTTGCTTTATACCGTTTTTTAATATTTATTGGCTGTATGTCGCGTATGTCGGTCTGGCAAAAGATATAAATCTTTATTGTAGGGAGCGTTCGATAAACGGGCCATTTGTAAACGAGGGGCTTGCTCTTACGTGGTATATCCTCGCGGTAGTCTCGATAATACCTTATGTTGGATTTGTTACAGCTATTCCAGCAATTATTATACATATTATTCTGATGAAACAATTCGTTGACATCTCAAAGGAAATCATCATTTCCAAAACTAAACAAGATATTTAAAAAATCGTTAAATTCCCTGATTTTCTCATTTCTACGAGACAGTATTTTCAAAAATAACGTCTTGGCGACAACAAATTTCTATGCAGGTTTTGGCTAACGGGCTCCTATAATGGGAAAAAGGACGTTTTTTGAGATTATTGAGAATAAATATGAATGTAATATTTTTCTTCTTTTCGTATCTAAATGTGGTATAATACTGGACTTGAATTTAAATAGACATCTAAAAAGACCAAATTAAGCGGTTGTTCTTGTATTGTTTCTGTTTGACTTCCGTAAATTATATTTCCGCTTGTTTAATGTAGGATTTTTTCAATGCCCTTTAAAGTACTCGGTCTTTCAGACCCGCTTGTGCGCGGTATTCTCGCCACAGGTTACAAAGCTCCAACCGAAATTCAATCACAAGTAATACCCGCCGCCCTTGAAGGTAAAGACATCATTGGGTGTGCACAGACCGGAACGGGTAAAACAGCGGCTTTTGTTTTGCCGATATTGAATAGGCTCACCAATGATCATTCTGGCAAAAGCAAGCATGTAAGATCACTGATTCTTACGCCGACACGCGAACTTGCAGTTCAAATTGAGCAGTGTATCAATGGGTATGGGCGATACCTTCATATGCGTACTCTTGCGATTTATGGAGGGGTAAGTATGCCGAATCAGCTTACTGCTCTGCGTCGCGGCGTGGATATTGTTGTTGCTACTCCCGGCAGGCTCCTCGATCATATTAACAGGCGAAGCATAGATTTGAGCCGAGTTGAAATGTTTGTTCTCGATGAGGCAGACCGGATGTTCGATATGGGCTTCATTAATGATGTTCGCAAGATAATCACACGGATTCCTGCGAACCGTCAAACTCTATTGTTTTCCGCAACTATACCGCAGGAGGTTAAAACACTTGCCGCGGGTATTCAGCACAATGCGAAGATAATTCAGGTTGGCCAGCAGCGCAGCCCAATTGAGACTATTACCCAGCATATTTACCCTGTTCACCGCGAACAGAAAATGGAACTTCTACTTCATATGCTTCAGAATGGCGGAATGTACAGTGTATTAATTTTTTCCCGCACCAAGCACGGAGCGGATAGAATCAGTCACCGTCTTGAGAAATCGGCAATTAAATCTGTCGCGATCCATTCAGGCCGAACACAGGGTCAGCGTCAGCGAGCGCTGCAGGGGTTCAAGGCTGGTAAGTTCCAGGTAATGGTTGCAACCGATATCGCAGCTCGCGGCATAGATGTCGAAGGCATTTCACACGTTATAAATTTCGATGTGCCTGCATTTGCGGAAGATTATATTCACAGGATTGGCCGAACCGGTAGAGCAACTGCTATTGGAGATGCGATTACGTTTGTGTCCCGCGATGAGGAAAAACATCTTCGTCAGATTGAGAAATTTATCGGTCACAAATTCAAAATGGAAAAATGCCCCGGGTTTGTTTCAACAATGCCTGAGGAAAGCGAAAGAGCGCCCAAGCCAGCGCATAAATTTTTTAATCCCGGCAAAAAACGGCGTCCTTCGCGTAATCGAAGAAGATAAAATTCAAGCATCAGATTCCAAATAAAAAGGGCAGACACCCAGGTCTGCCCTTTTTATTTGCGGGATGAAATTTTCTATCCTTTTGTAACGTATTTCTTTATGTTTCTAAAGGCCTGGCGGAGACGGTTTTCGTTCTCTACAAGTGCAATACGAACATAATTTTCACCGTTTTCACCGAAGGCACGACCGGGCGAGACAACGACGTTAGCGTTTTCAACCAAGTCCATGGCAAAGTCAATAGTGCCTTTACCTTTCAAATGCTCTTCGGCAATTTTTGCCCAGACGAACATCGATGCACGTGGTTTTTCGACCTGCCAGCCTAATTTTGTAATGCAATCGCAGACAACATCTCTTCGCTGCTGATATTTTTTGTTTTGCTCGACTACATCATTTTCACAATGTCGCATCGCGATAATGCCCGCGATTTGGGCGGCCTGGAAAATGCCGTAATCGTAATAACCTTTAATAGTCGCAAGCGCTTCCACCATCTGTTTATTTCCGGCCGCAAAACCAATGCGCCAGCCGGCCATATTGTAAGCTTTGCTCATTGTAGAGAATTCGACGCCGACGTCTTTAGCGCCTTTGACGGATAGAAAACTCGGGGCTACGTAGCCATCGAAGCAGGTGTCGCCATAAGCGAAATCGTGAATTACGGCGATATGGAATTTTTTTGCCATATCGACGACTGTTTCGAAATAGCCAAGGTCGTCAAGGGTCATTGCGGTC
>MHXZ01000042.1 GCA_001825665.1 Planctomycetes bacterium GWF2_41_51 | reverse complement strand
AATAAATATTGAAAAAATAAGAATTTAAAAAAAGTGATTAAAAAATAAAATATTAAATTGACAGACAACACGCTTTCAGAGATGACATTTTTAGAGATTGGCTATTGTTTTACCGCTACCGCTTTGAAGAAGGTGTAGCAGAAGACGCCATCGGGTTCGGCGGTTCTGTATAAGGCTTTGATGCCGTTGTCGAAAGTTTTTTCGTCAATCAAACCTGCGGAGGTAACGGACTGGCGGACGCCTTCAATCATTGCAGTGAAAGTATTTTTTGTGAAGCCTTCGACGAAATGCGGTTTGCTCGAATCGACATAAACCATTCGGGGAGAAACGGAAACTGAATCAAAACCTGCTGACTGCAATAGAGGATAAAGCTGTCTGCCGATGTTGGCGTTTCCGCCGGAACGGGCCTGCATTTCGCTAAGAGATTTTATCGCTTTATGGGCGGAGTCGCTGTCTGGATGGAAAAAAGTTGAGCCGTGGTCGCCTTCGATGACGGTTATTGTGCCTGCGGGCTTCAGAAGTTTTTTTAAAGAATTTAAAGCATCGAGCGGGTGCGGAAGGTGTTCGAGAACGAAACAGACAAATATATGATCGAAAGATTGGGGCTGGAAATCCAAATTGAATATATCGGCCTGTTGGAAAGTTACATTTTTATATCCTGCATCGGTGATTTTTTTCCTGGCCTGAGCGATTGAAGTTTCAGAAATATCAATTGAGGTAAACAACGCATCGGGGCTGTTTTTGGCGAGTGTGATAGTTTGAGCGCCGACGCCGCAGCCTGCTTCGAGGACTCGGCTGCCTTTGGGGTAGAAAGTATCATGATGGAGCAGCTCGGCCAGAGTTGAGGCCTGATCCTGCAAGCGGATGTTTTCTCTTGGGTTATAGCCGTGTACGTATTCCATATGTCGATATGATTTTAACCAGAAGTGCATTAAATGCAAGTACTTACCAAAACATAAAAAATTATTGTAACGTTTGCAGCAAATAGTTGTATAAGACAATGAACATATTATTATAGATAGTGAATGATTGACGAACAAAAAATAATTAACAATATTGTTAATGGCGACGCCGAAAGTTACAGGTTGCTTGTTGAAAAATATCAGAATCCTGTAATAAGAATGATACGAAACATCGTTAACGATAATCACACAAGCGAAGATATAGCTCAGGAAGTATTTCTGGCAGCTTATAAAAAACTGGCAACGTTTGACAATATGCGCAGTAAATTTTCAACTTGGCTGTTCACTATCGCGCGTAATAAAAGTTTAAATGTAATAAAGAAAAAGAAAACGCAAACTGTTGAAGAGATTTCCGAAATTGCAGAATATAAAAGAGGTGATGAACTCGAGAAGCAGGAATTCTTAATTGAACTTGACAAGCAAATGCATTCCTTGCCAAAAAATCAAAAAACTGTTTTTGTTCTTTCAGAATTTGAAAAACTTTCGTGTGAAGAAATTGCTAAAATTGAAAGAGTTCGAGAAGGTACGATAAGAACAAGACTGCATAGAGCAAAAAGGAAACTTGCAAAGGCCCTTGGGCTGGATTGGGAATTGTAATGGATAAGAGAAAAATTTACGAAAGCTGGAAAGAAAAAGATGTGAAAATTTCAGATTCATTTGCTGACAAGGTAATGAATAAAGTATTTGAATATGAGAGACGACCGAGATTCTTTGATGTGCAGCGGATTATAGAAATTATCTCCGCGCACTCGATTATTAAAAATAGTTTAATCGTAATGGGTGCGGTAGCAGGATCCATAAGAGTAATGTATATGCTTTTAATAGCTTTTTCATAAGGACATAAAAAATGGCAGAGACAACAAACATTAATAAAAGACATACATGGGTCGCGGTAATGCTCTCGTTAATTGCGCCTGGGCTTGGACAGGTGTATTGCGGCAAACTAATCAGGGGGCTGCTCTTTATTGTTCTGAACACGCTGCCTATTTCATTAATTATGTTCGTATTTCTATTTAAGAACCTGACCGTTATGGTGTTGGGGACAATCGGTTTAATCGTTTTCGGCGGAATTATTTTAATTATTGCCCTCGTTGATTCCATATACCTCGTTAAAAACATCGGTGCTAATTATGTACCAAAAGAATATAACAGGTGGTACGTTTATCTGCTTTTAATCCTCATTGGCGGGGGCGGCGGCACCGGCGGCAGCACTTTTTATGTAAAAAGCAATATTGTCGAGGCATTCAGAGTTCCAGCAAATTCCATGTATCCGACAATAAAAAATGGCGACAGGTTTCTGGCAGATAAAACAATTTATAAGAAAATTGACCCTTCCAGAGGCGATGTCGTTGTATATATAAATCCTGAAAACAGATTGAATTATATTAAAAGAGTGGTTGCAATCGAAGGCGATACGGTAGAAATGAAAAATAATCAGCTTTATGTGAACGGCAGAATGTTGGAATATCAGCCTTTATCGAAGACAGAACTTGAGACTTTAAGAATTAATACAGGCAACCCAAAATTTCAGGGTGAAGTGTTTTATGAGGTAAACGGCAGCTCAAAATATGCGATATTTCTATCTAAGTCGCCGGCTAATGAGCAAATGCAGAACTTTCAGGAAATGACTGTTCCGAAATACAATTGTTTTGTACTTGGCGACAACCGTAATGAATCCCATGACAGCAGAAATTCCGGCCCGATTCCAATAGCTACAATAAAAGGTAAAGCAAACTGGATATACTTTCCAATATCACATTTCGGCAAAATCGAATAGGTCTTATTCAATAATTATAGCTTCAACGGGGCATTCATCAGCGGCCTGCTGGGCGGCGTCTTCATACTGGGGCGGAACTTCATCGACAATTACCTCTGCAATTTCATCGCCCATTTGGAAAACTTCGGGGCATGTTTCGACACACAAACCGCAAGCGGTACAGCTATCGTCAACTTTTGCTTTCATAATTTTCCCTCTAAAACGATTTTAATCTTTTCGATTGAAACCCTCGGCAGAGCCAGGGGCTAATAAAATTTTAAATAAGGCCGGGATTGCCAGACACAACCAGGTGATCGCTTATGGCTGCTCGGTTCCCCGTCTGACCAGGTTCGCGGACCCGGATAGCCTGGGTCCCGGCCGATTTAGATTGTATTGATTTTTGAAAAAATAACAAGACAAAACAGCAGATATACATTTCAATTTGACTAAATTTCGGTTTGGCTTTATGATGAGTTTGGCGTTTTTTTATGGAGTTTTGATGGCATATACAGTACTTGCAAGAAGGTATCGCTCGCAAACGTTCGGGGATGTTGTCGGGCAGGTTGCGATATCGCAGACTCTGCAAAACGCCATTAAAACGGACAAAGTAGCGCACGCATATCTTTTTACAGGGACACGCGGAGTAGGGAAAACAACTACAGCGCGAATCCTTGCCAAGTCTTTGAATTGCCTCGCATCTGACAAGCCGACGGTCGAGCCTTGCCTGAAATGCGATAGCTGCGCAGCGGTAAATACCGGCGAGGATATCGACGTTATCGAAATTGACGGTGCATCGAATCGCGGAATCGAAAATGTTCGCGAGCTTCGGAATAACGCGATTTACCGGCCGGCGAGGGCGAGATTCAAAATCTACATCATTGACGAAGTTCACATGCTAACGACCGAGGCGTTTAATGCGCTTCTGAAAATTCTGGAAGAGCCGCCGGCACATATAAAATTTATTTTCGCGACTACTGAGCCGAATAAAGTACCTGCGACGATTCAATCGCGGTGTCAGCGGTTTGATTTTACGAATATCAGTCCTGCGGACATTATAACGCAGCTCAAAAAAATTCTTGTCGAAGAAAAGATAAAATTCGAAGATGACTGCATAATTGCGCTGGCGAGACTTGCAAATGGTTCGATGCGCGATGCTTTGAGTTTGCTTGACCAGTTAATCAGCGCGGCGGGAGAGCCGCTGACTGTCAAAACGCTGGAAGAACTGCTGGGATTGCCGAGCAATGAAAAGACGTATCTGCTGCTTGAAAAAATCGGGCAATCGGATGCGGGCGGAACATTGCAGGCGGTCGATGATTTGATTGTCGGCGGGCTTAGCTGTATCGGGCTGCTCGATGCGCTGGTGCAAAGTTTCAGGGATATGATGGTTTTTAAGGCGGCGAAAAATTCATCGACGCTTTTGATTTTGACGGAGGCTGAGAAAAAAGGGCTGTCGAAAGTCGCTGAGTATTTCGATATTCCGTCAATCGTTTATAATATTTCGCTTTTTGAAAAACTTCGCTGGCCGGTGAAGAACAGCGATAATCCGCGTGCACTGCTTGAAGCATCATTATTAAGAGTGGCATTGTCAGAACATTTTATGAGCATACCGGATTTACTCGGAGGGAAAAATTCAAACGTTAGTTCGGCTGATGCGTTAAAAAAAAACACTGGGGTAACTGAAAGACCTGCGTTTAAACAGCCTGTGCCGGTTTCTGCACCGCAGCAAAGGCAAGTCATCGAAGGTAATTGCGCTTACGAAAAAATCAAAGAAAACTGGGGCGTGATAATCGAATCAATTACAAATTCGAGGATGGGCGATTTTCTTAAAAAAGCATCACCGCTGGGGTTAAACGGCGGAGTTCTTGCTTTGGGATTTAATGCAAATGATGAATTTACAATGCAGCTTTGTCAGAACAACGGCAGAGCGGAAGCAATCGCAGAGGCACTATCACAGGCGTGCGGAACAGAATTGAGAACAAGTTTTGAATTGATAAACCAGAGTTCGCAGAACCAGGCGAAGCCAAAACCTAAAGGCGCCAAGGCTAGCAAACAAGTTATCGATGACGCGGCGAACAGTCCTTTTATTAAAAGTGTACTCAGTGAACTTGAGGCGAATATAATCGATGTCGAGGAGCAGCAATGACTTTAGCCACGAAGGCACTAAGACACAAAAAATTTGATATAGAAATCAGGGAATAACAATGAATCCTGCTTACACACAAAGTTTGAATAGATTGATAGATGAACTTGGGAAGCTGCCGGGGATTGGGCCAAAGACAGCGGAGAGGCTGGCGTTTTATATTTTGAAGGCTGAAAAGAATGAAGCGCTTCTGCTGGCAGACGCGATAACGAAACTTAAGAGCAGCGTTCGTCAATGCAAGTTGTGTCATAATCTTTCGGAAAGCGAATTATGTTCGGTTTGCACGGACACAAGACGGGATAAAAGCATTATCTGCGTTGTCGAGCAATTCAAAGATTTAATTGCTCTTGAAAAAACGGGATTGTGTAAATGGGTTTATCACGTGCTCGGGGGACATATCGCACCGCTTGAGGGAGTTGAGCCAAGCGATTTGACGATTGACCATCTGGTCAGCAGGATTCGCAATGAAAAAATAAGCGAAGTTGTGATGGCGACAAATCCGACGGTCGAAGGAGACGGAACAGCACTTTATATCAGTTCACTTATCAAAACTTTGGGTGTTAAAGTTACACGGCTTGCGAGAGGTTTGCCGGGCGGAAGCCAGATTGAATTCGCAAGCGGAGCAATTCTTACAGACGCAATACTGGGCAGAAATCCTCTCGAATAGAAGGAAAAGGGAAAACGGTGCCAGGAGTCGTTTTCGCTGTTTTTCTGTTTTTTTCACACAAAAATTGCATTTGGTGTTCAAATTTGTTATATTCAGCAAACTGGAACAGAATTTGCTATTGGGCGTAGAATTTTTTGGGAAGTGGTATGAAACTGGACATGTCGAATCAGATGCGATTAGAGCAGCGGATGAAGCTTGCGCCGCGGATGATCCAGTCTATGGAGATTTTACAGCTTTCGACTCTGGCGCTTCTGGAGAAAATTGAGACCGAATTAAACAGCAATCCTGTTCTTGAAATGGAGGAGACGGAAGAAACAGGCGGGGCTGTTTCCGAATCAGAACAACAGGAAATCAATCAAGTTAAAGAGCAGATTTCGAGCGAAGGAAAAAAGGAAGAAGATTACAGCAGGCTTGAAGATTTTTCGGACGATTCCGATGGATATTTTTACCGCACGGAAATTTCGAAACCATCCAATTACGATGATACCGACAAAAAATTCGAGGCGATGAACAACACGCCGGATACGGGACTTTCGCTGAATGATTATCTCAATGAGCAATGGCGGCTTGTCGATGCGGATGAAAAAGTTAAAAAGGCGGGCGAGCAGATTATCGATTATATCGATGAGAAGGGATATTTGAAAGTCCGGCTCGAACAGCTTCACAATAAAGACAGGAATGATTTCAGTTTCGAGGATTTGGAAAAGGCATTGAAGCTGGTACAGGAATTGGAACCGGCGGGAATCGGGGCACGTGATGTAAAAGAATGCCTGCTGATCCAGATGGCTCAATCTTCGGATGATTGGCGGTTTGAAAGGGAGCTTGTTTCGAAACATCTGGATAAACTTCTTGAAAATAAACTGCCGGAAATTGCAAAGAAAATGAATTGCAGCGTCGAACGCATAAATGAGGCAATTGCGCGGCTTCGAAAATTCGATACATCGCCGGGGATGCAAATCAGCAGGACAAAAAATCCGCCGATAAAAGCGGATGTCCTTGTTGAGCCTGATTCCGACGGCGGGTTTAAGGTTACACTTGCGGACAGAAGCGTTCCATCACTGCGAATCAATGAATATTATTCGAGTATGGCGAAAGATCGGAAGCTCGATACGAAAACACGGCAGTTTCTTAATGATAATATTCGTTCGGCGAAATGGCTGATGGATGCAATTACGCAGCGAAAGCATACATTGCTGAAAGTCAGCCGGGCGGTCGTTGAAAGCCAGACTGAATTTTTTGAAAAAGGAAAATTATATTTAAAGCCCCTGCCGATGTCCGAGGTGGCGGATAAAATAGGCGTGCACGTAGCGACAGTTTCGCGAGCGGTTGCGGGCAAATATATTCAATCGCCTCAGGGATTGATGCCGCTTCGCGACCTATTCGGCGGAGGAATGGAAAGCAGCGATGGCGGGAGTGAAAGTTTCGAGGCTATACGCGCTAAAATGCAGCAGATTATCGATTCGGAAGATAAATCAAAACCTTTGAGCGATGACGCGATTAAAAAGAAACTCGAACAAATGGGTGTGAAAGATATTGCTCGAAGAACCGTGGCGAAATACCGCAAGATAATGAAAATACCAACAGCGAGATTCAGGAAGAAATTTTAGCCGACGGTTAGTTTCATAAAGATGAAAATGCCAACCGCTGCCAGAACCATAAATACAAGAATCGAACCAAACAGCAGAAATGTCTCACGAACAAAAGATACCAGTTCAATCTTCTCCATCTTCGTCGCTTTGTAAACAATCGCAATAACAGCAATCAGCGGTAAAGCAAGCAGAAATGACTTCGGTGTTGTGCCGATATGAACGGGCGACATGAAGTTGGCAAGAATATATATCATATTAATCATAGATTTACACTTTTAAATATTATTTTATCACTGATTACACAGATTTGCGTTTGCAGTGCGCCATGTAAACAGCGTTTACGATACACAGGAGATTCATCATTCCGGCGATGCCGGTATAAATTTCGCCTATTTCGCGGGGTCTGCCGAAAGAATCAAGATGGTAAACGGCCCCGCTAAGATGCGCGATATACGCGACGACGGGCGAAAAAAGAATCTGGGCGTAAAACCAGGGAGATTTTAATTCTATGGCGGCTATCGAGCCAATGTAAATTCCGACTGTGAAAGCGAAAACGAGCGAAATGAAAATTATCGCTGCCCGTTTTCGCTCGCCAATGAGCCAATGTCCTGCGCCGGGTATCCCCCAGGCACAAGCACCTGTCAGAACGAGAAATGCCCAGTGGGGCAATTTCAGAATAGCCGCGGGAGGCTTAGTCACTATTTTTCCTCCGCGGGCTGGTTTGTATCGTTTGCATCAGCAGTTGATTTCTGCGTCTCTTCGAGGTTCGAGCGGCCTGTAATATTATCAGGCATCAGGAAATCAATCACTGCACTTTGCGAATCAATGAAATCCTGCTCAAGAGCAAGACGCTGGCGAATCTGTTCAAACTCTTCAAGTGTTCCGGCATCCGTAACATTCATATCCTTAATGACGTAATAAGAAAGACGCGGGTCAAAATCAACGAGAACCGGAGGCTGCTGCTGATTTTTCTGCATCTGTTCATAAGTATCATAAAATGTATCGATAAGACGGCCGAACATTATGCTTTGATTAACTATTTGTTCGGAAGCCATCATACCAGCGACACGCATCTTAGTCATTTCGATATCTCTTTCAGAGATTCTCTTGATGTTGTTCATAGGCTGAATTGCGAAAGTTTTCGCATTCGGGTCGTTGGCATCTTTTTTGCCATATTGAGCGTTTATCTTATTAAGAGCGGAATCCCAATCCTGATTTTTCACAAGCTGCATAAATTCATTTGCCGCTTTTTCTGCGATTTCAGTTGCGAGAAGTTTTTTACAATCCTCTGAGACAACATCTTTCAGTACAAATTTAGAATCTTTGTCATTTTCTTTGCCGAGGTCTGGAAGATTTTTCTCATAACTGAATTCGAGACTTTCGGGCGCCTGTGAAATTGCGACTTCGACGACTCTTGCGATTGCAGTTAAGCCGCCGCCCATATCTGAAAGCGGTCCAATACTTACAAACATCTTCGGTGCGGCCGGTTCAAAAGGTCCTAGTTTGGCTGCTTCATCTCCGAGAGCCGGAACCGCGAACGCAAGTTTAACCAGCCTTGTGGGCATTCTGCTTTGGCCCATCATCATAAGACCGCCGAGACTTGCATCGCCCTGGATATCATCCTGTGTGAGCAAAGCTGTTCTGCCGTTATATACTTTTACATTATATTTTGCGGAAATTTCCTGCGATACAGCAGCGTAATCTCCGGCTTTGGCTTTGAAAGTTTCAACGGTTGCTTTTTCGAAATCGAGAGATTGGAAATCGCCATCTGTTTTTTCAATTGCCTCGCTTAAAATCTTTGAGGCGGTTGAATTTATTTTCCTCGTTTGCAGAACCCTTTTAATGGTTTCTGCTACTTCAGCAAAGCTCTTCTGCTTTTTAACCATCTCTGAATTGGGGTCGTTGGGGTCTTTGGGCACTTCGGTCGTAATCGGAGGTCTTTCGAGGTTCTGACGATAATAATCTTCTATTTCTTCATTGGTCGGAGCGGGGATGTTCTTTTTCAAATCATCGAGCTTAATTATCATATAATCAATCGCGACTCTCGACGGAAGTTTATAGCCGAAACCTACCGGATTTTCTTCGGTTATTGTTCCGGGCAGAATGTTTTTGAATTGCTCGAACTGGCCTGTTAACTGGGCACTGCTCGGCTGCGCAACTTTATCTGTAAATTCTTCAGAGGAAAACTGCACGAAATTGACGTCCATACTTTGGGTCGCCCTTGCGTAGATATTCTTGAGCTGAGATTCTGTAACATTTTCAGTTTCAGTTACTACTCTCGAGTAAGTCATAATTGACATCAGGTTTGCGAAGACTTTGAGCACCTGGTCGCCGGACATACCATTGGCGGCGGCAATACCATTAACCAGCGTTGCGGCGTCAGCCTGTTTATTTGTCAACTGGGGAATTACAGAATTGAGAACATCGCCGGCAGTTTTGGGTGCGACTACAACACCCGCATTTGCGGCTTCATTTTTGAGCAGTAAATAGAACAGTTCGGACCTGCCGCGGGATTGTCTGAAAAATTCATCAATTTTCAATGGGCTGATAAGAAGCCTGTTCTGCATAACGATATTTTTCAATTCATCGCTAATCATCGCCGCTCTTTCAGATTCCGGGAAGAGAAGTTGACTTAAGAGTATCGAGCGGATATCCTGCTGTGCGAGCAGTAGACGGTCTGCCATAAGAGAACTGAGTATTTTCAATTCGGCAGAAGCCTGCTGTATATCTTCGAGGGTGATTTCCTTATCCCCATTGTAAGTCCACATCGCGGCGTTTGGTCCACGCATTGAGGGTCTTGAAAGCTGGTCGAGCAAACTTGGCATAATAAAAGCAATCATAATTACAATGACAAATATGGCCATGAGCTTGCCCATATTCTTACGAATCCACTTAACCAAATGCATATCAATCTCCAAAAAAGGTTAAATACTTATTTTAAAAAGGTTTACAGAATATTTCCTGTTTATTTTAGAAACATAAGAGTATACGTAATTAAACAGGGTTTGCAATAAAAAAAACATACCTGTTTTTGCGCAACTATTTGCACTTTGGATACTTAGTGATTATGATTGTCAGGATGAATTCACGTAAACAATATATAAAGGCCTGCCGGTATATGCCGGGCGGGGTCAATTCGCCGGTGCGGGCATTCGGCTCGGTCGAAAAAACACCTGTTTTCATCGCAAGAGGTAAAGGTTCGAAGATTTACGATATCGCGGGAAACGAATATATTGACTATGTTTGTTCGTGGGGGCCGCTTATAGCAGGGCATTGCCATCCGAAAGTTGTTTCAGCGGTAAACGCCGCGGCAAAAAGAGGCACATCATTCGGGGCACCGACGATTGCCGAGACGGAACTTGCGGAGATGATTTGCAGCGCATTCGATTCCATCGATAAAGTTCGGCTTGTCAGCAGCGGAACCGAGGCAGTCATGACTGCGGTTCGGCTGGCGAGAGCGTTTACAGACAGAAAATATATCCTGAAAATGGAAGGATGTTATCACGGCCACAGCGATTCGATGCTGGTAAATGCCGGTTCAGGGTCGGCGGAGTTTTCAAAGCCATTGTGTCCGGGTGTGCCGAAAGAGATTGCTTCGCTTACACTCGCGGCAGAATATAATAATATAGATTCGGCGGCAAAGGTATTCGATAAATATAAAAACGAAATTGCCTGCTGCATTATCGAGCCGGTCGCGGCGAATATGGGTGTTGTTTTGCCGAAGGCGGGTTATCTGCAATCTTTGCGTAAACTTTGCGATAATAACAAATCGCTTTTGATATTCGATGAGGTGATTACCGGATTTCGGCTTTACTATGGCGGAGCACAGAAAATTTTCAATGTAAGGCCGGATATTACCTGTCTTGGCAAAATCGTCGGCGGAGGTCTGCCATGCGCGGCGGTTGGCGGAAGAGCAGAAATTATGAATCTTTTGGCGCCGATTGGTTCTGTTTATCAGGCTGGGACACTTAGCGGCAATCCACTTGCAACCACGGCATCGATAGCGACGCTTAAACTGCTCAAAACTAAAAATTTCTATTCTAAACTCGAAGAAAACTCCAAATTTCTTGAAAAAGGCCTTTTGTCGGCGGCGAAAAAAACTAATATTCCAATGACAATCAATCGAATCGGCTCGCTGATGAGCTGTTTTTTTACGAAAAACCGGGTTGAAAACTTCGAAGATGCCAAAACAGCAAACGTTAAATTGTTTAAAACATTTTTTGCGGGAATGCTCGAAAGAGGCGTTTATCTTGCACCAAGTCCTTTTGAAGCGATGTTTGTTTCTGCGGCACATTCTAAAAAGGATATTGCAAAAACTATTTTTACTGCACAAAATGTATTTGGTAAGCTATAATGTAATTTGATTATATTGAATTTTGGTTATATAGGAGAAATAAAATGACCGAAGATGCAAAAAAGCAGGACCAGCTCCTCGAAACTACGGACTGCCTCGAGGCTATCGGTACACTAAAAAGCAACAAGAACCTATTTTTTTTCGTATGTTTGATTTGCCTGCTCGTTTTGCAGGGGTGCTTTTGGCTGATGGCAACCAATCATGTCGAGCTAACGCCGCAGGAACCTAATGAATCGAAAATAGATGCCGCTATAAAAACAATTTTTACGGAGACTGCGTCGCCGAATTCAGTTGATTCGAATGATCCTAATTCCAAAGCGGCAGATCCCAATACGAATTGGCAGAAATATTCAGAGAAACTTGTCGGAGCGAAAATCGGTTTTAATAAAATCGGATGGGCGATTCGAATCTGCAATTACCTGCTGATAATCAGTTCGATAATTTATTCTATGTCGATGCTTTTCGGACTAATGATTTCGATTGTCGGCAGACTTGGCGGTATAAGTCATATAACAAAAGCGTTCTTCATTTCGCTTCTTTTCATTGTAATTCTTATGCCATGGCAGGCGCTGTTCAGGAGTGTCGCGATTGGCGCTATCTTTAAACCGGCTGAACTTCTGGCGAGCTGGCAGATTTATCCGGACGCGAACGTATTTTCAAAAACCTTTATTTATCTGCGGTTCGTAGCTCTTCCGGTATTTGCTATCCTGCTGCTGCTCTGGGCACAGCTTAAGAGCATGCGATGGGCAAAGAATACGCTGAAGAGACTCGGTATTGTTGGGTGATTTAAACTCCGAATTAATAGTTTTCGTCAATCGGTTGCGGCGGCGAGACTCGTTTCGGTTACGGAAATCGTAAATCGTCGTCCAATTCGTAACCCAAAGACGATAAACGAAACAAGCATCGCAACCAGAACCGAAATACGTAAAAAATTGGTCAAATACAAAAGTTTAAAGATAGAAGTACAAATGTTGAAAATAGCATTCATAGGTATGGGAATAATGGGCAGGCCGATGGCGATTAACCTTCTTAAGGCAGGTCTTGCGCTCACTATTCATTCACGTACAAAATCTAAAGCTCAGGAAGTTATCGACGCGGGCGCTTTATGGGCGGATAGTCCGGCACAAGCGGCGAAAGATAAAGATGTCGTTATCACCTGCGTTACTGACACACCGGATGTGAAAAATGTTCTGCTCGGCAAAAACGGCGTAATAGAATCTGCGCATTCTGGCATGATTTGCGTTGATATGTCAACTATTTCACCTTTTGAAACGCAGAAGATGGGGAAAATTTTGGCTGAAAAGAAAGCCGTTCTTATCGATGCACCGGTCAGCGGCGGTCAAATCGGCGCGATTGAAGCGAAACTATCGATAATGGCGGGCGGGGATAAAAAATCTTTCGAGAAAGTCCGGCCTGTGTTCGAGGCGATGGGAAGGACAATCACATACTGCGGGCCATCGGGGTTCGGACAGATAACAAAACTTGCCAACCAGGTAATGGTCGTTCATACTATAATGAGTATGGCAGAGGGTCTGGCTTTCGCGAAGCAGGCAGGATTGAATTTACAAACAACACTCGATGCGACTGTTGCGGGTGCGGCGGGCAGTCATTCATTAAAGGTGCTGGGGCCGAAGGTTATAGCAGGCGATTTCAAGCCGACGTTTATGGTTGATTTGCAGGTTAAGGATTTGAGACTTGTGCTCGAATACGCGGATAAAATTGGTCAGCCGCTGCCGGGGGTTGCGTTAATTAAGGAATTGTTCAGCGTTTTGCAGGCTCAAGGCAGAGGCAGAGACGGCACGCAATCATTGTATGAAGTAATTCGGCAAATGGCAACGAAAGTGAACAGCTAATAGTTAAGAGTGAAGAGTGATTGCGCGTCAAGATAGCTAAAATAGAAGCTTTAGGTAAATCGAATCAGTCGAATTATTATAATTGCCAGGGGTAGTGAATATGGGATGGGGCAATGTTGAACTTTCGGGCAACTGCCTCGACCAGTTCTTCTGTTCTGCTGATTTGATAGTCGGAAGCGCCAGTTCTCTTTTCGCCGACAACACAAATGCGGATAGTCTTGCTGCTTCCGTACCAGCCTGCGGCCGGGAGTGCTGACCACTGATTGAGCCATTTTTCAGTCGGCTGAATCTCGCCATCGAGTCCGCCAAGACTGTTGCAGACGAGAAAATGGAAATTGAGGTCGTCAGAATTTGTCAGGCCGGCAAGCGATGCGATTTGAGCAAGGTCGCCGCCTTTGCTGTTGCTGTAGAAGACTTCGATTCTGTCCCACTTGTCAACCGTTGTCGGCTGACGAGTTGATGTTACCGAAGAAATCGAACCGAGAGACGAATAGCTGGCGAGGCTGAACGCGCCTGCCGATATCGACTGATTATCAAGTGCCATCAGCACCGCAGCGCCTGCTGTCATTGACACTATCAGGCAAATCAAAATTTTCGCTTGTCTCGGTTGACCTGTCATTTTACTAATCCATTAAATATTACTCGGACCTTCCATCCTCTGCTAAGTCTCAGACATCACAGAGGTTATTGGCTACGCTGCCAATATATAAATGCTATCGACAAAAGGGGGAAAAAATTTGAGGAAATTCGGTGAAAAAATTTGAAAAATTAAAATTTATTTTGAAGCGCTTTATTTGTAATGCGCAGAAAGAGCAATTCCAAGCTCGTGGAGCATTTTGCGATTGAGATGTAATTTCGATAAAATACGATATAAAGGCGTTAAAACAAATTGAAAGTTACTAACGATTAATCTGTTAATTATGCTCGTGAATCGGCGGTAAGTGTTCTGTTATTCGAATATCAGTCGTTTATAAGACCACAGAAAATCAAACAAAATTTTATAACGTCTTTGCCGTCTTTAACGGCAAAAAGTCTTTGGCCTAAATCGGTTGGAAAAGCTTGTTCGGCATCCTCAATGATGCTCGACTGAGGCGCTAAAAAGACGAACTGGCCCGGGCGAATAGTCGCGCTGATGTTAGCTGAATCAAAGGCGTACTCCCAGCCTGCGACTTTTTTATTATTGGATTTTTTTGCTATGGTCTTATAACTCGGCTTAATTTCCAGCTTACAGGCCTGTTTAAGGCCGATAAGAGTTTGCGTACTAAGTTTTAAAACGAATGAACCTTCAGGCAATCCAATCATCGCCGATGCGTTTTCAGCCGTTCGATAGCTAACACTTGCAGATTCAGTTATCTTTGCCGTTTCGATTATCTCGGTTGTGCCTGCATCCATAAAGAACGTTATCTTTTTTGCGATAGTTGTGTTTGTATTCGCAAAGCTGGCGGCGATTTTTCGCCATTGGTCAAAGTCTCCGCCTCCGCAGATAAGTCCGTTGGCATTGAAATTCCCGGTATCCTGTAAATTAATCGTCAAACCGTCGATGTTGTGCATAGCATTTTGCACCTGCTGATATTTATCGGCATCGAGCTGGAAGAAAAAAACAGACAAACCGACAATGGCTTTTTCAGATTGCTGCGGACGACCCTGCGGCATCAAATCTTCAAGCTTTATATCTTCCCATTGATTTTTAGGCTCTGGTTTTTCACCGCAACCGGCGAAAATCAAAGCAAACACTAACAGAACAGGTATGTATTTAATAATTTCCATAAGATTGATAGTAATGGGAAATTAAAAATTTAAAATATAAAATTTAAAATTTTAGAGCAAAGTCTTTGCGGATTCTTCATCAAAATAGAATTTCATTATATTTCATATTGCGGGCGGGTGCAAAATTGGAAGGCGATTTGTTTTCTGCCGGTATTCTGGTGAGCCTCCACAACCCTGACCACCTTGCCGTAAGCGGATACTTTTCCGCCAAGTAAATTGGTACTGTCTTCCTGGGGGACATCGAGTTCGAGATTGAAAAGGTCTCCGGCCTGTATTTCCTTTTGCAGGATGCTCTCCGCAAGCAGACCCTGAGTGCTGATATTGACGCTGTTGGCGGTAAAATTGTGTGTGTACTCTGAGCCGATTTTACGGCACAAAATATCCGTTCGGATATGCAAACGTCTATACTTCCTTCGCTCCAGTTCTCCTCCCATAGCTTCCCTGCCTTAAAATAGATACTTTAATGCTTAAAACAACTTGAATTATAGGACTTGCAAATCACGTACCATTTGAGGAAATATAAACATCAGCCTATTTTAACTCGCTTAAGTTATTATAAATAATTTACTTATAGCAAGATTGATGATTATATTAAACTAGGAAAGTTGTAAATATAGTCAAGGGTGTTGAAAAACTGCAACAAAATAGATTCCAAACGTTTCTTTATAACGCGGATGAATAGTTTTACTGATTAAAAGTGCATTTTTCGTTGTTTTTTTGCAACATTGAGGTTGACAATAATCTCCAATCGCCTTTATAATATAAAAATATGCCTGATTATGTAAAACAAGGTGTTTCAGTTAAAACAGATAAAGACGAATTGACTTCATCGGTATTACAATCCTTACCAATTGGCATTATCGTATTCGATAAAGAACTGAAGATTCAAAGTTCGAATGCTTATGCAAATGAGTCGCTTGATATTCAAATTGACGCAGATGCGACACTTTCCGGCGGCACGAATGAAAGCATTTGGGGAAGTTGGCGAACAACGCTTCTTGAAGTCATCAATAGTGGTAAATCCTGCCTGTTTGATAATGTAAATTATCGCAGCTCAGGGAAATCAGCTTTGCTGCAAATAACCTGCGTTCCGATGATTGACAACTCGGATTCATCGATAACAGGCGGCATAATCTTATTTGAAAATATCACGGAAAAGGCCACGATTCAAAAGCAGTTCGCACAAAATGAAAGGCTGGCAGCGCTTGGCAAACTTGCAAGCAAGGTCGCGCACGAACTGAATAATCCGATTGACGGTGTGCTGAGATATATTAACCTGGCAAAAAGAAATATCAGCGAACAGGGTCTTTCGAAGCCTGTTGAGTATCTTGAAAACGCCTGTGACGGCTTAAAAAGAATGATTGGTATCATCACCGAGCTGCTGGAATTTTCCAGAACAAGACATTCAACCCTTGAGGACACATCCATAGACAGAATTATCGATGATGCCGTTAAATTTTATGAGCCAAGGGCAGCGGCAGCGGGAATAGAAATCCAGAAAAGATATGATTCGACTCTGCCCAAAACAAAAGGCAGTAATTTGTTTCAGGTTTTCTGCAATCTTCTAAAGAATGCTATTGAAGCGATGCCTGACGGCGGGAAAATTATTATAAGCTGTGAGGTCGGTCCGGACATTGCGGCAATAATATTCCGCGATACCGGTTCAGGCTTCAATCCGTTAGAGAGCGACTCTATTTTCGAACCTTTCTTTACGACAAAAACCGGCAGCAAAGGAACAGGACTTGGCCTTGCGATTTGCAGAGATATAATTGAAAAGTACGGCGGAAAAATCACAGCGGAAAATGCGCCCGACGGCGGCAGCATCTTTACAGTTTATTTACCTGTTAATAAGTGAATGAAATTATGCCAAATGGAATTTTAATCGTTGACGATGACAAAATAATTCTTGATTCGCTTTGCGAGTTCCTGAAACTCGAAGGTTACAGCGCTATCGGGGCCGATTCTTTTAAGCTGGCAATCAGCAGATTACAGCGGAATCGATTTTCCCTTGTCATTACGGATGTCAATCTTCCAGACGGCAGCGGTTTCGAACTGCTCAATCATATAAAGCAGAATTATCCGCAGACTGTCGTGATTATCGTTACCGGCTACGGTACGATAGAAAGCGCGGTTGAAGCGATAAAGATGGGCGCGTATGATTATCTAACCAAGCCTGTTATTGATGATGAGCTTCGCCTGACGGTTGAAAGGGCGCTAAAACAGCAATCGTTAATCAGCGAAAATGAAAATCTTAAAAGCCAGCTTGTACATAAATATAGTTTAGAGAATATTATCAGCCAGGATTACAAAATGGCGAAAATTTTCGACCTTGTCGAAGCGGTCGCAGACAGCAGGTCGAATATTCTTATGACAGGCTCAAGCGGAACAGGCAAAACAATGCTTGCGCGAGCGATTCATTACCGCAGCGGAAGAAAAGACAAACCATTCGTGGAAGTAAGCTGCGGCGCATTGCCTGAAACACTGCTCGAAAGTGAATTGTTCGGTCATGTTAAAGGTTCGTTTACCGGCGCTATCAGCGATAAGCAGGGAAAATTTTTCGCAGCCGATGGCGGGACGATTTTCCTCGACGAAATTTCAAGTGCATCTGCTGCGCTTCAGGTAAAACTTCTGCGCGTGATCCAGGACAGGCAGTTCGAGCCGGTCGGAAGCAATAAAACTATTACGGTCGATACTCGTGTGATTGTCGCGTCGAACAGAAATATGATGGACGAGGTCAAGCAAGGAAGGTTCAGAGAGGATTTGTATTACAGGCTAAACGTGATAACGATAAATTTGCCCGTGCTCAGTGAAAGGCCGGCCGATATTCCGCTTTTGGCCCAGCAGTTTATGAAGAATTTCTGCATTTCGCACAATCGCGTAAAGGCGGGTATTGATAAAGAGGCGATGGATGTTTTGCAGAGGTATGATTGGCCGGGCAATGTTCGCGAGTTGGAGAATGTGATTGAAAGAGCGGTGCTGTTGAGCAAGACGGATTATATTACGTTTGACGACCTGCCTCTGAATATCACTGCTTTCGCGCCGTTGAATCCTATGGACGATTTTGACAGTACGAGCTTGAAATCTGCGATAGCCGAGCCGGAGAGAAAAATTTTAAGGGCAGCGCTTGAGGCGAATAACTGGAACAGACAATTAACTGCGCTCGCCTTAAAAATAAATCGCACTACACTTTATAAGAAGATGAAAAAATACGGCCTTGAAGACGAAGCGGAAAGAATGGGAATAAGATAAAGACTACTTTTCAACTTTTTTATCCAACTTCTCTTCTTTTGCCAAATCTCCTTCTTTGTCGAACTGCTCAGCTTTTATTAAATTTCCAAAATTATCAAAGTAAATTTCCTTGCTCACTTCGTTAGGATCGCTCGGCCAGGTATACCTGCATTTTTCTATTCGTTCATTAGAATCATAAAAATACTCTGTTTTATTGGTAATCCGACCTTTGTGATATTTATAAAGTACTGTTAATTTGCCAGTTGAATTCGGTTTTCGCGCCTCGCTAACGAAACACTAAACCCAATACCGACACCACGACGTTACCGTTACCTATACCGAAAACAAACACCATTTATAATTTCTCTTAAATCAGTGAAATCAGCGTAATCAGCGTTTAAATTTCGTCTTCTATATTTTCTCAAACGTAAAATTATGCGGATTGGCATCTATCTTCACAGTATCTCCCTCCGCGAATTTTCCTTCGAGAAGTTCCGTCGCAAGTCTGTTTTCCAACCTCTGCTGAATCGTCCTTTTCAGCGGCCGCGCTCCGAATGAACCATCATATCCTTCATCCATCAAAAGCTTTTTCGCATTGTCGGTAAATTGTACATTAATATGCCGGTCGGCAAGCCGCTGCGCCAATCGTTTAAGCTGTATATCGACAATGCTTTTAAGGTCCGCTCTGGTTAACGTATGGAAAACAATAGTTTCATCAATTCGATTCAAAAATTCCGGCTTGAAATATTTTCGTAAAACTTCTTTCACATGCGCTTCGATTTCCCAATCGGCGCCTTGTTCCTCCGTAAGTTTAATAATTTGTTCGCTCGCGATATTGCTTGTCATAATCAAGACAGTGTTTTTGAAATCAACCGTTCTGCCCTGACCATCCGTAAGCCTTCCTTCATCGAAAACCTGCAGCAAAACATTAAACACATCAGGATGCGCCTTTTCAATTTCATCAAGTAGAATAACTGAATACGGTTTCCGCCGAACAGCTTCCGTCAGCCGACCGCCTTCTTCATATCCAACATATCCCGGCGGCGCGCCGATTAATCGCGCAACACTGTGCGCCTCCATGAATTCGCTCATATCAACTCGAATCATTGCATTGGCATCGTTGAACATAAATTCCGCAAGTGCTTTTGAAAGTTCCGTTTTCCCAACACCTGTCGGCCCCAAAAATAAAAATACTCCAATCGGTCTTTCCGAATCGCCAAGCCCTGCGCGATTTCTCCGAACCGCGTTGCACAACGCATTCACCGCTTCATCCTGCCCGACAACCCGTTTATGAATTTCATCCTCCATGTGCATCAACCGTTCGCGCTGTCCCGACAGAAGTTTTGAAACAGGTATCCCAGTCCATTTCGAAACCACCTGCGCAATATGCTCTTCCGTTACTTCGTTGCGGATCATTTTCGCCGCACTGCTTTGCGCAAGCTGCTCTTCTTTCTGCCTGAGCTGTTTTTGCAGTTCCGCGATTGTGCTGTATTTCAATCTCGCCGCTTTTTCAAGATCGCCTTTCCGCTGCGCATCTTCAAATTCATTATTCGAGCGGTCGATTTTTTCTTTTATTTCCTTGATTGCATTTATATCCGCCTTTTCGCTTTCCCATTTTGCAGTCAGCGTTTTATCCTGCTCCTGCAATTCAGACAATTGCTTTTCAAGATGTTCGAGCCTTTTTTTGCTCGCCGCGTCAGATTCTTTTTTCAACGCTTCTTTTTCAATCTGAAGCTGCATAATTTTCCTGCGAATCGTATCAAGTTCTGCCGGCAGCGAATCATTTTCAATTCGCAATTTCGACGCCGCCTCATCTATCAAATCAATCGCCTTGTCCGGCAGCCACCTGTCCGAAATATATCTGTTTGAAAGAGTCGCCGCCGCCACAAGCGCGGTATCCGTAATCCTTACACCGTGATGAGTATCGTATCTATCTTTCAGCCCGCGCAAAATCGCGATTGTCTCCTCAACACTCGGCGGGTCAACCATCACCGGCTGGAATCTTCGTTCAAGCGCTGCGTCTTTTTCAATATGCTTTCGATATTCGTCAATCGTTGTTGCGCCGATACACCGCAATTCCCCGCGTGCAAGTGAAGGCTTCAATAGATTACCCGCATCAACCGCGCCTTCCGCTTTGCCCGCCCCCACGACTGTATGAAGTTCATCAATAAATAAAACAATCCCGCCTTCAGATGCGATTACTTCTTTTAATACCGCTTTGAAGCGGTCTTCGAACTCGCCCCGAAATTTCGTTCCCGCAATCAGCGCCCCCATATCCAGCGCAATTACTTTTTTATTTTTCAAACCTGTCGGAACATCCCCGGCAACTATTCTCTGCGCAAGCCCTTCAACGATTGCCGTTTTGCCCACCCCCGGCTCACCAATGAGTACCGGATTATTTTTTGTCCTTCGATTCAAAACCTGCATACATCGCCTGATTTCCTCTTCCCTTCCAATAACAGGGTCGAGTTTTCCCATGCGAGCCATTTCTATAAGGTCGATGCCGTATTTTTCCAAAGCTTTATATTTTGCCTCAGGACTTTCATCGGTAATTTTTTCAGAGCCGCGAATTTGCTTTAGCGCCGCTTCTATCTGCTCTGGCGAAACACTATTTAAAGAAAGAACTTCTTTTGCGTCACTATTTATCGAGGCAAGCGAAAGAAACAAATGCTCGACACTCAGATATTCATCACCCATCTTCTCCGCGCGGTTCTGCGCATCGAGTATGACCTGATTCAAAGCCGGGTCAGGCATTATCTGAGTAGTGCTTCCCTTAGGCAGCCTGTTAAGCTCACTTTCCGTCATGTCCTTTATACGATTAACGTTAGAGCCGATAGTTTTCAAAATCAATATCGCGATTCCATCATCGTCGCGCAAAATCGCTGATAACAAATGCAATGGCGTAAGTACGGTATTGGACTTCTGCATTGAAATTTGCTGAGCTGTTGCGATTGCTTCCTGTGTTTTTAGCGTAAATTTATCGAATTTCATAATTTTAGCCTTTCTCCCCTTATATGTGCAAACTATGTGCCGCAAGGTAAAAAGTCCATAAGTATTTACCCGACAAAGAATTAACCATAAACGTAAAATTCCGTTTTGTGCCGTTTTGGCACCCTCCGCTCCCCCATAGGCAGAAAATTGGTCATCTGATTAATGCCAGGGTTGTTGCATGACCTTAACCTTATGACTTTTCGCACCTTTCTCACTTTTCACACTTTTATTCCCGCCCTTTTCCGCTATAATTTACATCATTCTATAAGGAGAAAAATTATGACATTCGAAGAACTAAAACAATTCACAAAACAAACCGGCTGGGGTTACCTCGCTACAACAGATGGCAAAAACGTCGGCGTCCGTCCGATGGGCGGCCTCGCATGGAAAGACAATCAGTTATTATGCGCTACCTACACGCCATCCGATAAAGTCAAACAGCTCGAAAAAGTACCGTATGCCGAATATTGTTTTTGCGATTCCGCCGGCAAACACGTCCGCATCGCAGGCCCATGTTTAATCAGTACAGATAACGATGAAAAACTTTGGCTCTATAAACAGAAACCCGAACTGGCCCAATATTTCCCCGACCCCAAAATGCCTGAGTATGTAATCATAAAAATGACCCCCGACAATCTCCGCGCCATGTCCTCCACTGATATGACTTACGAACAAATAAGAATTTAACAAAAATAAAACGATCAAATGATGAAGAAATCTAAAATTTTATTAGTTACTGTTCTTGTTTTAGCAACAATGTTTATGTTTTTTTCAATCTGGGCTATGCACAGTAGACCTGTTTCAACTGAACTCGTTTCAAGAATAGTTGAAGGAATGTCAAAAGAAGAGGTGCAAACCATTTTAGGACACCCCAACAATATTAATTATAATGAAAATTCAGAACAATGGACTTATGGCAGCGGCCTTCAATGGAATTTTTATAGAGTAACTTTTTCTAAAAACGGCAAAGTTCTATTTTGTGAAATGGATGATTGAAGTTATAAAGAAGGACAACAAATGAAAAAAGTCTATTCTTCTGTTTCAGAATGCAGGGAGGAAGATTGAATGAATCGAGACCCGGCATTATATCAAAGTTTTGTAAAGCAGGCCAGAAAAGCCTTATCAGATCATCCGCAAATCAAACATGAATGGTCTATTGATGAAGATGAGGATCATTGCATCCTCGACATACCTGAAATGTTCGATGAAGGGTTTGCAATTAAAATTGAAGTTAATCCTGATAGAATCACGGTGATAGCAAGTGGAGCTCACATGACACTAAATCTTAATGAATATAAGAATGCAGATGAACTTGCTGCGCAAGCTCTCGGACTTGTTCGTGATCTTTTAAGCCCGGGCATGCGGATTCGTGAACGGTTGGCGGGAGGCATACCGTACAAGTGGGCATTCGAAACATATCAGAATGGCCGATGGTTAACAATGGAATGGATTGGACTGATCTTCTGGAATTATTTTGGGAAAAGAACTGAAAAAATATATCAGAACAAAGTTCTGCCTGCCAGAAAGTGAGAATTAACCAGTTCAGATGTTTTATTCTAAGTTTTACCTTTAAGTTTCTGTGAAACTGTCCGTCGCTGGCGTAATCCGCGTAATCAGGATTAAAATAATTTGGAACATCTCTGACTATTCAATTGAATATGTCTTTTAATTATTGCCTCTGCCTCTTCGATAGTTCCTTCAATTAAATGTGCTTTAGGGATTATGATTTTTACATTTTGGCTGTTGAGCATGAAGTAATCACTGGTTTCAATAGCTTTATCAAAGATTTCCCATTTATATTTAACTTCGCTTTTTCCTGTAAGTTCAGTAAATCCCTCTTCTGATAATATATTGGTAATTTTCTCATTCCTGAAAATAGATTTTTGGAATCGTCGCCTGCTAAACCAAAATTCGATCCTGTGTCCAAAATAAATTAAAAAAATTAGAAATATGAAAAATAGTCCAACCCATAAAGATAAAAGTTGTATTCGTGACATGACAAAAAACATTATAGCCATTAAAAACAGGACAACCGAAATGATTATTCTTAATGCTTTCTCTTTTCTTGTTCTTCTAAATTCCAAACAAATTTTATTGAGAGATGTTTGCCGTTCATCAGATAAGATATATTCGAATTTCACGCTCATATCTATTATTTTACCTTGCTTACATACATGATACAAATAATTTTTTTATCATCTTGTTTTTTAAAAATATTTATGTATTTCTTCGTGCTCTTCGTTTGCTTCGTGGTGAAAATAATTCTTTAAATCTGCGTAATCTGCGCGACTTGGTCCGCCTCTGGCGTGATCTGCGTTTTAAAAATAATTAGTGTAAATTCGTGTTCATTCGTGGTTAAAATATTTGTTGTGTTAGAAGTTTACCCGCCTGCCATGTGAAGTATCGCAGCTATTTCACTGTGGTGCGATGAACCGCAATACTATCTCATCGGGGTGGCTAAATAAAAATCATTTCTCTGTGGCTTTTACGCAACTGCAAAACGATGAACGAAACGAGCTGCGTCAACATAACCTTTTGACGAGTATAAACTATTTTTAAAATCAGTGAACTCCGTGTAATCCGTGATTAAAAACATTAGTGTAAATTCGTGTTTATTGGTGGTTAATTATCATCGCTCTTCTGCGCAGGCTCTCCGGCATTTTCTCTATCGCATACCGTAATGCCGTCCTCGGCATAACTTTTTTATTTTTCATCACAAACTCGAAAACTTCTTTTTGATTTTTCCTGCTTGCCTCTTTGAGCATCCATCCATACCCCTTTTGCACCATATCATCTTTATCTATTAAAAGGCTTTCCGCGATTTCAAAAATATCATTAAGGAACTTTCCTTTTTTTGCCGGAACGATAAGCGATACTGCCGCCGCTCTTTTGACCCATCGATTTTTTGATTTAGTCCATCTCTTAAGTTCATCAACGAAGGATGGATTTTGTTCTATGAAAGTCCCGACAGTATGATTGCAGAGCGTATCGCACTTGGCCCAGTTATCTATATATTTTTTGATCCACTGCTCGAATATTTTAAAATCTGTCGGCAAAAATCTGTCGCTGATTTTGTACGACCATGTCGCCGCGATTCCGAACTCTTCGAGATAGCCGGATTGAAAAAGTTCTTCGCACAATGAGAATATTTCTTTCTTATCGAGATTTTTAATTTGCGAAAAATGAGTTTTTGCGATTTTCGTAACAGCCGCCGATTTCAGGCCGTAAACTTTTATTTCTTCTTTGAAGAATCTCTGCGTTGAAATCTTAACTCTCTCGTCTGCGGATGCTTTTAATTCTTCCCTGATTTTTTTGATTACTGAATTCATAACATTTATATACCACAAACATCACGAAAAACCTAAAAATCTGTGAAACCTGTGGCCAACAGTTCATTTCTCGCACGTAAAACCGTTGGCTCACTCTGACGTCTTACGTTTTATATTGACAAATATCGGTAATTCGCTGATAATTTTATTTCAATTTTAGGGAGTATAAAATGACGGTACGGAAGCTGTTCTTGATTTTATGTTTCATAAGTTCCTGTTTTTACTTAGGTTGCGTCGAGCGAAAACTTACGATTGTAACCGAGCCTGCTGGCGCTCTCGTCTCGCTCAACGATGAAGAAATCGGAGTTTCCCCCGTAACAGTCGGTTTTGAATGGTATGGCGATTACAACATCCGCCTCGCCAAAGAAGGCTACCTAACTACCAGTACTCACCGCAACTTACAGCGCCCTCTGCGTGACAAATTCCCATTTGATTTGCTCGATGATATGTTCCGCACAAGGGTGGATGAATATACCTGGAATTTCAAGCTTGAACCGTATCAACAGCCTGATAAAGAAGAATTAATAGACCAGGCGGTTCAACTCCGAAAAGAAGCCCTTGTCGAGCCGAATTCGATTATGCCGCCGCCCAAGGCAAAGAAGAAAAAATAGAAAACAAAAAAGGCCGTCTCAAACGGCCTTTTCAGTATTAGAGAAGAAGAAAATGAAGAATTATTAAATTGGAGGTTTTACTGGTTGTTCTTTTAGTTCTTTAGCTTTTGCTTCAGCCTTTTCCTGTTGTATAGCGTTATAAACTTCTTTGCGATGGACACTTACAGACTTTGGAGCTGTAATGCCAAGCCTTACCTTGTCTCCTCGCACATCTACAATAATGATCTCAACATCATCGCCGATCATTATCGATTCGTTTTTTTGCCTGCTTAAAACCAACATTTTTCCGGCACTCCTTTCTCCGGTTTAATTAAATTCCTGTTAATACTACGCCTTTACAGGAACTTATGTTTATCGGATACCATATTTCATTGCCGATTATTTTTTCGGCTATAAATGGAGAGTAATTCACATAAAAGACAATAAATTATCGAGAAAATGAAAATAGATGTAAACAATGGTGTGTAAACTACTTAGAGCGTTTAGCTTTCAAACTCCCGCCAGAAACGATACCTGACCGCAAGCCAGTACCCCCAAACCGCTCCCAGACAACCGAAAGCAACCATCTGAATCGGCAAAACCGAAACCGAAGTCCTTGCAAAGAAAACCGCCGGCCAAGCCCCCGCCAAATGCTCCATTACAGGCTGTTTTGTGTAAATTATTATTGTATAAATAGTTACAGGTACGGTTGCCAAAGCAGGCCAAATGTAGCTTGTCCCCAGAAACAACTTGCTGAAAAAGCCGCACGCCATAAAAGCAATAAGAACCGCAAAGGCAATTTGAAGATTTGCCGGCTGCCCCGTTACCTTATTTATCTTGGGGTCTGAATATGATATATCCGCGGCAAGAATATTAAGCAGAAACGCCGCGATAACAACCGTTGCAACAATCGCAAGTCCCGCAGAAGCCAAAGGATGCAGCTTAATTTTAACTTCTATGCTGTCTTCCGAATCAAGCGTTTTTTTCCTCAACAACCTATCCGCCGCCATAGCACCAATAAATCCCAACCCCGCCAGAGCAAGCCAGATAAACCCCTCGAATCGAAGTGCGTTATATATTGCCAGTCTTGAACTTACAGCAGGCATCGCCTGAAAAAGATTTGAAAGGTCGGCGCTTCTAATCGCCCAAACAGCCAAACCGCCCGGCACCGCCAAAATTCCGATTCGCCCGCCATAAGGTGTACAAACAGCAGAAGCTAAAAACCCCGCCGCCAAAGCTAATAACCCGCAAATCATTAAATCGAAAAGACTTATAGCACCGCTCAAAAGGGCAAAAAAACCATTTTCCGGTTCTACCATATTCCATGGCAGCAAACCAACCAGCACAACTCCGATGCCAATTGCGATTACTATTCTAATTTTAGTCAGCCAAGATAATTCCATAGCGAAAGTTTATCCTGAACAATAAAAAATAAAAGAAAAAAAAGATTATATCGATAATAAGCAGCCAAACGGCAATTATGCCGGCTTTGCAGATTTGTCCTTGCTTTTACGAAATCTCGCCGCAAACCCCGCGGTATCGACGATAATATTCGTAAGTCTTTTTCGCAGCAATTCTTCTGTGATATGCCTGTCGAGCTTTCCTTCTTCAGCGATACTGACAATTCCCGTTTCTTCGCTCACAACTATAGCCACCGCGTCACTTCCG
This sequence comes from Planctomycetes bacterium GWF2_41_51, assembly GCA_001825665.1. Lineage (GTDB taxonomy): Bacteria > Planctomycetota > Phycisphaerae > Sedimentisphaerales > UBA12454 > UBA12454. The sequence continues at coordinate 94,409 of MHXZ01000042.1, read as the reverse complement.
GTAGTAATGCCGATTGCCGCCCTGTGCCTCGAACCCAGAATTCCCCTGACCGTTCCGATTTCCGCCAAAGGCAATTGCACCCTCGCCGCCGCGATTCTGTCGCCGTGAATTATAACCCCTAAATCGTGAAGTGCCCCGCCCGGATAAAAAATCGATTCGAGCAGCGCAGCTTTAACTTGCGCATCTATTCTAACGCCGGTTTCGGTAAATTCCCCAAGAGCTACCTGTCTTTCAATCACAATAATTGCGCCGATTTTCTTTTCCGAAAGGTTATTAACCGCCATTATGATTTCTTCAACTGTTTGCGAAAGTTGTCTTTGACTTGAGCTGCCGAAGCTGCCGGTTTGACCGATGCGAATAAGCATTCTGCGGATTTCAGGCTGGAACGCCGCTACCGCCAGAATTAAAACGAGAATCAGAAAACTGCTGTACAGGTACTGAAGTCTTTCAAGATTAAAACTGCCGACAAGCAGTTTAAGAATCATCGAACCGGCAAGCAATAGGATGATAACGCCCCTGAAAAGCCTTTCCCCGCGGGTACCTTCAATAAAATTAACGGCCCAGTAGACCACCAGGCCGATTAGAAGCAATTCAATTATTACAATCAGCGGATTGTTCGTCGCGACACGTTTCAAATATTCAATTATCGCATCAATCCACATTTCGCAGCCAATCCCTTATAGCTAAATTGTGATTAATTTATTTATCTTACGGTAAACTCAGAAAGTCTGCTTGCCCTGTCAGTCATCATCCAGGCATCAATATCATCAACCAACATTGAGCCGTTGAGACGAAGCTGCCTTGAATGATCGTCTGTTCTTTCTTTTTCGCTTTCACCAAGCCCATGACCGCCCATTACAGAGCTGAATCCCTGGTTAACAGCCAACACACCTTCACCAGTGGTTTCAGCAACCGATTTGCAGCCGCTTACCGCAACAACAGATACGATCAAAAACATCGCAAGCAATACATTCATCAAAGTTCTGGTCTTCATACTTTCCTCACATTTTATTAAATCATAATAACCGGTAAACGCAAATAATTTCAACTATTTACGTCATTTATTTTAACAGATAATTGACTGAATGTCAATTTAGGTAATTTCATTTTTTTTAAATCCCATATCTATTTTTACGAAGAGCACTACAAGCCGGTTTTAAGGGTTTTTCGTTCTTTTTTACCGGACTTTATAAGTTGTTTTTTGTAACAGTTCTTGATAATTTTTGATAATTTGCTAATCTTGCCGACATGATTTTCCCGGAAAAAACGACCGTTCAATCGCACACGATAACCGTAGTGCCCCGATACTGCGAAACCGACCAGGCAGGCGTTGTCCATCATAGCGTCTATCCAATCTATTTCGAAATGGGCAGAACCGAACTTCTTCGCGCTAACGGACTTGCGTACAGCGACCTCGAACGGGAGAGTTTTTATATGGTTGTTGCCGAACTTCACGTCAAATACCGAAGACCCGCCCTTTATGATGAAACACTCGAATTAGTTACCGAATGCACAAAAGTAACTGCCGCAAAAATTGTACATTCTTACAAACTTATCCGCCCCGGAGTCGGACTTCTGCTGGCGGAAGGCTGGAGCGTTCTGGCCTGCGTCGATGATAACGGAAGACCAAAACGCGTCCCCGAATTTATGTATCCAGGCTAAAATCAACAGCAGTTTGAATAAAATATGAACTTTTGGAGTTTAAAGAGGGTATAATACAAATCCCAAAAAATATTCGTGCGGTACTCCGCGGCTCCAGTCCCCGCAGGGGGGTAAAGCGAAGCTGGTAAATAATTTAGCGTACCTCGCAACGCGCGAGTAATAATACCAATTGGTATAAAACTTGCTTTACAATCACGTTTTTTTGCTTATATATAAGTATAGATGTTAGCAAAATTTAAAAAAGCCGGTCTTGTTATATTTATAACCTGTCTTATCTGGATTTGGGCGGACCTTTCCCTTGATAAAGACCTGACAGGCCAGACTATGACCATCATCGCAAGCAAAGCAGACCCGCAGCTTTGGGTTACAATCGACGGCAAAACAGAAATCCAGGTAAAAGCGGACTTGCGCGGCCCATCGGTAAAAGTCAGCGAACTAAACCGCAAAATCCAGGCCGGCGAAGAAAAATTAGACGTCATTTTCGACCCTGCAAAAGAAAATATGGAAACCCCCGGAAAGTACAGTTTGCCGGATGTGCGGAAATTTCTCGCTGAAAGTGAAAAAATTCAGGAGTATGGACTGACAGTAAAGTTTGCCCACCCAGACAAGCTCGACGATATACAAGTTGTCGCGCTCAAAGAAAAAACACTGCCGATAAAATGCGTTGACGAAATGGATAATGAAATTCCCAGCGCGAAAATCACACCCGATATAATTACAATGTACGCGCCCGACCAGGTTACCGAGTCGAAAGTTAAACTCCCGTCAGCAACAGAAAGAAAACAGGCTCGCGCCGGATCAATAACCAAAAATCCGTATATTGAGTTGGCTAAAAATGAAGTGCGGTATTCTGATGCGACAGTTAAGGTCGAACTGCCCGCCATTAGCGAAGATATGAAACCATATACAATCCGCGGAACTCTCGGATTTACTTTCAGTGCAAATCTCGTGGGAAGATATGAAGTTGAATTCATAAAAAGGCCTGAAGTCGGCGGCATTCCGATTCTCGCTACACCCGAAGCAAGAGACGCCTATGAACAAAAACAATTCGAAGTGCTCCTTGATATTCAGGACGATGATGTAGGCAAACCGGAAGTTACTCGGCAGATAAATTATAATTTCCCGACCACGTTTTTGCGCGAAGATAAAATCCGCCTTAGAGGCGACCCGGCCGAGGCAAAATTCAGATTAGTGCCTGTCATCGACCCAAATCAAAATGGTCTGATGATGATGCCGTAATCATATCTGTTTAGACAGTGCATGAATTGTTATTGCAAGTGCAGGCTCTGTATTAAAGGAATCAACTTATGAACACCGCTAATGAAATAATGAATAAAATTTGGACGTCGCTGAATATGGCGATTCTGCCGGTAACTGTTTTGTTCGCAACGATTATTGTTGGTTTAATCGTAAGAGGCATTATCTCTGTAAGGCTCTCAAAATGGTCTCACACAAGCAAAATCGGCAGACTTACAAAAGAAATCGTTCGCGGCCCGGTGATTATTTGGTTTCTTATGCTCGGTATTTATCTCGCTCTCGAAGTATCGGTACTCCCCGGAAACATAGTTAATATCGTTGGAAAGATTCTGCTCGCGCTGGGTCTGCTCTCGATTACGCTTATGACGGTAAATTTGACTACAATAATGATATCCAAACATTCAGGCCAAATCGAAGGCGTTCTACCGATAACATCGCTCACCCAGAACATCGCCCGAGTCATAATTCTTATGGTCGGCATTTTAATTATACTTAATACTCTCGGCATTTCGATTGCCCCAATACTTGCTACATTGGGCGTCGGCGGCCTTGCCGTTGCGCTTGCGATGCAGGATACGCTCGGAAATATTTTCGCGGGCTTTTATGTCGTTATGAGCAGACAAATCAGGGTCGGCGATTATGTTAAACTCGATTCCGGCGAAGAAGGTTATGTTGTCGATATCACCTGGAGAGCGACAAAAATAAGAGCTCTTGCAAACAATTTAATTTTAATCCCAAACGAAAAATTGACAAAGGCCATCGCCACAAATTACTACCTGCCCGAAAAAGAAATGTCCGTGCTGATGCAGGTAGGAGTCCACTATAACAGCGATTTGAAACACGTTGAAAAAGTTACAATTGAAGTCGCAAAAGAAACGTTGAAGGAAGTCAAAGGAGGCGTGCCCGAATTTGAACCCTTTATCAGGTATCACACGTTTTCGGATTTCAGTATCAATTTTTCAGTTATACTGCGTGCGAAAGAATTCACTGACCAATATCTTATTAAACACGAGTTTATAAAAAATCTGCACGAAAGATACGCTAAAGAAGGAATTAATATTCCCTATCCTATACGAGCGATTAATTTCTCGCAGGAAAAATCTATGGCTGACCCTGGCGAAAAATTCTAAATCGATATTCTATTCTCGCCGTCTCGGCCGAACAAGAAGTCTGATTGGAACCTCCGCAAATCCCAAATGGTCGCGAAGCTTGTTGATTAAATATCTTCTGAAGTTCTCATCGAACAAATCGATTCTATTCACAAACAAAATCAGCGTTATTGGTTTTATCGCAACCTGCGTCGCGTAATAAATTTTCGGCAGACTGCCCGCTTTAGACCTGCCGCCAAGGCGCTCCTGAGTAATCAGCTCTATTGCCTTATTTAACTTCGGTGTCGATATTTTTGTTATCGCCTGTTTGAAAAGCTCATTTGCCAAATCGAGAACCGCTTGAACGTTTCTGTTCTCCGTCGCCGTGGTAAATGCAATCGGCGCATAAGTCAGTTGAGGAAACATCTTGCCGAGATATTTTACATAATCTTCCGTAGAGGCGCTGTCTTTGGCCAAATCCCATTTGTTCACAACGAGAATGCACGCTTTGTATTCTTCCGCTATAAACGATGCGAGTCTTTTATCAACCTGCGACAGCGGCTCAGTCGCGTCAATCAATAACATAACAACATCTGCCCTGCTGATTGATTTTGTCGCCCTTACATAACTGTAAAATTCTATGCTGTCTGCGATACTGCTTTTTTTGCGAACACCCGCCGTATCGATAACCACGAAAGTTTTGCCGTCCCTTTCGAAACGAACATCAACTGCGTCGCGAGTTGTGCCCGGCATTTCGCTTACAATGACACGCTCCTGACCTGCGATTGCGTTGGTGAGTGTGCTTTTGCCGGCGTTTCTTTTGCCGACAATCGCGAGGTGCATTTCAATATTGTCAGGTCTTTCCGTGCTTTTGTCTTTTAAGAATTCATTTATCTTCTCGACAAGAAGCTGTTTATTGAGATTGTTCGTCGCCGAAACGCAAAGCGCATTTCCGAATCCAAGTTTCGCGAATTCCGCAGCGCGCGGAAACATCGGCGCTTCGTCCGCTTTATTAGCCACAAGAATTACATTGAGATCGTTTTTTCTCAACATCCTTGCAACCTGCTCATCGAGCGGCACAAGTCCGTCGCGAATGTCCACAACGAAAACCACCACATCTGCGGAGTTGATTGCAAGTTGAATCTGATTCTCAATATGTTCCTTGAGCTGGTCGGAATCGACAATTCCATACCCGCCGGTATCGATTAGTTCGAAAAACCGTTCATTCCGCTCAATAATCGCGCTGATGCGGTCGCGAGTAACGCCCGCCGTCGGCTCGACAATGCTTATCATTTCGCCCGCGATTGCGTTAAAAAGCGAACTTTTGCCCACATTCGGCCTGCCTACAATTGCTACTACTGGTAATGCCATAATATAACCTGATAAATAAACTTTTGATTTAATCGCGGGATTATAACAGAAATGCACGTTTCTTAAAAGAACTAATGGATTTGTTTTCTATCGTACCATATATGGCATTTCGCCTTGTTCTTTTTGAAAAACCACCCGAATGTCAGACCGAAAACGAGCGTTTTATAATCGAACCACTGATATTTTCGCCACGATGTTTGTATGGGAATATCTAAAATGCAGAATTTCATATTCTTTTTCTTCGCCCATTTTTTCAGGCGCTTCGAAAAAATCAATTCCTCCGCGATATAAACAGTTTCATCGAACCCGCCGACATCACGCCACCCCTCAGCCAGGCAAAAAAGAAACAGCCCCGCGGCAAGTGTCCTGACCCGCGAAATAAAATTCCAAAGCCGAATCAAAAATTTCTCTCGTGCAAGACTTACCTGCTTATCATCAACTATTGTCCCCCCGCCCGCGATTTTGCCGCTGTCAAGAAGCTCGAGAGTTTTTTGCAAAAGTCGCTGCGAAAGAGTTGTATCGGCATCAAGAAAAATAAAATATTTTCCGTTCGCGATTTTCGCGCCGGCATTTCTTGCGCGTGAAATCTGATTGACAGGTTCAAATACAACAATCGCCCCGAACTCTTTCGCTATTTGAGCCGTCTTGTCTGTGGAATTATTATCAACGACGATAACTTCGCCGCTGCGCTGCGGTACAGATAGCTGCGCCTCTTTTACAGATGCAAGAGTATTAGGTAGAAAATCCTCTTCGTTATATGCAGGTATAACTATCGAATAGTCGCACGATGGTTTCATCATTGAATTGATATAAAGGGCAGGCCAAACACCTGCCCATTTTTTTACTGCTCTGATTATTCTGGCATATTCGGAGCCGGCGGCGTTTCTGGAGGTGTTCCGGGTTCCGGTTCAGTCCTGCACCCAAACGAGAAAAGCATAAACGCAACAGCCGCAACTAACAGTATTTTTCGTAACATTGTACTCTCCTTAAAAAAATTTATTACTTACTTATCACTGTTTATGTCCTGCCGAATTTCTTCCTCAACTTTTTCCAGTTCCTGATTCATATTTTCTGTCGTTATATTTTCTTGTGCTTTTTGTTTCTCCTGCTCCTTCAATGGTAATTGCCGCTCTGCTGCCGGTACATTCGTCTCAACCTGCGGCTGTTCTTTTTTGCAGCCGAAACAAAAAATCAAACTAACGAAAATTATTGCAATCAATGTTGTTCGCATTTTTCTGTTCTCCAATTATTTAGCTCGAAACTGAAGCTTGTTAATTTTTTTCACATGCCTGTTATTTTCGAGTTTCATCAGCTCATCAACTTTGGAAATAATATCCGCCCTGCCTGCTTCACGCGCCAACTCGCGAATGCGTTCCAAAACCGCAACCCGATAATTATGTTTCTGATATTCCTGTGCAAGCTGCTGCTTATAAGGAATCGAAATCGTTTCATTTGGCGAAACTTGCGGCATTTCTCTTCCCGGCCGCTGCATCTCTTCAATTCTCTGACGCATTTGCTCAGGCGATTCATTTCCACCCTGCCCCTGCGGCAAATTGCTTTCCGCAAACGCTGCCGATGCGATTAAACAAACCGCAATCAATAAAATTTTTTCCATTCTACTGTTCCTAATTGAATTTTCCCGCCAATCCCTGGGTAAGTGTTTGAAATAATAACTTACCCTTTCAATCGCGAGAGTTTTCTACCCTTTAAGGGTACTCCGGTTTATTCAAGATGTATCTTGGGCTTATTATTAGTTATTTACAATCAGTGTCAATACTCAAATCAAATTTTTAAAGGATTCTGTGCTATTTTACGATTTTTCCTTATAATGAACGTATATAAAATACTATGATTTTAGATTTGCGACAAAATAGGTGTAGTAAATGACGGCGATTCCAACAAACGCGGAGCGTAAAAAGCGATTACCATGGTGGCTGGCTGCAGGGATGCTGGACAATATCAGGATTTCCTTTATTTTCGGGCCTGTATTGATCCTCTTTCTCGATGCGCTTAATTTCGACAAAGCCCGCATCGGTATTTTAGTCGCTCTGCCTCTTTTCTTCCAGGTTTTATCCGTTTTCGTCGCACCGTTCGTCGAAAGAATAGGCTATAAAAAATCCTGTTTAATATTTTTCGGCCTTCGAACAACAATCCTCTTCGGCCTGCTCTATACCCCCAATGTCGCCGCAAATTACGGCTCCACCGGTGCGTTTTTGTGGGTTACATTCATTATGCTCGTCTTTTCCGTATCCCTCGTAACAGGTCTAACCGCCGGCGGCCCGTGGAGCCAGGAAATACTTCCAACAAATATCCGCAGCAAAATCATCGCGCTCAACACCTTCCTGTGCAGCATCATAGTCCTCGGCGGAACATGGTTCGCAGGTTTCTGGATTGCAAAATCCAAGGGACTCTCTGGGTTTATGTTTCTTATCGGACTCGGCGCAAGTGTCGGCATCCTCTCCGTCATAAGCCACGGCTTTTTCCCCGGCGGCGCACAAATTAAAAGAAAAAGCCACAGCAAAGAACATTACCTAAATATGCTCAAGGCTTTCAAAGACAAAGATTTCGTCGGACTGCTTTGGGGAATCGCTATTTTTATTTTCATCGTGCAGGGCGTCGCATCCTTCATTCCGCTTTATATGAAGGATATCATCGGCATCGAAAGCGGAAAAGTCGTTCACCTCACGATGTGGACAACCTTGGGAACCATTTTGGCCGTTTATTTCTGGGGTTGGGCTGCCGACCGCTTCGGCGGAAAACCCGTGTTCGTTACAGGTGTGATGTTCCATATTATGATGCCCTTCCTCTGGTACGCGATTCCGCGCCACGCAGGAAATATGAGCTTCTATTCCGCAATGGCAGTATCGTTCTTCGGCGGACTTGTTTGCGTCGCTTATCTTATAGGAATTGACAGATACCTGTTCTTAACTATTTTTCCACCCGATAGAAAAACTTCATATCATGCAGTCTGGTTCGCCTGGACAGGTTTCTTCGCAGGCCTCGGCCCACTCGCAGTCGGTATCGCGCTTAAATTTTTCAGCAATCTCGACCAGTCCGAAGTTATGCTGCTGCACATTAAGGTAAATTCTTTCCTGCCGATTTTCGCACTTCATATCGCGATGCCGGTAGCCGCGATTTATATCATCGGAAAAATTAAAGCCGACAGCGAAATCACCACAAAGGAATTCGTAGGCCATTTATTCGAGAACGTCCCTTTCGGCCTGTTCGGCACGTTTAACACCATTATACGTTATCGCTGGGCGGGAGAAGAACAGGAAAGAATCGAAACAACCCGAGACCTCGGCCGGCTCGATAACGCCTTCAATAACGATGAACTCGTCGAAGCGCTCAATGACCCAAGTTTCGATGTCCGTTACGAAGCTATCGTAGCGATGGCAACAAGAAAGCCCAACCGCAGAACTGTTTTAGCTTTGATTGATGTGGTAAACGGCGCCGATATAGAGTTAAGCGCAACAGCATCTTGGGCCCTCGGCCAAATCGGCGATGCCTCCGCAATTCCCGCACTGCGAAAACAGCTCGATGCACCATACAGAATTTTAAGAGCAAGAAGCGCAAGAGCGCTCGCAGGACTCGATGATAAGGAAATCGCAGCGGAACTGCTCGACCTTTTAAAAAATGAAACTGACCACGCACTCAAAACCGCTTACGCATCCGCACTCGGCACCCTGAAATATATGCCCGCACTCGACGATATTTTAAAATTGCTTAGCGAATCACAAACAGAAACTTTCCGAGGCGAACTTGCTCTCGCTGCCGCGAAAATCATCGGAAGCGAACGAACATATATAAAACTATACCGCTCCGCCCGCACCGATTGGTCAACTACAATCTGTGAAGCGATGATGAAATTGAAAAAGCCAATGCAGAAATTAAATTTGAGCAATGATTTGCTTGAGCTTGTAACTATTTGCGCTGACTGCTTCGCCGCCGAAAAACCGAGTTTGAGCGATGAACTTCTTTGGCCGATTTTCGATGCGATACCAAAAGATTATATCGATAAAAATTTCAAGCCCGTATTCGCGGAACTAAGTAAGAGATTGGAACAGTTCGGCACATCGAGACGTGAATACATTTTACTCGCGATTCACACCTGCGATGTCTGGCTCCGTACAAATTTAGCTATTAGAACCAAAACAAATTAAATCGGAAGTTACGTTTTATTGTTTTCCGATTTTCTGACGAGCTTCATAATTTCATTCAGCCGCCATTCGATGGATGAGAGCATCCACAGCTTGAAATGATTTACTTTCGTTTGGCAGTGAATCATATAGATAATCTTAATTGACAGTGCGATAACCGCCGCCTCTATCATAAGAGACCTGATTTTTTCACCGCCGATAAGTGAAATTATCACAGATACAACAAGAACTATTATAAAGATGATATTTGCGAGTTTGGAATGATACGTTGGTACGCCCCCGATTTTGCCGACTATCGCCCTGACGCGTTCCTTTTCCTGCTGAAAGTTTTCAAGTTCTTTGCGAAGGTCGTCCATTTCAGTTTCGATGTTAAATTGTTTTTCACTCATTCAGGCACCCCAAAAAATCACATTAACAACATTTTCCACCTTAGTGTAACAGTAACATATCTTTATCTCTTATTCCAGATAAGTTTCTAAAAAAAATACGCCCCCGCGCCATCCCCTCAACAAACCACTCACAACTCAAAATTAGCCCCCGGCTCAGCCGGGGGTTTTCTTCTGCCGCCCAAACCATTCACAACCCCAAAATTATGTAATAATATATGCTGATGACGCATTTGTTTGCCATTGCGAGGTTAATATAATTTTATGTTTATGGGTTTATTCTTTCAAGATCAGATAACGAATAATCATCAGCCCTCACTCTTTTTACGATATTTAGGTTGTAATGATTTTTTCTTGTTAGGGATTTTTGTTGTAAGAATTTTAACTCTTGGGCGCAATGCTTCTTTGATTATTTTATTACCATTAACTTTTACATTAGATAAAATAATAATCCTTCTGATAAAATATACACATATTAAAATTGTACATATAAGAATCCAAATAAAAAAATAAATCCAAGGATCATCCATATTTATTTAATACTCCATGAAAACTGCATAAAAGAAATTTTTCGATATTAATTTTTAATCACATTCATTTAGATTAAATTGGCGAAAGGCATTTTGTTATATCGTTTTGTAAATTCATTTATCAATGATAATTCAATAAATCTAGGATCTTCATCTATCAGTGGCTTCCAAGCAAATAATAAATTATCAGAGTCTTTCAATTGCCAAATATATCTTCCTCCTCTATGACCTATCTTTTTTCCTTTGCCAAACTGAATATATTGATTAATCCTTTTAAACAATGTTGCATTTGATGTGACTCCTCCTGCTTTGCCGATATAAACAACATAAGCATTATCAACCCAGTTATTTTTTAATTCAAGAATACTCACTGTTGGGTCTTTATCCTTGAAATACCCGCCAATACTTTTTTTCAAATAATTAAATTTTTGGGGATTTTCATTTACAACAATATAAACTCCCATTTGTTTGGGAACTATATCACAGCCATTTGTTTTCAAATGAGAAATCTTAACAAATCCTTCAAAACCGAAAGCTTCTAAATCATTTCTTTGAAAATTCATACTATTTGATCCTATTTTTGATTTTGCATTTCTTACATCTAAAGAAATCAAAATGTTATTTAATTTCCAATTTAAAATACGAAACAACTTTATTGACAAGTAATCTTTTTCCTTTTTACTGCAAAGCTCACAAATATAAGCATCCATTTTTTATTTATATATTATTTTTCTTCGTCGAAGCAACGCGGAGACCCCCGCTTCTTCAGGATTTTGTTGTTCCAATCCCCCTTGCGGGGACCCTTGAAAGCAAAATCAGAGGGGGTGCTTCTTCGTTCCAGAGCCTTCCAATGTATGTGTATTATATACATTCTACATCGAGCTTCAATTTTTAATCTCCCGCAGGGATGCTTTCCCGTCTTCGATGGGTCGGCATTAAACATTTTTAGTGTCTACTTTGTCAATTTGCATCGGGGTGGCTGAGTGTGCGCAATCTTTATGAAGAATAACCAAATTGCGTCAAAAGCCGACCATTAAAGACCCTGAACGTCTATAGAAAACGCTTCATTTTTATATACTTTTCTCACCATTTTTTTCTATTTTTCATCAAAACCGCATCAAAATTCGTGATTTTTTTCGATTTTTAGCAAATTCGCTATAAGTAATCTATAAACAAATAGTTACAGTTTTAAAATCGCTCATAACTCCTTATTTTACGTTAATCCTGACTCAATCGAACTTTAATTTTTTATACCCGCTTTTTACGCTGAAAACAGCGATTTCGACAAATTTGCGCAAGTCGGAGCGGACCGTTGGAGCCGTGCTGCTTTATTCACTTAGCTCGTCCGGCTTCCAACGGAGCGTTTGCAGATCTTCTGTTCTCACAAATTTCACATGGCAATCTGCGAAAATAATATTGCACCCTTCGCCCTGATGTCTCTGAGTATTCAAAATCTCCGGCCCGCCAACAGGATTTGAACCGGCCGGTGCCTCAAAAATCAAAACCGTATCCGGTGGAACATCTGAAATATTCATACCGGAAAGATTTACATTGAAAGCATAACTTGATTGCACATCTGATTTTACATCTCCGGGACAAAGCAACTGCTGCGGCGTTACATCGCTATACTCTATAAGCAGGTCGCACCATTTTTCCGCTGTCGGGAACGTATCATTATAATCGTTGGTGTAAACCAGCATCGCTTTGCCAAGACCGGATAAATTTGTCGAACACATTATTCTTTGAGCCAGTTGCCTTGATTTCCCCATCGCCGGCATCAATATCGCCAGCATTATTGCTAAAATAGGGATTAAAATAATACCTACCGCCGGGATCGCTATTCCCGCAATGGCAAGACCGGTGCCTTTCAATCTGCCGTTGCTTTTGCTGATTTTGACAAGGCCGATAATTCCGCAAATCATAGCTGGCAAAGCAGTTATTAAAAACGTAAACAATCCCATAATCGCCAGCACAAACGACCATATTGCCAGCGCACTCGTCTTGGCAAATGGCGGCGGCTCATCGGGAACAACAGGCAAAGGCGTGGAACACGAAATACAGATTTTCTCATCAACAGGATTTTCTATTCCGCATTTTGGGCAATACATATTCATCTCCTTTAAAAAGATAACACAATTCTATAATGAATAGTAAAGAAATAAAGCAAATAATATTGTGAAAAACGGAACATTTATTACATCTGTTATGTGATTACTATGTGCTTAATAAAAAATATTTGTAATTTTATTATTCACCACTTGCAATATAACTAATGTTTTGGTAATATTTCAGTCCTGTTTCAATGAATTCGATGTTCATTTAAGGATATATTAAAGAAATGGAAATAAAAGGATTTAAAGCATACAGATTTAACTCCGATGTAGTTGGCGACAGCGGCAAGTGCATCGCCCCGCCCTATGATGTTATTAACCCTGCCCAGCAGAATAATCTTTATCAGCAGAACCAGCACAACATTGTGCGCGTAATCCTTGGCAAAAAAGAACTTACAGACAACGACAAAAATAATCAATATACCCGCGCAGCCGATTTTCTTAATGATTGGATAAAGAAAAACGCCCTCAAACAGGACGACAAAGAAACAATTTACGCGTATGTCCAGGAATTTGAAATTGCCGGCAAAAAATACCAGCGCAGCGGCTTTATTGCCCTTTCCAAACTCGCTCAGTTCGGTTCCGGTGTCCAGCCTCACGAAAAAACTCTGGACGGTCCAAAGGCAGACAGGTTGAAACTAACAATGGCGACAGCAGCCCAGTTTGAACTTGTTTTTATGCTGTATGATGATTCACAAGTTATTGCGGACAATATAATTAAGAAAGCAGCCCAGAAAAAAAGTTTAATAGAGTTTGTCGATGATGATGGCGTAAAGCATCAGTTATTTGCTATTGATTCGCCGGAGGAAATCGGTCAGATTCAAAAAATGATGGCTCAAAAAGAAGGCTTAATTGCTGATGGCCACCATCGTTATGAAACGGCCCTGAATTATTATAATCTCACAAAAAATCCAAACGCTCAATGGCTGATGATAGCTTTTGTTAATATGCACAACGAAGGCCTTGTTGTCCTTCCCACTCACAGACTTGTTGGCAATTTGATGAATTATAATACCGATGAGCTGATTAAAAACTTGCAGCAAAATTTCAAAGTTACGCAGTTCGAATATAAAGAAGGTAAAAATAAGGCTAAGTCTTTGATGCAAAAGAGGATGGCAAAAGCTTTTGAGCAGGGAGAAAATGCTTTTGGCATTTACGATGGCAAAAGTTTTTATTACATAATGCTCAAAAATAAAAATGCTTTGGATTCATTGCCTATGAGCACAGCTTCAAAATCTCTCGATGTTGTTGTATTGCATAAGTTGATTCTTGAAGGTATTTTAGGCATTGGCGACGAAGCTCTTGCCGGTGAATCGAATATTGAGTATATAAAGGATATTGGCGAAGCTGTTGATGAGGCAATCGCGAAGGTTGACAGCGGCGAAATGCAGGTTTTGTTCTTTATGAATCCCACGAAAGTCCAGCAGGTAAGAGCCGTAGCTGCGGAGAATGAAAAAATGCCTCAGAAATCTACGTTCTTTTATCCCAAGATATTTTCAGGACTTACAATAAATAAACTGTAACGAAAAAACATAAACTAACTTTTTTGGAGAAACAAAGATGGTTGACTGGAAAAATCCGCCGAGACTGTTCATACCCGGGCCTGTGCATGTCCTGCCCGATGTATTGCAGCAATTGAGCAGATATACTCTGGGCCATAGAGGCAAAGAATATGCTCAACTGCACAAGGAAACCGTGGATATGCTCAAACAAATTCTGTTTACTGAGCAGCATGTCTATCTGAGTACATCATCCGCATCAGGCGTTTGGGAAGGCAGTATTCGAAATTGCGTTGACCACAACGAAACCGTTCTTTGTACAATGTGCGGCGCATTCAGCGATAAATTCGCCGACGTTGCCAGAGCCTGCGGCAGAAATGTCGAAGAGCTTAAGGTTGACTGGGGCAAAGCGACTACCGTTGAAATGATTGATAAGAAATTGGCCGAAGGCAAATATCCTGCAATTACGCTTGTTTATAATGAAACAAGCACCGGCCTTACGAATCCCGTTTATGAAATCAGCGAAATGATGAAGAAAAAATATCCTGATGTTCTTGTGCTTGTCGATGCTGTCAGTGGTATGGTCGGTCTGCCGCTGCATTTCGATAAACTCGGCTGGGACGTTGTATTTGCGTCTGTTCAGAAGGCATTTGCAATTCCGCCGGGAATGGCCGTTTTTGCCGTCAGCAATCGAGCTTTGGAAAAGAGCAAGAAAATTACCGGCCGCGGATACTATTTCGACTTCCAGGAATTCGAAAAGAGCGCTGTCAAAGACCAGACCCCGACAACGCCGTCGATTCCGCACATTATGGCCATCAACTACCAGTGCAAAAAATTTCTTGCAGAAGGAATGGAAAACGTTTGGGCAAGACATAAAACAATGGCAGACTATGTCAGAGGCTGGGCGAAAGAAAAATTCGGCCTGTTCTGCGAAGAAAAATACGCTTCAAATACCCTGACTACAGTTAAAAATACCAGAGACATAGTTGTCGGCGATGTGATTAAAGCTGTTCAGGCAAAACATAATACTATTTTCGGCAACGGATATAGTAAATTGAAAGACCAGACTTTCAGAATCGCGCACATGGGCGATATCACACTGCAGGATGTAAAAGAAGTCTGCCAGTGGATTGACGATGAAGTAAAATAATCAAATCTAAGGTATCAGTATCAAAAGGCCGGCTAATAACCGGCCTTTTTTTATTTGCGTTTCTTAAATTTCAAAATATTCCTGATGGAAATTAAAGGCTTTTACCTGTTCTCGGAACGGATGTTCTAAGCGTATAATTGAATTATAAAGGAATGTTTTATGAAAAAGGTTTTATTAATTGGAATATTCGTGTTTTCTCTCTTTATATGCAGTTGTGGTGAGGAAAATAAGAAAGATTGCCATCACTATACAGGCAGTGATTATTGGGATGACCCTCTTTACAACTGTAACGGAGTCCACAGGAATACCGATCGGCGTGCTGAAACCCCACAGCGATTAGACGAACGTTCCGAAAGCTCTTCGGTACCGCTTGACGAATAAAAAAAAGACAGGCTGAACGTCAACTATTAATGTATTAATTCCAATTCAGAAGAGGGAACGCTGGGGCAAAACTGATTTCCCCCAATAGTCAATTCTTTTTCCTGATTATTAACCATCATCATAGGTTGTGCCTGTCTAACAGGTCGTTTTTGCAGCCATTGACCGTAACAATTTTCTATTCTGCACTTAAACCATATAAAAAAGTGCGGTCCTTCCTTCATTCTATCCACTTCCTTCATAACTTCTCCGCAAATCGGGCAAAGCCCTTCGTTTTCCGCAGAGTTAAATTTTATACTATTCACTGTTAAGAAAGCCATTTTATATAATCCTTTCATACTTCTTCATTACTTTGTTAAGTTAAATTTTTTGGCTAATTTCCTGCTAAGATAAATCCGCCCATCAAGCACTTGTCTTATCGCATCCATAATTTTTTCAGACAACTCATCCTTGGTAATATATCCTCTTGCCCCTGCATCAAAAGCCTGTTTGATGTATTCGGAATCATCACTCATAGAAAACATCAGCACAATCAGATCTGGACACAGCGGCTTTATCTTTTTGATAACCTCAACACCTGTCTCATTTTGAAGCAGCATATCTATAATCGCCAAATCAATTCGGTGTTTTCTCACAGCCTTGGCGGCTTCTGCGATATTGCCGGCCCTAGCAATAACAACAAAATCCTTTTCAAGATTAAGCAACTGTGCCAATCCATCACGTACGATTGGATGATCATCGACAACAAGGATATGAACTTTGTTCTTTTCCGTCATTGCACCAGATTTTTGCTTTATTAACAAACCTGCCCCTTAGAAATTCTGAAAGACATGTAAAACATTAAAACCGGCCGTTGTCTAACGCATCCATATTTGCCATACGGCTTTCTCATGATAATAATATAAGCTTTGCCTGTGTAAACCAGCGTAGCGTCTGCTTTTGCTGTAGATGAATTCCCTTATCTTTGTGTAGGTGGATTGCGAAACAAAGGTAAATTTTATTTCCAATATGTTGTTAAGAGATGTTATATCTTAAGGACTGCGTTTCCAGATGCAATCACTCTCTGTCCTGACTCTTTGCCCATCTTATTGAATACTGGAGGAGTTCAGATGCATTGACGATATCTAATTTCTCTTTAATGCGTGTGCGATAAGTTTCGATCGTTTTTATGCTTAAATGCAATTGTTTAGCTATCAATGAAGCCTTTAGACCCTCTCCAATCAAGCGGAAAATTTCTAATTCACGGTCGCTGAGATTATCTATTTGCGTTTTCGCAGTACCAGTATTGCTGCCTGCAATTTTGTGGAGGAACTTCTTTAAAATTTTGTCACTAACGAATATCTCACCATTTAGAACTGTGCGAATCGCCTGGACAATATTGTCAGAAACAGCATCCTTCATCAGGTAGGCTTTTGCGCCTGCTAAAAGAGCTCGCTCGGCATATACGGATTCATCGTGAATGGAAAGGACTATGACAAACAATTTTGGGTGTCCTGCCTTAATACTCTTTGTCAGTTCAATACCATCTGAATTCTTTAAGGAAATATCGGTAACAACGACATCCGGTTTCAATTCCTCAATAGCTTTCAGGGCGTGAAACGCATCTTCAGCCTCGCCGCATACATTCAGGTCTTGTTCGTGATTGATAATTGAGGCAAGTCCATCTCGTACAATAGGATGGTCGTCAACTATAAGAATCTGTGTTTTCTTTTCAGGAGTGTTATCTTGTTTTTTCTTTAATGCCATATAACCACTCTTTATTAAAAATCACTATCCTCTGTTCGGAAATGTACATGTCACAATTGTTCCGCCTTTGCCGCGTTTACGAATATCAAGATAGCCGCCTATCAGGTCGGTGCGGTATTCCATAATTTTCAATCCAAACCCTTTTCTGTTTGGTGATAATTTCGGAAAATCCAGGCCGTCATTTTCAATTGACAGAACAGTTCCTTTGTTAGTCAAACGAAGATTTATGTTGATAGTAGATGTTTTGCCATGTCTGACCGCATTAGTAATCGCTTCCTGAACGATACGATAGATTTGTTTTGCCTCAACAAGATTTTTAACCGAGACAGATTTTCCACAGCGAAATCTACAATTTACTTCCATGGTTTTTTCTGTAGTCGACGCAAGTGTCTTTAATGCAGATACCAAGCCCCCTGTTTGAATATCGACAGGATAAAGCATCTTGGCCAAGTCTCGAGTCTGAGCTATCGCCTTGTTGGCAAGTTTTGATATCAATAAGGCATCTTTCATCTCTTCTGAAGCTTTGTCTTTAAGTTTCAATGCCAATCCTTTGCACTTGACAGCGATGCCGGTAAGCACCTGACCCATGCCATCGTGCAGTTCCTGACCTATAAGTTCTCTTTCTCTTTCGGTTACGTCCAGGATTTCTTTTTCCAGCCGTCTGCGTTCAGTAATATCCCGTTCGGTGGTTGTAATAGCAAATGGTTTCTCGTTTTCATCTTTCAATAACGTTACGGTAAGTGATATATCCAGTATCCGGTTATTTTTTGCAATTCGCTGTGTTTCAAAAAATTCGATATTGTCCCCTTTTAGTACTCTTTCAGCCTGTAACATCATTTCGTTCTGCTTATGATCGGGGATTAGCCTGTCGATATTCATCTTCTTTGCTTCATCTTCGCTGTATCCATATATACGCTCGGCACCGTGGTTCCACGAGATGATGCTGCCTTTCAAATCCAATATTGTAATTGCGTCATTGGAGTTGCGCACTGCAGCAGCCAATAACTGCAGCTCGTTTTCCATCTGCTTGCGCTGGGTGATGTCATGGCCGACGCAAAGGATTTCCATGACTTTACCATCTTCATCACGAATTGCTTTGTTTGCCCAGGAAACCCAAACTCTTCGGCCGTCTTTACAAATATTCTGATTCTCGAAGGCGGCATAAAGTTCAGGCCGGCGTTTGATGTCTCGGACAATTTTCACGAGGTTATGACCTAAGCTATTCTCTTTTGGTATGATTGTTCTAAAAATATTTTTGCCAAGAATTTCCTTCTCAGTATAACCGTAGAACTTCTGGGCAAATTCATTAAAGAAAGTTATTCTGCCGTCTTTGTCAATGCGAAGAATAACACAATCAGCGTTCTCTACAAGCTGCCGGTATTTATCTTCGCTCACATCCAGCATCTGTTGGGTGCGTCCAAGCTTTGTGGTCATATCTTTTAGTTTTTTCGTTTGGTTTTTCACCTTTCCTGCCTGCTTTTACCCAAATTTGTATCGGAAAATTGCAAGAAGACGCTGAATCATGACTTTCATTGTAAGATAATTGTATGAAAATGTCAACCTGTATCGACAAAGCTTAAATCTTTGTAAAAATAGTTGATGTAAGGGATTTTACCGACAGAGAGGTATTCATTTGGTGTACGTTAGAAAGAGGCTCCACCCTGATTTACAAAGAAATAAATGCTGCTACTCTATTTGGAATAATCGAATTAGAGTAGTTAAGGCCGGTATAAATAAATGGCAAAGTAGCGTTTTGAATAGATGATTGGTAAATTAATACTGTGCAATTCTGAATCCGCAAGGCGAGAGGTCACCTGTTCCCAAAGGCAAAAAGTAAATTTATTTACTAAAAATACGTAACGAAGCTGTAGCGAAATTTAAAGATTAAGAACAATAATTTTTTAGGAGACATAAAAATGTTAGCTGTAATTGAATGGAATACTTTTATTGTTGAACCCGTCCTTCAAATGTTGACCAGGATAATGGCCTATCTTCCTGTCCTATTTGGAGCATTAATAATTCTAATAGTTGGCTGGATAGTGGCCAAGGCAATCAAACGATTTGTTGACTGGCTGTTAAAGGCAGTACGCTTCGACATGCTGGCAGACAAGGCCGGCATATCAGAAATTCTCGAAAAAGGAAATTTGGATATTACTGCCAGAGAAGTTGTAAGCAGCATAGTTTATTGGCTGATTATTATTATGGTTTTAGTGATGACGGTTGACGCATTGGGTCTGCCCAAGGCATCCGATGTACTTACAAGTTTATTTGCTTACGTTCCGAAAGTCATTGCCGCCTTACTTGTTCTGATAATCGCTATGTTTCTGGCCAATTTTGTTTCAGGAATAGTTAGAACGGCTGCCGGAACTGCCAAATTGCCTAATCCTGGGATACTTGCCGGTGTAAGCCGCTGGGCAATTATAATTTTTGCAATAACTATTGCAATGGAACAACTCGGTATCGCACCGCTTCTGGTAACGGCGACTTTTAATATTATCCTTGGCGGCGTTTGTCTTGCATTAGCTCTTGCATTTGGATTAGGCGGCAGAGATGCAGCTGCAAAGTATCTGGAAGAGTTAAAGAAAAAACATTCTGTGAAACCATAAAAATTTTATGAGTGTTATTTTATAACACCATTTTTATATTTTTCGAAAGGAAGAAGTATGGAAAAGTTAATTATAACTTGTGTATTAGTAGGACTGCTGGCAATCGGCACATCACAGGCCACGCCAATAGATCTTGGTACGGCGGCAAATTTCGCAGTTCTCGGCGGCAGTGCAGTAACCAACTCAGGCTCCTTAACATTCATTACCGGTGACGTAGGCAGTTGCCCAACACCATCGGTGACGGGATTGTTACCTGCACAGGTCATCGGTATGTTGTACCTTGCAGCCGACCCCGCAACGGCCTTGGCTCAGACGGACCTGCTTGCCGCATACACTACAGCGGCTAACTAGGAGAAAATTACGGTGGAGTGAACAATATTTTATAAAAATGAAAGGAGTTATCAAAATATACTTCAGCAAAGGTGTTCCCACGGAACAGATTGTGTGAAGTTATTAGGCGGACAGTCAGGCCGGAAAGTAAATGTTATCCGCCGCAGGCGGGTATGTAAATGTGAAGAAGTTAATTAAAATTATTTAGGAAAATTATTAAAAAAAGGAATTTAAAAATGAGAAGATTATTAACAATTTGTACTGTACTATGCATAATATTAAGTTTAACAGGCGTATCATTAGCAGTTCCTATGGTCATATCTCCGCCGGACGCCCCAAGTTGGTGGAATGCAGAGGGAACACTCTACGCTTATGGGTACTGGGAAGCTAACATCACCGGTGGTGAAGCTATAATTTCGCCGCCAGCCGATTCTGACCACTGGGCTTCAAATTACCTTGAGAACGATGACTTTGAGGCCAGCATAGGTTTTTCTGACCAAACCATTAAAATCGAACTGGGTAATTTATTTCGTCAAGACCTCTATAAACAAATCTACGTTTATATTACTGGAACAACCACCAGTACCATAAATAATGTAGAGGATATCGTCGACACAGACGGCGGAATATTTTATGGAGAACAGACATGGAACATAACCGAAAACGGTGAATGGACCTATGTTTTGGAAGGTGAGATTCACCCACAGCCGGCTTTCGCGAACATATGGTTTAATGTGCCTGGAATGACAAGTGTGACCAATATTTGGGCAGGTGAAAATTGTATTCCTGAACCGACAACAATTTGTATGCTCGGTCTTGGCGTTTTGAGTCTGATTCGCAGGAAGAAATTAGCATAACTATAAATATAGGTCAAAATGCCAAGCATATTACATGCTCCGCAGGATGGCCTCGAAATTAGGAGAAGAATATGAAAAAATATCTTTTGATAATTAATTTATTAATCTTTTTTTCTGTTGGATTCATATCCGCCAACGCCAGAGCAAGTATGACAATGGTAACATTTGCTGACCCATCTCTAAGCAGCAGCAATCCGCTGTTCACAATTGATTTTCTTGCCAACTCTCTCACCGCCGGGTGGGATGATGCCAAAACCGGTTTAACTCTGGAAATTCCATATAATACTAACATTTTTCAAAATGTGTGGTTTGATATGACTCCAGTATCGATAGACTCATATGGTAATGCTGGTTCTGGAACAATTAGATTTTTCGAGGACGGTACACTTACAGACCCATTAGTAGTTATTGTCTTTGCCAGTGGTTCTGTATCGCGGTTTGGTTTTGGAGCGGATGAATTGTTTGTTGCAGACAATGTAACAATTACTGGTTCCGAAATCGTCAATGTACTTTCAGACGAGCAATTTGCTTTCAGCTTTGCCAATAAGAAAAAGTTGTTAGGCGATGCCGGTTCGGCAGGTGGGTTTACCGCTACAGCGGCATTCACTTCGTCAGCAGTTGTCGAAGAACTTATAGTTCCCGAACCGGCAACTGTTGCACTACTTGGTTTTGGCGCGTTGAGCTTAATCCGCAAAAAGAAGTAAGTAGAAAAAATAAGTTATAAGAAGGATGTCGATTAGAAACCAAAGAGGGTTAAGCGTTATGCAATAACTTAACCCTCTGATTTTTCGACTGGCTTGATTAATGAAATGAATATTAAAAATTAGAATTTAACAATGGAGAAGAACATGAAAACAAAATTTGTAAGTATTTTTATATTGATGCTTGTCATCATAGGAATAGTTTCCATAGATGCCAAAGCTACTTTTACAGTAGCAACGTTCGCTGACCCATCCAGAATCAGCACCAATCCTCTGTTTGAAGTCGATTTTATAGGAACGACACTCAATGGCGGATGGTCTGATACTGAAACCGGTTTGCTCCTGGATATCCCATATAGCGGCAATAGCTTTATAGACGCATGGTTTGAAATGACCGAAGTGGAAATAATTGACTCATTCGGCAATACCGGCGGAGGTGAGATTAATTTCTACGCAAATGGCGATTCAACAAATCAGTTATTAACCATCAATTTTGAAAGTGGTTATGTATCACGCTTCAACTTTGGAGTTGATGAAATATTTGTTGCGGGTAACGTAACAATTACGGGTTCAGAAATCACCGGCACACTTTCAGAGAGAGAGTTCTCTTTTGGTTTTGCCAATCTGGCACATCTAGAAGGCAGCCAAGACTGGAATGACGGGTTTACCGCTACGGCTGCGTTTACCTCGTCAGCTATTCCGGAACCGGCAACAATTTGCTTGCTTGGTCTGGGCGTTTTGAGCCTCGTCCGCAGATTGAATAAAAATGTCTCTGGACCAACAAAGTTAAATCCTGCAAATAGATGTAAGGGATTTTATCCACAGCCTCGTAGTCAGTTTGACTTACAATAGAAATAGGCTCTACACTGATTTACAAATAAATCTTTGTTGTTACTCTAATTAGATAAATTAAATCAACGGCAAAGTATCATGTTGAATAGATCTTTATCTTCAGCTGAGTTTAGCAAAATAATATTGAGTAATTCTGAACTGCATCGAAATTTTAAAGTTGAATATTAATGATTTTTTAGGAGATATAAAATGTTAGCTGTAATCGAATGGAACGCTCTTATTATTGAGCCGGTCCGCCAAATGTTAACAAGGATAATGGCTTATCTCCCTGTCCTGCTGGGAGCATTGATCATCCTGATAGTAGGCTGGATTGTTGCCAAGACAATCAGACGATTAGTTGACTGGCTTCTTAAGGCAGTACGCTTCGACATGCTTGCAGATAAGGCGGGCACATCGGAAATTCTCCGCAAGGGGAATATGGATGTTTCAGCCAGGCGGTTGGTGAGCGGCATAGTTTATTGGCTGATTATCATTATGGTTTTAGTGATGACAGTTGATGCGCTGGGTTTGCCAAAAGCTTCTGATGTTCTGGCAAGTTTATTTGCTTACATACCGAAAGTCATTGCGGCTTTGCTTGTTCTGATAGTTGCTATGTTTCTGGCTAATTTTATTTCGGGAATAGTTCGCACGGCCGCAGGCAATGCCAATCTTCCTAAACCGGAGATACTTGCCGCGATAAGCCGATGGGCAATAATTATTTTCGCAGTAACTATTGCACTTGAACAGCTTGGTATCGCACCGCTTCTGGTAACCGCTACTTTCAATATTATCCTTGGCGGTATTGTTCTTGCTTTAGCTCTTGCGTTTGGATTAGGTGGTAAAGACGCGGCTGCAAAGTATCTGGAAGAAGTAAGACAAAAACGCATTGGGAAATAAATAAGAGTTGCGATTAACGGGTTCGCTTTTGGGAAACACTAAATCGGAAAAGAAAGGGAAATTGTTATGCTTTACACTTTAGCTGTTATTTTGGTTGTATTATGGCTTTTGGGATTGGTTTCTTCCTATACAATGGGCGGTTTTATTCATGTTCTTTTAGTAATCGCCCTTGTAGTTGTCCTGCTTAGAGTTATCAGCGGACGAAAACCTATTTGATTATTTTGAAACCCAAAAATAAAAGGAGACTTATTATGAATAAAGCAGTTTTACTCGCAATACTTGTCGGCGGTATCATTCTCGTAATTTATGGCGTTTCTGCGTCAAAGTCATTAAGTTCTGATATTTCTCGTTTTTTTACCGGCTCACCTACCGATAAGGCAATATGGATGCTGATCGGCGGAATTGTTGCCATCATTATCGGGTTGGCGGGGCTATTATGGCGTGGTCAAGTAAAATGAAAAATTTAAAGCTTAGGTTGTGAAAGATGTTTACATGAAATGGATTAATTGTATGACTCCATTTTTATATTATTTAAGAAAGGATTAGCAAATGAAAAAAGTAATTACAAGTATGTTCGTATTAACACTGGTTCTGGCGGCCATCTCAAACGGCACAGACAGTCCTAAAGGCGGCAATGTAGCCAAAGGAGAAGGATTCAAGATCGATGTCCCAACATTTGATGTGAAAGTCAAACAGGGTGAAGCACAAACCATTAACATCAAATTGCAAAGAGGTGAATCTTTCAAGCAGGATGTGACGCTTCAATTTGAAGCAGCCGAGGGTATTAGCATAGATCCGGCTAAAAAAACCATCAAAGCAAGTGAAGGCCCCGAAGTTCAATTTACAATTACAGTGCCCAAAAACGCTGCCTTCGGTGAGTACAAGGTTACTGTCATAGGAACACCGGAAATCGGCGAACCAACTTCAGTGGAATTCAATGTAAAAGTCGTTGTTCCGGATGCCGGCTATACCGTGCAATCAAACAGTGATAAAGGCGGCAGCACGCTCAAAGGCGAAGGATTCAAGATTGCTGTTCCAACCTTCGGAACGAAGATAAAACAGGGTGAAACCCAAAGTGTTATCATCTCTTTAGATAGAGGCGAGTCTTTCAAGCAGGACGTTACACTGGAAATTAAATTAGCCAAGGGCAAAGGAATTACTTTTGAACCGGCTAAAGTCCTTGTCAAGGTCAGTGACAAATCTGATGTTCAACTCATGATTACAGCTCCCGAAAACACCAGTATCGGTGAGTATATCGTTTCTGTAACAGGAACCCCGACTGTCGGCGAAGCAACTACAACGGAATTTAAGGTAAACGTTGTAGCTCCATAAATTTTTAAAAGTTATGAAACAGAAAGTGCGCCATGGGTGGAGGCGCACTTTTTTATAAGCATAAAAACAAATTAGTTTGATCTTTTTATTATCCTTTTTATTAAGCTTATTAAGCTGCTCTTCCGCGGTTTATATTTCGCTGTGATTTCCTCGAATTCTTTGCCGATTTCGACTTCAATAGAGGATGATTTGCTTGTCGCCAGCACCTGGCTGGGATAAACGCTGCGGTGACCAGTCATTAGAAAGCTTATTACACACGCAATTGCGGCATAAGGCGCAAGTTTCGGCCCGAACAATTCGACTGCCATAATACTTGCGCTTATTGGCGTATTCGCAGCACCTGCCAGCAAACTAACAAGTCCTATTGCCGAAAAAGTTGCGATATCCAGTCCCAGAACAAATCCAAAAAGTGAGCCGGCAGCAGCGCCGACGAAAAATATGGGTGTTACAATTCCTCCGCTGCCTCCGAATGCGAGTGTTATGGCAGTAAAAATTGATTTCATAATAAACGCATACCAGGGCATTTTTTCGCCCTGCAGCGCAGCTTCCATCGAATTTAGGCCAAGGCCGAGATAGTCTTTTGAAAAAATCAGCGCAAGTAAAATAAGGATAATTCCTCCGATAAACCCCTTTAAAACCGTTCCAACCTTAATTTTTGAAGATAAAAATTCGGTAAATTTTAATATCTCAATAAGAAAACCTGAACACAGCCCAAAAAATATACCGGATGCAATTACTTTCAGAAAAAAAGTTTCACTGAAAACTGGTACAAACTGTATAGGATGATAAAAATAAGTTATGCCTAATGCCTGGGCAACCTGATGAGCAGTGATTCCGGCCACGAATGAAGGCAGGAGAACATCATATAAAATAGCGCCTGCGAAAAGCACTTCGACACCGAAAATAGCACCGCTGATCGGGGTTCCAAAAACAGCGGCAAAACCTGCGCTAATTCCGCATATCACAAGTTTTTTCCTGTCTTTATCGTCAAATTTAAAAATACCTGCAAACATCGAAGTAAGCCCTGCGCCTATTTGCGCGCAAGGTCCTTCTTTTCCCACCGATCCCCCTGCCGCCAAAGTTATTATAGTTGCAATCAGCTTAACAGGAACAACAGATAATTTGATTTTGCCGGAACGTTTATGTATCGCTTCGATTACTTTTTCAGTACCATGACCTTGCGCTTCCGGCGCTAAATATTTGACGAGAAGCGCGCTTGCAACCAATGCGACAGGAAGCAGCAAAAAATAATAATCAAAATTTTTTGCCAACTGACTGCTCCATATCAGGATTTTAATAAAAATCGTGGTCGAAGCGCCGACAATCACACCAACAATAGTTGCCATGAAAATCCATTTTGCGACACTTATAAATATAACGGTTTCTTCAGCTATTCTGCGTCTCATTGTTTCTTTGGAAATTAAGAATTGTGAATTTCTAATGATTACATAATAAAATACCTACTTTCAGCTCTATGTCAATAATAAAGCAATCCCGATGTTCATATAGAGATATCCCCCTATTTTAAATATGGACACATTTGATTAAATTGGTATATTGTTATAAGGAAAACCATTTGAAAATTCTGCTTATAAATCCTGAAGTCCCAAATACTTTCTGGAGTTTGAAAAATGCCTTGAAATTTGTGTCGAAAAAGGCACTTCTTCCCCCGCTGGGACTGCTCACTGTCGCGGCAATGCTTCCAAAATCTTTTGAAAAAAAGCTGATTGATATGAACATAGCAGCTTTGCATGACCGTGATATCAAATGGGCCGATTATGTTTTTATTTCTGCAATGATGATTCAAAAGGATTCTGCAAAAAAAATAATAGAAAGATGTAATAAGCTCAAAGTCAAAGTAGTTGCGGGCGGATCTTTGTTTACTTCGTTTTCAGAATTAATTCCAGGCAGTGATTACCTTGTGCTTAATGAGGCGGAAATTACGTTGCCGCTTTTTCTTGAAGACCTTGCACATAATTGCGCAAAGCCTGTTTATAAAACAGAACTCAAAGCCGATATGCGAAAAAGTCCCGTTCCTTTGTGGGAACTTGTCGATATGAAAAAATACGGACAAATGGGACTTCAATATTCGAGAGGGTGCCCGTTCAATTGCGATTTCTGTGATGTAACAAATCTTTTCGGTCGAAAAGTCCGCACTAAAACAACGACTCAAATTATTGATGAACTCGAAGACATTTACATTCATGGATGGCGAGGAGAAGTTTTTTTTGTTGATGATAATTTTATCGGAAAACGTCAGAAAATAAAACACGAACTTCTGCCTGCCATAATTGGCTGGATGGAGAAAAGAAATCGTCCTTTCGCTTTCAACACACAATCATCTATCGACATTGTGGATGATGAGGAATTAATGATGTTAATGGCAAGAGCAGGTTTTGATGGAGTATTCATCGGCCTGGAATCTCCGAATGATTCGAGTCTTGCTGAATGCCATAAAACACAAAATATCGGCCGAGATGTCGTAGCTGCCATAAAAAAAATACAGCAATTCGGTATGCAGGTTCACGGGGGTTTTATTGTCGGGTTTGACAACGATACGCCGAATGTTTTTGACAAATTAATAAATATGATTCAGGAAAGCGGAATTGTAACAGCGATGGTTGGTCTGCTTAACGCTCCACGAGGAACGAAACTTTATCAAAGGCTTAAAAATGAAAACAGGTTAACGACACCGCCTCCGACAGGTGATAACATGGATTGCACGATTAATTTTATTCCTAAAATGAACATTCACGAACTTTTCGGAGGATATAAAAAACTCCTGAACACAATATACTCACAGAAATATCATTGTAAACGTATCAAGACCTTCCTTAAGAACTATAATTTCGATAATAAGACTAAATTCTCAATCAGTTATTATGATTTGATGGCATTTTTCAAATCAATATGGCGATTAGGAATAATAGATAAAGGCAAGATACATTATTGGATGCTGATGCTCTGGTCGGCAACGAATTTACGCAGATTAACACTGGCAGTCCGCCTTTCGATATTCGGGTTCCATTTCCGGCAAGTATTGAAAAACATAGATGTTCCGAGAGAACTGACATTAACATCTATAGATGAAAGCAGCAAACCTGACAAATCTTAAAATCTTTACGCAGAATGACATACAGTTGTCACTGTAAGAAATTAAGTATTGAGAAATCAGCATTAATGACCGATTCTAACTATGGATACTTTTTGCAGTCGCTTTCTGGCAGAATTCGCTCGTAAACGAGCGGCGGTGCTGTGACCGCGTCCAGTTCTGCCTTTAAGCGACTTTTTTTGTAAAAACTGCAAAACGGCAGTGTTATTCAAACTTGTAATGCTTCCTGACGGCTTCTGAAACCTGCCATGTGCACTTCAGGCCATTGGGAAAAATGACTAAATTACCGGGGCCAAAAGAAACAGAACTACTGCCGGGGCGGTCTTTTACAGTTACTTTACCCTCAAGAATCAGACATGTTTCCGTTTGGGTATAGTCCCAATCGAATGTGCTTATATCACAAGTCCAGATAGGCCATGTCTTGCACTCCTTTATTTCCGCTTCAGTTGGTTTTCTTACGATAACATCTTTTATAGTAGGCATTTTGACGCTCCATTCTTATTTTATATATTTTAACCTTTGATAATTGATTTTCAAGAAAATATGGAACATAACCATTTTTTGCGGTAAATTATACACCAGAATTTTTTGGAGCTATAAATGACGAAACAGCAGCTTGAAAATTTGAAGAAATGGTTTTACGGATATGTTGCCGGTTTTTACGGCGATGATGTGCTGACTAATGAAAATATTAAATTAAAAGAAGACCACACACGCAGGATGTGTGCTGATACCATAATCATTGCCGACGAGCTTGGATTTGATGACGAACAGAAAATGCTCGCTGAAGCGATATCTCTTTTGCACGATACCGGAAGATTCGAGCAGTATATGAAATATCACACCTATAATGATGTTGGCACAGAAAATCACTGCCTGCTTGGTTTGAAAGTTATCGCAGAAGAAAAAATACTTGACGGCCTTGACAGCAGAGAAAAAGAAATAATAGAAAGTGCGATCCGTTTTCATGGAGAAAAAGATTTGCCGCCATTGAAAGGAGAAATAGAATTATTTTCCAAATTTATTCGCGATGTGGATAAGCTTGACATTTATAATGTGATGATCAGCAGAGTTGATGAATTGCGGACTGACCCGGCAAAATGCTTTTCAATTTTCGGTTATCCCGCGACGGATGCATATTCAGCTCATATTGTAAAAGCTGTACTGGAAAATAAAACAATTTCATACAACGAGTTCAAAACACTTAATGATATAATTCTCGGATTACTCGGCTGGATTTCAGATATAAATTTTACGGCGACTCTTCGGATTATTAAAAAACGCGGACTTTATGAAACAATTATTTCTACTCTGCCTGACACGGAAGATATTCGCAAAGTCAAAACTCATATACTTGAAAAGCTTGAAAAGAGAATTGCTTCTAATTAATAGCTTCTATGAGCATATTTTTATAATCATTCCAAAGCTCGTGTTCGTTTTTTTTAGAATCCTCTTTGGTCAGTTCAACAGTGATTATCGGTATGTTAAGTTCAAGGCCGACATAGGAACCAAGTGAACCTGGTTTTGCACCAAGTTTGCGAACGGGCAGTTTACATTTTGCAGCTAATCGCTGCGCCAACTCCTCAGCCGGCCCATCGTAATCAATGCAGGCAAGCGCTTCGTGAAACGCGATTACTCGTGAAGGTTTGTATGTATTAATAATTTTATACAATATATAACTTTCAGGTTCGCTAAGAGCAAAACTTCCGCTATGCTTATCATTAACTCTGTTATATGCCGGGAAATTCCTGTTTAAGTCAACTTTGTTGGAATTATATCTTGATTTTTTTTCAAAGCCGTCAGGGTTTACGATAGGGATGATAATTACTGTTTTGCCGGCAAGAAGACTGCAATTATTTATAAGATAATCCTGAAAATGATTAAGCAAGGGTGTGCCTGCCCTTTCACTGCCGTGAATCGATGCGAGGAACAAAATAATATTTTTACCGCTTCCGAGTTTGGTATAACGAATTTCTTTACCATTAGCCGAAACACCAGCAATGTAAGTATTTATCGGATCTGAACAAGAAGTCAGTTTATCGTTTTGAAATTTATGTTGAGCACAGCCGTTCAGAAATAAAATTTGCGATGAGAGAACGATGAATAAAAATTTAATTATATTTTTCATATCATCAAACAAATGGGAATTTTTCTTTTTCAGATATTTCAAAAAATCTTCCCGGCAATTCAGGCATCCCTGTTTTAGCGCTCAAATAGGCTGCTTCAATGAGCGCCATTGTCGCCAGGTCGAGACGCGCACTATTTCTCAGTTTGTATTTATCAGGTTCAAGAAGTGCCCTGCCGAAATCAATAAACATTTCAAGAATACATTTTTCAGCTTTAAGCGGATATTTATGTTCTGCGATTAAATTATCGCTGCCGTCATAAACAGCAAGACGATTTGGAGTTGCGATGATGTTTTGTTGTGAACCGTAAACTCTCAACGGTGCGACGCTGCCGTTACCGGTTTGCCTGGCAGCCAAAAATGTGCCAATCAAACCTTCTCTAAAAACCATTGATGCTGTAACTGTATCTTCGGCAAAATATTGTTTTGCTTTTTTATCGGGGCTTTGATTTGTTATCAATGCATAAATCTGTTGCGGCAATGAGAGATTTTCGATAAGAAGACTAACCAGTTCAAAACAATTATTCAGCAGCACCCCCCCGCCGGAAAGTTTTTCTTCTGTCTGCCCGTAGGAAGCTATCGGCTGAAAAAAGTCACTGCCGAAAGATGCGCACAAATTTACAAAATAAAATTGCTTGCTGTTATCTGTCTTTAAGTAATCACCCAGCCGTTCAAAACCAGGTGCGAATCTCGATGGAACTGCTGTAACATATTTAACTTTATTTTTTTTTGCGAGATTTATAAATTCGGAAGCAAGTTCGAAATTCGGCGCAGTTGGAATGAGTTTGAGAATATTGCATTTTTTATTTATCGCTGTTTTTACAAATTCTCCGCATTTATTAAGAGGCTCTCCAACAATCAGTACATCCGGCTGATTCTGAAGAATAAACTGCCGGTAATCATCGAAAGCTGTGCAATTATAAATTTGCGAAACGCGCGTTGCGTTTGCGAGATTGCTGTCCGCAACGGAAATAATTTCATAAAGCCCCGTCGAGCAGGCCAATTCGAACAAGCCGACAGTTCTTGCGTTAACGCCAAGGCAGGCGGTTTTTAATTTACCTGTATCCATACAGCATTCCATCCGCGTAGAATTAATGTGTTCCGGCCGGCATTATAAAATGTTCAGGCACAGGGAACTGCGAACATAACAGCAGCGATTCTCTGCCCACCTGTGCAATAACTTCTTCATTATCCACATTCTCCGCAACCCTCGCAATGAGTGACGCGACAATTTTCATTTGCTCTTCCTTCATTCCTCTTGTCGTAATCGCAGGCGTTCCGATGCGAAGACCGTTTGGATTGAAAGGCTTTGCGGGGTCGCCGGGAATCGTGTTGTAATTCGTTTCGATTCTCGCCCTGTCGAGAGCTTTAGCTAATTTTTTTCCTGGAATATTTTTATTTCTAAGATCGATAAGAATTAAATGATTATCAGTACCGCCGGTGAAAAGGTTAAAACCTTTTTCAAGTAGACAATCGGCTAAAACTTTTGCGTTCTTAATAATTTGTTTTGCATATTCAACAAACTCCGGTGAATCCGCTTCTTTGAGAGCCACTGCGAGAGCGCTGATTGTATGCATGTGCGGACCGCCCTGAAGTCCGGGAAAAACTGCTTTATCAATAGCATCAGCAAGGCCTGCTTTGCAAAGCAGCATCCCACCGCGCGGACCTCGCAAAGTTTTATGTGTTGTTGTTGAAACAATATCTGCATAAGGGACGGGACTTGGATGAAGCCCTGCTACCACCAAACCACTAATGTGCGCGATATCACTTAAATGATACGCGCCGACTCTTTTAGCAATTTCTCCGAAAGATTTAAAATCAATTATTCTCGGATATGCGCTTGCGCCGCTGATAATAACTTTTGGTTTGTGTTTCATCGCAAGCTCTTCGATTTTATTAAAATCAAACTGCCCTGTTACCGGGTCAAGTTCATAACTTACCGAATTAAAAATTTTGCTTGTAAAATTTACTTTCCAGCCGTGACTCAAATGTCCGCCATAAGGAAGCGCAAGTCCCATAATAGTTTCGCCGGGCGCAGCGACTGCGCTATATGCGGCAAGATTTGCAACAGCACCGGAATGAGACTGAACATTTGCATGGTCAACTTTAAAAAGTTTTTGTGCCCTTTCGATTGCAAGAGTTTCGACAAGGTCTGTTACCTGTTGACCTTCATAATATCTTTTGCCGGGATAACCTTCAGCATATTTATTTGTAAGACAGCTTCCGGTTGCAGCCATCACAGCTTTTGAGACATAATTTTCTGATGGTATCAAACGGATACATGCGCTTTGACGAGCGGCTTCCTGTCTAAGCAATTCGTAAATTTGCGGATCATATTTTTCCAACGGCGTAATCATATAAACTCCATTTATAAAAAATCGAAAAATTTTGGCCCGATAAAATCGGAGTGCATACATAATTTTAAACGAGCAGTTTAACAAAAGATTCCTGATGGGTCTATTATTTTTTAGCTATACCCTGCTCATATAATTCAAAGTAAAAATTAGATAATTACGTAACTACCATAAAGCCTTGTTCGGAGATAAATTTAATTTAGTGTTATATAATTAAGGAACATGCTATGGTCGTAATTTTCAAACCCGAAATGTTCCAAGTGAAACAAAAATTTTGATCCCTTATATAAAATGAATTACCAAATTTCGGTACTTAGCTCTTTTAGTGACCGATTTTATTTGAAAATTCCGTAATATACAAGTTTTGGTATTTTCGGTTTTTCGCGGCTGCTTTTCTGATTCATTTGCAAAAATCACAAATTTAACCCAATGTTTCACGTGGAACTTAGAGACACTTAAACAAGCTTTTTAAGGACTGCTTTAGTTTGAAATTGTGAAAAACCGTCAAATTCACAAATAAAATGCTTGTTTTTACGACCTTTTTATAGATTTTTATGGAATTTATGCCGTGTTCGTGTTAAAAAAACCTTTAAACAACTTTATAAATTAATACAAGCTATTGATTCAAGGAGCGAATTATGATACCAAAAAGCAAGGAAAAGCCAAAACATCTCGGCAGGGGACTCGAATCTCTTTTAGGCCCAATGATTAGCACTGTACAAGATAATATAGATGCCGCCTCCGCAATAAACGCACCTAAGTATATACCTGATAAAGAGTTACAACGAAACATTCTGGAATTGGACTTTGATTCCATTGTTCCTAACCCTTTCCAGCCCAGGAAAAACTGGAATGACAACCAGCTTCAGGAGTTAGCAGGCTCTATAAAAGAAAATGGCATCCTGCAACCTATTATAGTAAGGCAAAATAATGGTAAATACGAGATTGTGGCTGGAGAAAGACGGTTTAGGGCGTCACAATTAGCAGGACTGAAAAAAATACCTGCGATGGTCAGAAAGACTGATGATACTGAAATGCTGGCTTTGGCCATTGTCGAAAATATTCACAGGGCTGATTTGAATCCGGTTGAAAAGGCAAAGGCATATCAAAGCTTTATGGAAACATTCAGTCTGACCCAGGAACAGGCAGCCCAAAAACTTGGACAGGATAGATCAGTAATCGCAAATTATATTAGATTGCTGAATTTGCCGGCGGAAGTAAAACAGATGCTTGTCGATGGTGCACTTGATATGGGACATGCGCGGGCAATACTTGCGCTGCCGACCGATGACTTGAGAAAGCGTTTGGCGAATCGTGCGCTGGCAGGGCGACTCAGTGTTCGTGAAGTTGAGAGACTTGTAAGACTTGCAGTATCTGCGGGTGATGAAAAAATACAAAAACAAATAATTGAAAAACCTTCGAACATAAAAGATCTCGAAGAAAGAATTCGCGCGCGACTCGGAACACGTGTAAATATCCAGGCAAGGAAAAATGGTCAGCGCGGAAAGATAATAATTGAGTTTTACTCTCTCGATGAATTTGATAATATTACACAAATGCTCGGTGTGAATGCAGATTAAATATTATTACATTTGAAGGAGATTGGTATGAAAGAGTTCTTCCCGGAAGTAGAACAAATAAAGTACGAAGGACCAAAATCAAAAAATCCTCTATCATTTAAATATTACAATCCTGGCGAAAAAATTCTCGGCAAGACAATGGAGCAGCAGCTTCGGTTCGCTGTTTGTTACTGGCATACATTCAAAGGACTCGGCAGTGATCAATTCGGGTCGAGCAGTATTTCACGCAGTTATGAGCAAGGCAGCAGCAAAATGGAAATTGCTGAAAATACAATGCGTGCTGCATTTGAATTTTTTACAAAACTTGGTGTAAAGTTTTGGTGCTTTCATGACAGAGATATCGCACCCGAAGGAGACAGCCTTTCTGAGAGTAATAAAAATCTCGATCAGATTGTTGCGCTCGCTAAGAAATTACAAAACGATACCGGAGTAAAAACCTTATGGGGTACAGCAAATTTGTTCAGTAACAAAAGATTTATGGCAGGGGCTGCAACTAATCCTTCACCGGATATCTTTGCTTATGCAGCAGCACAAGTGAAGAAAGCGATGGAAGCAACAAAAGAGCTCGGCGGGACGGGTTATGTTTTCTGGGGAGGCAGAGAAGGTTATGATATGCTGCTCAATACGGATATGAAACGCGAGCTTGACCATCTTGCAAAATTTTTCCATATTGCGATCGATTACAAAAAGAAAATCGGATTCAAAGGTCCATTCTATATCGAACCAAAACCGAAAGAGCCAACTAAACATCAATACGATTTTGATGCAGGAAACTGTTTTGCGTTTCTGCAGAAGTATGATCTTGTAAATTATTTCAAACTAAATATTGAAGCAAATCACGCGACACTTGCGGGGCATAGTTTTCAGCATGAGCTTCAATATTGTGTTGATAATAATATTCTCGGTTCGGTCGATGCAAATAGAGGCGATATGCTCCTTGGCTGGGATACCGACCAGTTCCCCATGGATATTTATGAAACAACTCTTGCGATGTATATAATAATGAATGGAGGCGGCTTTACAACCGGAGGATTGAATTTTGATGCTCACGTCCGCAGGCAATCGATTGAACCGGAAGATTTATTCTACGCACATATCGGCGCGATGGATGTTTTCGCAAGAGGATTGAGAATTGCAGCTAATATAATTAAAGATGGTAAATTCAAAAAGATGATACAGAA
The DNA here is from genome assembly GCA_001825665.1 of Planctomycetes bacterium GWF2_41_51. Taxonomy (GTDB): domain Bacteria; phylum Planctomycetota; class Phycisphaerae; order Sedimentisphaerales; family UBA12454; genus UBA12454. The sequence goes on along the minus strand of MHXZ01000042.1, from coordinate 59,165 downwards.
GCGATATGCCGGCTGGGACAATGGAATCGGCAAAAAAATTGAGAATGGTAAAATGGATTTTGGGCAACTCGAAAAATATACTTTTGATAACGGCGAACCGAAACTGCAAAGCGGCAGACAGGAATTGCTCGAAAATATGCTCAATGATTATATTTAATCGCATAGATATGCGTTTGAAAATAAAGGTCGATTTGATTAATCGGCCTTTTTTATTTTTTTGTCGCAAATCAAAGTTTACCTGCACTATATAGTAGAACTCGAGTTTTTAATGTCATGCCGAGCGAAGTCGAGGAATCTATTAAAAGATTTCTCCATTCATCCCGATAAATCGGGGATTACGGTCGAAATGACGATTTTTCGATGCTTGTACTGAGATTACGGAATGGTTGAAAGCGATAAATCCTTAATACAGCAGTGTTTAGATGGTAGGCCGGATGAATTCAGGCATCTGGTCAGGCGCTATCAATCTGCCGTAACTGCTTATTTGACAAGTAAATTAGGCAATAAAACTAATGCTGAAGAAGCGGTACAGGAAACGTTTGTCCGGGCGTATTTCAATTTATCGGACCTAAAAAAACTCGAGTCATTTCCTTGCTGGCTTCTGGGCATAGCAAAAAATGTTGCTAAAGAACAGTTGAGAAACAAAGCAGATTTTGCTGAATTGGATAGTTCAACGGAACCACAAACAAAAGAACAGAATACAGAAGATGATTTCGAATTGCAGCGGGCATTTGCACAGCTTCCCGATTCTTATAGAGAAATTCTTCTGCTGCGGTTTTATGCCAATCAATCTTGTCAGCAAATAGCTGAAAATCTCGACATGCCGATCGGTTCAGTAACAAAAACACTTTCAAGGGCTTACAGCCAATTAAGGAAATTGCTTGAGGTGAAGAAATGATATGCACAGAAATTAGAGAATTAATTGTTGATTATATAGAAGGATTGTTAACTGAAGAACAAAAATTTCAGTTCGAATCCCATCTGAAAAATTGCTCCCTATGCAAAAATGAATATCAGCAAATAAATTCGATTAATCAACGATTTAAATCAGAGGCACAAAAAATCGGCGTTATCAGTATTGAAAATCAAGTATTAAACCAAATAATTTGTGAGCAAAATAAAAAATTAAAACAAGTTGAACGGATAAATCGTCGGCTTGAGATTGTGAGGAAAATTATGAAAAGCAGAATAACAAAATTTACTCTGGCCGCAGTAATAGTAATCGCTGCGGGTTTAGGAATAACATTATTAAACAAATCCACATCGGCAGCTTTCGCAAACCAGGTGCTTGCAGAAGCCATTAAAACAGTGTCAGCGATAGATTCTATTCATATAAAAGCACAAATGAGAACTTTGCCCGCAGACAATTTTTCGTTAATAAAACTTGATTTTGATTTTGTTCCAATTGAATTATGGAAAAAAGTTTATCCCGATGGCAGTGTAAAATGGAAAATAGAAAAACCGGGAAGACTCATTGTTATGGATGGAAACACAACTACGCTTTTTATCAAACCTAATTTCGTCAGCAGCTTTGGTCCATCTTCGCAAATCAGAGGTTATGATTGTGATTGGTTTGGCAAAATCGCCGATGTAAAAAATCTTCTTGAAAGTGAATATGAATATGTTACCAAAAATCCAAAAAGTGAATCGCTGCTTAGTCATCAGACAATAGAAGACAGAGATAAAACCATTCTTGAAATATATATTCCTGCTCAAGGCGATTACAAAAATGATTATCTCAAAAATTCGTTTCTCAATGATTCTGATCGAACCAATATTTATTATTTTGATACTGAAACAAAAAATCTTGAGAAATTTGAAATAGTTGTGCATTCGGATCAAAAAGATGTTCTTGTTTTTGAAACAATAGAAATAAATTACGCTCCTGAAATCAATGATAATATTTTTATCGTCGAACTGCCTGCAAATACTGTAGCATTTAAAGAACCGCAGGTGTTGTCTGATAAGTACCAGAATATGAAACCAAAGGAAATGGCGTCAGCATTTTTTGAGGCTTGCTCGAATGAGGATTGGGATGAGTTTTTGAAATTCTGGCCGATGTCAGCAGTGGACGAAAGATTAAAAACATACCTTGGCGGCTTGGATGTGATTTCACTTGGTGAGCCGTTTCAGTCTGGAATTTATCCCGGCTGGTTTGTACCCTATGAGATTAAATTCAAAAATGGTACTACCAAAAAACATAATTTGGCGGTTCGCAAAGATAATAGCGCAGGCCGGTACGTTTTTGACGGCGGACTATAATTAGTTTAACGGTGCTGAAAGGCCGATTTTGCTTAAAAGTCGGTCTTTTATTTTTTGCCTTTTCTGTCTTTTTCTCTGCAAATACATTCTGAGCTTTCTTTTTGCAGCCGCTGCAAACTCCTTTTTCTATCGGCATTCCGCATTTCTTGCACGGTGAACAACCGCATGACTGACACATAATCATTATTCCTTAAAACCAAACTATGCCAAATTACCATAATTCAAGTGTTCAAATATAGGCAAATTCCTCATTTTCAATACTGAAAAAGCGATTCTTAAAAACTAATGTAACATTTACTTGACATAATGTAAGCCATAGCGTACATATTGTAATATATAAATTACATTAGCTGGTTTTAAGGAGTTATTTATGAATAGGATACAAAAAATGGCGGTTTTTAACCTTATCACTTTTGGTATCGCTTCTGTGCTGACTATTATTGCTATTGCAGTTCTTTACAATCTTTTTGGCTGGCCTAAAGCGCGGGTAGGTTTCGCATTTATAAGTATTGGTGCATTGGGGGCTTTTTCGCCGCTGATATTTAAAAAAGATTCGGGGGCGGTAACATTCGATGAAAGAGACAAACTAATAAATAGAACTGCGGCATTAGGAGGTTTCGTAGCGTCTTACTTATGGCTCTGTCTTGCGGGTACGGCATTTCTTATGCTTTTTTCGCCTGAAGATCTCAAGGAATTCGGGTTGCCGCTGTTACTTTTCGGCGGAATGGTCATTGTTTATATCGTTTCTTCCATTTTAATTCTCATTCAATACGGTAGGAATCGCGTAAATGGCTAAAAATAAAATTAAAAACAATATTCGCCAGTTTCGCTTTGAAAATAACCAAATGACGCAAGCCGAACTTGCAGACAAGGCCGGCGTTACCCGTCAGACAATCATCGCCATAGAGGCAGGTCAATACAGCCCATCACTCGAATTGGCCATCAAAATCGCAAAAGCTTTCGGTAAGAAAGTTGACGATATGTTCGAATATCAAGAGTAAGGCTTTGCCCTGAAAAGGGTTATAAGCGGTGAAAAATAATGCAAATTTTATGTATTAGAAAGCTGTTTGGTGTTATTATATTCCGAACATAACAAATTTTTTTAGGAGATTAAAATGACAATTAAAAGAACGATTTCAGTTTGTTTAAGTGTGGTTATCCTGATGGCGGGATTCTGCTGTGCGCAAGATAAGGTTGACCTGAAACTTCGTCTCAAAGCAGGGGATTCTCACGAAATGAAGATGACCCAGACGCAGGACATCGCTCAAACAATGGGCGGTCAGGAAATTAAAATGAAGCAAACGCAGGAAATGATATTAGGTATGGATTGCCTCAGCGTTGATGAAAATGGAATAATGGAAATCAAAATGGCATATAAGTCCATGAAGATGTCTATGGAAGGACCGATGGGACGTATGGAATTTGATTCCGCGAATCCTAAGGGAATTGATTCCAACAATCCTCAGGAAAAAATGATGGCAGGTATTTTTTCGGCGATGGTCGGCAGTGAATTTCAAATGAAAGTTAAACCAACGGGCGAAACTTCCGATGTTCGCGGAATTTCTGAAATGATGAACAAACTCAAAAAACAAATGCCGGCCGAGCAAATGCAGGGAGCTGAAAAATTCATCGAGAAAATGTTCGATGAAAGCCAGGTCAAAGAATTGACAGGCAATATGATGACGATGTATCCCGAAAATTCTGTTGCTGTCGGGGATAGCTGGTATGAAACAAAGAGTATAAATTTTATGCTGCCGATTGATATTGATACAACTTATATGCTCAAAAGCTTAAAGGATGACACCGCTATTATCGATGTTGTATCGAAAATGGATATGGGTGATACTTCCAAACCCCTTGATATCGACCCGAATAACAAAATGTCAATGCAGCTATCCGGCACAATGAATGGAGCCAGTGAAGTTGACGTGAAAACCGGTTTGACTAAGAAAAGTAATATGACTATGAATTTTTCAGGTATGATAAAAATGGAAGCAAACGAGCAAATGCCGCAAGGAATGACTATGCCGATGTCAATCAAGGGAGACATAGTAGTTGAACTGATTAAATAATTTTAATGAATAGCAAAATAAAAACGGCCTTTAAATGATTCTAAGGCCGTTTTATTTTTACTTATTGTTCGAGGGTGTTATTTCTTTTTAGTTTTGCTTTTTGCCTTTGCAGCTTTCTTTACAGGTTTCTTTTTTGCTCCGCATCCGCAGTTTCCGCATGCACACATAATAAATCCTTTCATAAATGGTTTCTGATTATCATTATTATCGGCTGTTAGCCGCAAAATCTATAGCTTAATAATTTATAAATCAACTTTGCGGTAAGAAAATCAGACGCTTTATTTTTCGGATTGGGGCATAATTCGACAATATCGAACCCTACAACATTTCTTTTCTTCATAAGCAATTTTAGAAAATCCAAAACCTGGTACCAGCCAAGTCCACCCGGTTCAGGTGTACCTGTTGACGGCATTATCGCCGGGTCGAACACATCAAGGTCGATTGTCAAATAAACATTTTTAGTCAGCTTCTTCAGGCATTTATCGAACCATTTATTATTATTGTAAATATCCTGCGCAAGAAAAACGTTATTTTGTTTCATCGATTCAGCTTCTTCGATTGCTCCGCTTCGAATTCCAACTTGAACTATCGGCGCAATTTCTCTGGCTCTTGCCATAACGCAGGCGTGGTTGTTTTTTGAGCCGTGAAATTCTTCGCGCAAATCCGCGTGCGCATCGAACTGAATTACAGAAACATCCTTAAATGACTCGACGTGTGCCTGTATCGGGGCGATGCTTACGGAATGTTCGCCGCCGAGTGTAACTACATATTTTTTATTTTGGATATGCTTTAGTGTTCTGGCTTTGAGCTCAGCGACCATTTTTTCTGCCGATTTTTTTTCTTTAATAGGTTTATCAGTAAAGATTCCCTGTTTATAGACTTCTGAATCGGTTTCGATATCGTAGCTTTCCATGTTCGCAGATGCTTCGAGAATCGCGGCCGGTCCTTTATCCGCACCTTTAATCCAGGTACTTGTTGCATCAAACGGAGCAGGCAAAATTACTATTTTTGCCGTAGGGTAATTCGAGTATTCTTCAGGCAGGTCACAAAAATTGTACTTTTTCATTTTTTCTCCGATATTTGCAGAAATCTAAAAAAATAGAGACGCACACTTTTGTACGTCTCTTTGCTGTTTAGAATGTTTTCACTAATCGAACAGGAACATGGCAATTGCCACGGTTGTCGTCCAAAGGCTTTTTTGGCCTCTTGCCGCTTGTGTACAATTGGACGTTCTAATGATTAAGCCACTTGATTTATAAGCTTGTTCCCTTTCGCTCCATGCTGTATTTGGGTCAACTTCCAAACCCAATGTAGTACCCAGCATTTCGGCCGCAAGGTCTTCCGCCATATCACCTGCCTGCTGTTCATTCATTCCATGTCCATGAACTTCGCTCAGGTATCCCCAATTATTTTTGTCTTTTGGTGCTGCCATTCCAATTGAAGTGGCCACAAGTCTTCCGTGCTCATTTGTATCGCATCTTGCCATAACACAAAACGCTATTGCTCCCGGCACAAGCTCCTTTAATCCTGCTTCTTTGCTGATGATTTTGCATTTGGGGGGTAAAATGGACGAAACCTGAACAAGGTTCTGGTTTGCCACTCCCGCATCCCGCAAAGCTTCTTCGAAAGATTTAAGTTGATATCTGTGTCTTCCGACACCTTTTGTTAAAAAAATTCTTTTCGCTACAAGAGCATCAGAAATACTTGGCATTTCTTTTTATTCCTTTCCAAAATATAAACACTCTAAACACATACGTTGAAAATCGATAGAGTGGATTTTTTAGACTATATTATAATAAAAATAAATCTCAAAATAAAAAATACTCATAAATTACAAAAATGTTCTCTCTTCAACGATTTTTGCTCATTTTTGGCAGATATAAAACAACTCCCATATTATTTATGTTCAAATTGTATGACACCATTATTGCTGTAATCTGCCAAAATGGCACTTCGCACACAGGATTGAATAAATATAAGTTGTTTGCTCGTAATGGTTTAGATATTCAGTCTTTAACTGGCACATAGTTTGCACTTTACAACATACGATTCAATGTTTAATGGTCATAAGGAGAAAGATATTATGGCAAAAATTATAGGAATAGATTTAGGAACAACGAATTCAGTTGTCTCTGTAATGGAAGGCGCCTCTCCAAAGGTGCTGATAAATTCTTCCGGCAGCAGACTGACCCCATCGGTAGTAGGTTTTACAGACAAAGGCGAACGTCTCGTTGGGCAAATTGCCAAGCATCAGCAGGTTACCAACCCTGAAAACACTGTTTTCTCGATAAAAAGATTTATGGGCCGCCGGCACAATGAAGTAGGCACGGAAGAAAAAATGGTTCCGTACAAAGTAGTTGGCGGTGCAAACGAGCTTGTCAAAGTGAACGTCCGCGGTAAAGAATACACTCCTCCGGAAGTTTCGGCAATGATTCTGCAGGATTTAAAGAAAACAGCTGAAGATTATCTCGGCGAAAAAGTCGAACGTGCTGTCATTACCGTACCAGCTTATTTTAATGATGCACAGCGCCAGGCAACCAAAGACGCAGGCACTATCGCAGGTTTGAAAGTCGATAGAATTATCAATGAACCGACTGCGGCGGCACTTGCTTATGGTGTTGAAAAGAAGAAAAATGAAAAAGTCGCGGTCTTTGATTTCGGCGGCGGTACTTTCGATATCTCGATTCTCGATATCGGCGACAATGTTTTTGAAGTCCTCAGTACCAATGGCGATACACACCTTGGCGGCGACGACCTCGATGAAGTTTTGATTAACTATCTTGCTGATGAGTTCAAAAAGACTGAAGGCATCGACCTTCGCAAAGACCCAATGGCTCATCAAAGATTGAAAGAAGCCGCGGAAAAAGCAAAATGCGAGCTGTCTAACCAAGTAGAATCGACTGTTAATCTGCCGTTCATTACCGCAGATGCTTCCGGTCCGAAACATTTACAGATAACGATCACAAGAAGCAAATTCGAATCACTGGCAGAGCCTGTTTTTGACAGACTCAAAAACCCGTGTGTCAAAGCAATGAGCGATGCAAAAATGAACCCGGCCGAAATTGCTGAGGTTCTTCTTGTCGGCGGTTCAACAAGAATTCCGAAAGTCCAGCAGATTGTTCGCGATTTGTTCAAAAAAGAGCCGAACAAAAGCCTTAACCCTGATGAAGTTGTTGCAATTGGTGCAGCAGTTCAAGGTGCAGTTCTTGCGGGCGATGCGGGAGTTAAAGATATTCTGCTTTTGGATGTAACACCACTTTCATTGGGGGTTGAGACTCTCGGCGGAGTTATGACAAAGCTTATTGAACGCAATACCACGATTCCGACCAGCAAAAAGGAAGTTTTTTCGACCGCTGCCGATAATCAGACGACAGTTGATATCCATGTCCTCCAGGGCGAACGTGAATTCGCACGTGATAACAGGACATTAGGCAGGTTCCAGCTTTCTGATATACCTCCCGCTCCTCGTGGAATGCCGCAGGTTGAAGTCGCCTTCGATATCGATGCAAACGGTATTTTAAACGTTTCTGCCAAAGACCTCGGCACTGGCAAACAGCAATCGATTCAGATTAAATCCAGCTCAGGCCTCAGTGATGAAGAAGTCAAAAAGATGCAGCAGGATGCTGAAGCTCACGCTGCAGAAGATAAAAAACGCCGCGAAGTGATTGACATGAAAAATCAGGCCGATCAACTTATTTATTCTACTGAGAAAACTCTCAAAGAACATGGCGAAAAAGTTTCAGCAGATACTCGAGGCAAAATCGAATCGGCTGTCAACAACCTCAAAGAAGCTGTAAAGGGCGAAGATGGCGATGCCATAAAGAAAGCTATGGAAAATCTGAGTACAACCGCTCAGGAACTTGGCAAAGTTCTTTATGAAGAAGCTGCCAAAAAACAGCAGGCCGGCGCTCAGCCGCCGCCTCAAGGTGGTCCAACAACGACCGAACAGCCAGGTGAACAGGGTAAAGTCCACCGTAAAAATGGCGGCGATGACGTAATCGATGCCGAGTTTGAAGCGAAAGATAAATAGTAAGTTCAGCCGTCAATGGGATGTTGACGTTTATATAAATTTATGTAAAAAGCCCCGGTTTTTGCCGGGGTTTTTTATTTGCCTATACAGAAACGTGAAAAGATAGTATCGAGTATCGATTCATCAATATGTTCGGCCTCGATTTTGGACAGATTTTCTAAAGCCGCTCGAAGCAGGAACGCCGAAATTTCTTCATTTTTATTTTCAAATTCTATAGCGGCTGAATTTATATTTTTCATTGCTTCATTTACAGCCTGCCTGTGTCTTTCAGTAAGTGCGGTTTTCTCTCCTGCCTCTGATGTTGTTGATGTTTGTTTAATTATGTTTTGTTCTATTAGCTTTTTAAGATTTTCAATGCTTTTGTTTTGATGAACACTTAAAACTAAAAAATCATGGTCGAATATATTTTTCAGTTTTGTTTTTGCATCAGCAGCCTGTTCATCGCTAAGCAAATCACTCTTGGATGCTATAAAAATGTTTGGCTTTTTTTTTATTTGTTTTAAAATTTGCACATCATCTAAATAATTTTCTTTCGTTATATCTGCGCAGAAAATTAATATTATCGCATCCTTAACAGCTTTCATTGCGGCTTCATTTGCGAGATTTTGAAGTATGCCGTCCGGCGTTGTTACAATTCCAGCGCAATCGAATAATACACAATCGCATTTATTTAATCTGAGCCAGTGCTCAAGCACATCCCGTGTGGTCCCGCTCTGGTCGGATACGATACTTCGCTGTTCACCAATAAGCGCGTTTACAAGACTGCTTTTGCCCGCATTTGCCGCGCCTGCGATAACAACCGAAGGCGCCTGTGAAATTTGTTCGAATGTAATTGAACCCGAAATAAGTTCTTTTAGCTCACCTATAAGTTTCTGTGCCGACTCGATTGCTTTCTGATTGCTGATTATTTCGATATCTTCAGCGCCAAAATCCAGACCCGCCTCAATCATACTCAGCAGTTCAAGAATATCCTGGCGGATTTTGCCCACCTTTTTTTCTATTGAGCCGCCGAAAAGTTTTTGTGCGGCCATTAGCTGATATTGATTTGAGCTTTCTATCATCAGTGCTACTGCTTCAGCGACTGAAAGGTCCATTTTTCCATTCACATAAGCTCTATAGGTAAACTCGCCTGCTAAAGCGGCTCTGCATTCCAGCGAAAGAAGTTTAGAGAAAATCAATTCGATAATTTTATCGCATCCGCAGATATGTATTTCAGCAATGTCTTCACCGGTATAAGAATTGGGAGAACAAAATAAATAAACCCAGCACTCAATTTCCAAACCATCGATGTTTGCGCTAAGAGTAGCTATCTTTTTTCTCTTCTCAAAATCTTTATCAAAAAAAGATTTTAAAATTTCAAAAGTTCTGTCTCCGCTTATTCGTATTATTTTTTTTATAGAAGGAGTTGCCCCGCTCGATACAGCGATAATCGTATCATTCACATTATACATCGTGATTTATACATCTAAAATAATATTATGAAAACTTTATTGGCGGTTTTGGTTTTTTCTTTTTCAGCTTACCGCCGAGTTTGCTTGTCGTCGGTACAAGACCTGATTCTTCGAGTGCTTGTTTTTCCTTAATGTGTTTGCGTATTACATATTGTTCTAAAACGCCGCCCGCAGTACTTGTCATAATATAAAGATTCAAACCCGATGGCGCTCTATAAAGGAACATCAGCATCATTATCGGCATCATCCAAAGCATCATCTTCTGCTGCTGAGCAGCTTGAGGATTGGATGCCGGCGCTGTTGACGGCATAAGTTTTTGCTGCGCGAACATAGCAACACCCAATAATATCGGAAGCAGATTAAACTCTGACCCTATGAACGAACCGATAAAAGGAATGCTTTCCGTTGCCGCAGGCAGATGGAACAATGCGTCGGGTATTGAAAGGTCTGTAATCCAGAACGGCAAAAACGCCGCGCCTCTGAATTCGATTCCCGTATTGATTGCACTATAAAGCGCAACCCAAATCGGCATTTGCAACAGCATCGGCAGACAGCCGAGCATAGGCGCGATTCCCTGCTCTTTATAAAGTTTTGCCATTTGCTTTTGCATCTCAGCTTTATTGTCGCCGTATTTTTTCTTTATCTCTTCGGACATAGGCCCGAGCTTTGCCATTCTCATCATAGAGACCTGGCTTTTCTTTGTAACCGGATGCAGCACCAGCCGAACAACAAGCACGAAGATGATAATTATCACTCCATAATTCGGAATAAATCCGTTAAGCCAGTTCATCGCGTCGAGAATAAAAAAGCTAAGCCAGCCGAATCCAAGCCCGCAGCATGCTTGAAATTCAATCGTTTTTATAAATCCAAGCTGCCTGTAAAGCGGCACTGAATTGAAAAGCTCTTTATCTTTTGGCCCAATATAAACCTGGTATTTAAAAGTAACCTCTTGTCCTGCTGCAATGTATGCGTTCTGAGTTTCAAACAGTATGCCGATATTTTCATCGTCTTTCACCATCACATCCGGGTCAAAACTTATCGCATATTTATCACCAATCCAATTACTGTAAATATTAGCATCTGCGGGTACGGGTCTGATAATTGAAGTAAAATATTTATCTTCAATAGATGCCCAAAGGAATTTAAACTCAGCGTTCTTATGAAACATTTTCATTTTTCCGCCGTAATCTTTAGTCAGGTCTTTGATACTTGTTTTTGTAACTTCAACCATGTTTTGCTGGTTCAGAAAAGCTCCGGTAACTGTCCTTACATCTGTTCTTGGGTCTTCCCTGGTAATCCCTGCAGGCCCCGTCATCTCCAGTAATACTCCGGCTTTGTCGCCGCTTAAATTTTCAACAACGACATCGCAGTCCAGCAGATAATCTTCCTGTCTGAGCAAATAAGTTTTTGTAAGTTTAAGAAATTCGCTATCATCCTGCAGAATAATTGCACTAAAACTTATCGATTCGCTTCCATCTGTATTTTTAACAACTCCATCGCTTATCCAGTTGAGCCTCTCCAGCGGAAAAGATTTCCCTATATCCGGCAGCACAAGCCTTTTACTCGCCAGGGAAAAATTTTTGCCGATTGGTTTTAATACTTCAAAAGGCTTGGGAGTCTCCACATTGCGATTATTATAATCTCGTAATTTAGCCGAACTTATGGCCGCTCCTCTTGTTGTCAGAGAAATCTCGAGAGTATACGGATTTGTTTCTTTCGATGATGTTGAGCCAAGTATAAATGTTTTTTCCTCTGCATTGACTGCTGTTATTTCCGCGTTTACAATTCCGCAATTGATAATTAAGATGACCACTAATTGAATGATTGTTTTGATATTCATCACTTTTGCTTTTCACTTTTAACTTAATTTAGTTTATCTGCCTTCGCTTAATCTGTCTGCCTCGAAGTTATCCAATTCAGGTATGTCGTAGATTTTTTTCTGTGTGGTTTTAAAATCATATTCCAAACGAACAAAATGTACATTATTCTGTTCGACATAAACATAACACGATCGATTATCTTTGTCCCTCGGCTGACCGACTGAACCGACATTTATAATCGCCCGTTCCTCAGGTACAATCGGATAAACATAATCCAGCTCGTCAGGCGAATAAAAATCCGGGTCGTCGAGAAAAACTCCCGGCAGATGCGTATGCCCGATAAAGCAGATATGTTTCACACGGTCAAACTGCGCTGTGATTTTGGCAGGCGTAGTATAAACATCATCTGGGAAAAGATATTCATTGATGGGCCTTCTCGGCGATGCATGGACAAAATCCAGTGTTGCATTTACCCCGTCAAGCTGAGTATTAAGCGTCCATCTCATCTGCTGCGTGCCAAGATAATTCCAGCGATTATGTCTTTTTTCGGCAGCCTCTTCGCTCTCGAGCTGGCCTCTTGTCCAAAAGCTCGCCCGTTCAGCACCGAGATTGAAATTCGCCGGTTCATACAAAATCGCGTAATCGTGATTGCCCATTACGCAAGCCTTTGTTTTTTCTATTACAAGGTCGAGGCAATCCCTTGGATTCGGCCCATAACCTATTATATCCCCAAGGCAGTATATTGTCTTGATTCCGCGCTTTTCGATATCCGCCAGCACTGTCGAAAGTGCCTCAATATTAGAATGTATATCGCTGATTATCGCAAACATTTGATATATCCTGTTATTATCGAGAATTAGAGTGCTAACTTATACCAGAAAACAACTTATAATTCCAGTCTCAAAATTATATAAGGGAAAATGAAGTGAAAACGCTTAAATGTGAACGTTTATTCCTCTTTTATGCCCAAGAGCCAGTTTTCAGCAATTATTCTTAAATCGTTTAATTCAACTAACCCATTACCGCTCAAGTCTGTGCCCAAAAGACAATTTGTATTCGGATCATTATAAAAAATCGGATCGTTACAATCGTACAGCCAATCAGAGACCATAATTGCAAAGTCTTCGAAATTTACCGTACAATCGCAATTCAACTCACCATTTTCCGGAGGATTATGGCACAACTTAATTGCGTCAACTGCTAAATATGAATCCCATGCGTTATCCCTGTAATCGCTGACAAATATTGTCAATTGATATTTTCCTGCCTCGCTTGCATCAAAAGTATATGCAAATCTCTTCCACCCGCCCAAAGAAGTATAATCGCCGCCGACACTCTTTAAAGATTCTTGCGCGATTATTATTTCCTCATGTTCTAAATCATCCCTTAAAGGGATAAGCTTAATGTAAGAAAAATCATTATAATCCCAATAATCACATGTACCGAAAAAATAAACTCCGGTTAACGTTTCACCTTCTCCGACTGTTATAGTTTGCCAAATTTTAGAATAAGACGAACTTTCAGGCCAATCGCCCGTGCTCAGTACAATAAAAGATTCCCCCTCAAAAGGATATAGTCCGGTAGCTTCGTTGAACTTCCAACCCGTATAATACCCTGATGCAGGATGAGGAAAAAAATTGCCCACAACTTCTACATAGTTTTCAAAATACCAACTTGTAGGAGTGTTTGAATCCATTGTGCTGTTGTAATCGCAAGGGTCCTCAAATCCCCCATTATTAGGGTCACCAAATGCTGATGATATGCATAGAGTGCTTAAGAGAAGTACAAATACACCCACACATTTTACCCATTTGCAACTCATTTGCTAAAATATTTGATTTAGACTTTCAGGCTGATTGAAACTATTATAGTTTGAAATTAATTTCAAATCAAGGAGAAAACCCCAATTAAGGCATTATTAGATTCAGTTTTATATTTTTAATTTCATTCTTCTATGCCTTCAAGCCAGTATTCTGCCAGACTATTTACATCTGCAAAATCAACCGGACCATCTTCATTTATATCAGTTCCGAGCAAACAGTTACTATTGGGGTCATTATAAAGATTTGGGTCACTTTGTGGATCGTTATGGATAACAGGGTCTTTGCAGTTGCACATCCAGTCATTTGCTAAAAGGGCAAAATCATCAAAATTTACTGTGCAATCACAGTTTAAATCGTTTTTCAAAGGAGGATTATGACATATAATCAACCCATCAACTGCGAAAAATGAATCGTATGCGGCATCATCAAAGTCGGCCACACTGACAATCAATTCGTATGTTCCCGTTATTTCAAAGGTATATTCGAATCTTTTCCATCCGCTCATTGAGCCTGTTTCACTGCTGTTATAACTGCCTACATCTAATACATCCACATAAACCAATTCCATCGGCTCACCTGTTTCAAGGGGTATAAGTGTTATTTTCCCCCAATCTGGGTACGGGTTCCAGTCAAGAGTTCCGAAAAAATATACTCCGGTAAGCTTATCTCCTGCTTCAACATTAATTGTTTGCCAGACTTTTGATCCTCTATGCTCTCCAAGACCTCTTATATCTTCTGCGCCTGTACTAAGGAGAAGAAAATAGTCACCGTCGAACGGTTGAAGATCGGTTTTTAATTTCCATTGCGGAGAACGCGGTGATAGAAAACGAACAATCTCCGTATAATTAGCATCATGATACCAATCTGCAGGATGGTTAATATCGAGAATTTCATTATAATCGTAAACCTCGAACCTGCCATTATTAGGATCGCAGTATGCTGATGAAATGCAGAAACTGCTTACAATCAACATAAACAGCCCCACACAACGTTTTATTTTACCTCGCATAACTTATTATAACGACTTAAACTTTCAGGCTGATTCTAATATATTGTATTTTTTTTAACAGCTAAAATCAAGCGAAAAAACCATAATAAACGATAAATTTATCTTTGTTTGTCTTATATATAGACGTTCCAATTTTAGCTTTATTTCTTCAATTTTATAAATTAAAGTATATTCAGAATTATGGATGATACCCAAAAAGCTTATAAGATTTTCTTCAGTTCCGCAGAACCGAGTGGTGACAGACTCTGCGCAAAACTCATAAGTGCTTTAAATAAAAGCAATTACAATTTTGAATGCACCGGTTTTGGTGGACCCAATATGGCTCAGGCAGGCTGTTCTATCATTCTTAATACCACCGAACGTGCCGCTATGACCTATAATGCTTTTGGCCAGGTTTTTTTCTTCTATAAAGCGATAAAAAGGGCGAAAACCTTTTTTTCTGCCTCAAAACCGGATTTAGTCGTGGTTTGCGATTCCCCCAGCTTCAATTTTCATATCGCAAAGGCCGCTAAAAATGCGGGAATTAAGACGTTTTTCTACGTTGCTCCGCAGCTATGGGCATGGGCTGAATGGCGAATTAAAAAATTGAAATCCCTCTGCACCAGCGGATTAGCCGCTATTTTGCCTTTCGAACCGGAATGGTTCGCCGCCAGAGGCCTTGAATGCAAATTTGTCGGTAATCCTTTGCTTGAGGACATAAACTCCGATTCAGTCATCATTAAAAACTATAAAAATTTTTCAATTTCTAAAGCACATATCGCACTTATGCCCGGCTCGCGCTCGGCTGAAATAAAATCACTCTGGCCCCCAATGCTCCAGATTGCAAGAAAGTTAAAAGCCCGTCACCCTGGAATCAAAATTACCGTTGTTGCCACAAATGAAAAAATTGCTGCACAACTCCGCAGCACGGAAATAAAATCTCTCCGCTGTGAATATTCCATAGACACGGTTTTTAATACTGCAAGAAAAGTTGATTTCACATTTGTCGCCAGCGGCTCAGCAACTCTCCAAGTGGCTGCCGCTGCCTGCCCGATGGTTATTATGTATCAATCCAGCAAGTTTCTTTGGAATCTCATCGGAAAAAGAATTGTTAAAACAAAATATCTTTCGCTCGTAAATATTTTATCGCAGAAAGAATTAGTCCCAGAATTTATGCCTTACTTCGATTCCACCGCTCCCATCGCAAATACGGCCGAATCTCTGCTGAAAAATCCTGATAAATTAAATGATTTGAGCGAAGCGCTCGCAGAACTTACAAAACCCATAATCGGTTTAAGCGCTTCTCAAAACACCGCAGAAATGATTATCGAACAACTTATAAAATCACAATCGTGATTAACTGAAAAGCTCCCTAAATTTTTCAGCTATGTCTGGAGATTTGCATAACGTTTCGCCTATGAGAATTGCAGATGCTCCACAGCGTTTTACTTTTTCAACATCACTCTTCGTTTTGAATCCGCTTTCAGCAACAAGGCCTTTTTGCACATCCGCAAGTTCAGCAAGTCTTACGGTTGTGTTCAAATCCACTTTCATCGTTTCGAGATTGCGGTTGTTTATTCCTATAACGCTGTAATGAGCTTTCGGAAACCCAATCATACTCCTTGCGCGAAGAAGTGAATCGGCACAATGTACTTCTAACAGTACCGTCAGACTCAGTTCGGCGGCAAGAATCATTAAATCCAGAAACCGGCCTTCCGTTGGTTCAAATGCTTCCGCAATTAGAAGTATCGCATCTGCACCGGCGGCACGCGCTTCATAAATTTGATATTCATCGATAATGAAATCTTTACGCAGCACGGGAATTGAAACTGTATTTTTTACTTGCGTGAGATATTCGAGTTTGCCTTGAAAATATTTTTCATCAGTTAAAACGCTGATAGCATCGGCGCCGCACTGTTCATAAATTTTAGCAATTTGCACCGGATCAAAATTCGGACGAATCAAACCTGCTGAAGGTGAGGCTTTTTTAATCTCTGCAATGACATTTATGCCGCGCGGGTTTTGTTTCGTAACTGCTTTGTGAAAATTACGGCATCGCGGCAGTTCCCTTACTTGTTCCATCAATTGTTCAATGGGAACAATTGTTTTCTGCTGCGCAACTTCACTGCGTTTGTAATCAATAATTTCTTTTAATATATTTGCCACGATTATTTAGACATTTCAACAAAAGCCATACGAAGCTGGGTTAAAGTTGTCGAAAGGAATGTTTGTTCCTGCTCAGTTAAATTTCCTTTTGTTTTTTGTTCAAGAGAATCGAGGATGTCGATATGAAACTTTGCAAGCTTTAAATCCTTGGGCGGCTCTTTCCCTTTTTCTGTGGTAATCAAGCCAAGAGCGAACATTGCCTGTGTAGCCAATAAACTGACAAGCGCATTGAAATCACCGGCTGGAAGTTCGTGCTCATGCTGCCCGGTTTCATCCTTCACTTCATCTTTTTCCTTCAAAACTTCTTTTTCTTTTTGAGCTTTGTTTTTCCAGTCTTCATCAACGATAATTTTCTTTTCCTGGTTTTTTTCATCTGCCATAATAATCACCTAATAAATTTTCATTAATTTACAATAACAATCTTTACCTTTTATATTTTCTCATGCTTCGAGCTATATCGCCTTTTTGCTGTCTTTGTTTAAGCTTTTCTCGTTTATCGTATTGCCGTTTGCCTGTTGCCAGCGCCAGTTCTATTTTTGCAAAGCCGCGCTCTGAAAAATAAATTCGAAGCGGAACAAGAGTCAGCCCTTTCTGCTGTAAGCGACTGTTAATTTTCAGTATCTGTTTTTTGTGGAGGAGCAGCTTTCGTTTTCGCAGCGGGTCGTGATTGCGGATGTGCGCTTGTTTATATTGTGCGATGTTGCAGCCGAGCAGCCAGCATTGATTGGACTCGATTCTGGCAAATGATCCTGTTAAATCGGCACCGCCTTCCCGAAGCGATTTTACTTCGCTGCCGAAAAGGGACATACCGGCCTCGATTTTTTCGACTATTTCGTAATCGAAAAAGGCCTTTCGGTTCTCCATTTTGGGTATGTGCCTGGTCTTTTTTTCGTCTTTCGCCATATTTCACATAATACCATAGGAATTAGCTGACGTCATACCATTTTTTTATGGCGGTTCTCAATTGGTCTTCATCATGGGCAGTTACGAGTTCCATTTTGAGTTTTCTTCCGGCTGCGTGTCCTTTGCTGTAATGAGCGAGGAATTTCCTGAAATACCAGACTCGTTTCTTCGGTTCATAAAGCTCGCAGAGCATATCAAGGTGGTCAAGAATGATTCTGCCCTGTTCCGAAATATCAGGTTTGTAAATTTCTGTCTCGCCTTCGAGTTGGTCAATAATCTGCCTGAAAAGCCATGGTTTTCCAATCGCGCCGCGTGCGATTGCGACCCCGTCAATTCCCGCTATTTTCATCTTTTCAATAATATCCGCAGCCTCGAACAAATCGCCGCTTCCGATTATAGTTGCCGCAGGATATTTTTTCTTCAGCTCCTCAATAACGCTCCAGTCCGCTTTTCCCCTGAAATACTGCGATGTGGTCCTGCCGTGTACAATCAGTGCATCAACACCGCCCGAAATTGCATCTTCGCAAATCCGCCAAAAATCTTCCCGTGCTGCTTCGCTTTCGTCAATACCTATTCGCAATTTCATCATAAGCGGGCAATTAACAGCATCTCTAACAGCGCGGAATATTTCTATTACCAGTCTGGGATTGTCTAGCATTGCGCCGCCTCTGCCTCTTCGCAAAACTTTGGGAGCAGGGCAGGCGAAATTTAAATCTATTACATCATATCCCTGATTAACAAAATTTTGCGCAGCTT
This sequence comes from Planctomycetes bacterium GWF2_41_51, assembly GCA_001825665.1. Lineage (GTDB taxonomy): Bacteria > Planctomycetota > Phycisphaerae > Sedimentisphaerales > UBA12454 > UBA12454. The sequence continues at coordinate 40,894 of MHXZ01000042.1, read as the reverse complement.
GTGCCATAATTTTGGGGTCAGTGCCGAGGAGTTGCCCGCCGATAGGGTGGTCATCCTCGTGAATTTGATAATTTTTCATCCTGAGCACGGATTTATGGCAGGCGCATTTATCAAGCATTACCCCGCTGAAAGTCAATTCACATCCAAACCGTCTTGCGAGCATTCGCATTGCTCGGTCGGTATAGCCGCTGAGAGCCGCCTGCAGCATAGGCATTTTAAATTTTAATTTTCCTATCTGCATCAGCTTTTTTTAGACTTTCGTGCTGGTGTACTGAAACAAACGAATGAAACAAGAATCAATCCGGCACCGGCAGTAAATAAAACTATGCGTGATGAATCAACTGTCGCACGAAGAAGCCATGTCGGGGTTTGAGTACTATCAAAAGCAGCATTATCGGCTGCGGTCTGGTCAATAACTGCTTTTGCCTGTGAAAGCGCATCGGCAGTCAACTGCGTTACAAAAGCATTGGGGTCCTGTTGAGTTTCGCCAAGTTCAACGGGGGCAAGGCGAATTAAGATATTCGGATCGGTATTTATCAGGTTAATCAGCGACTGATGGTCATCAAGAAGCTGTTCGATTTTAGCATTGTTCTGCTCGGATTGTATTGCAGCGGCTTTGATTTTATATAGGTGCTTCCACTCCGGGCCGAGAATAGCCAAAGAAACGGACAATATCCCTATCAAAGAGAATATGGAAAAAAAGACAGCTCTATAGAATTTTTCGTACATTTTGATACTATACTTTCCTTATACAGCTCATGTTTATATAATAACCTGCAAAATTTAAAAATCAAAAATAAACTGCTCAGGCGAAAGCAGGGGCATGAAATAAGAAAGGATTAGAAATGTCTAATGTTCCTCTTTATCTGTTATTAGGGCTTTGTGCTGGAATTTTAAGCGGACTTATCGGCATAGGCGGGGCAACGGTTATTATTCCGGCTTTGGTTTTCCTGTTCGGAATGACACAATATATGGCCCAGGGAACGACTTTAGCCATGATGGTTCCCCCCATTGGAATCCTGGCGGCATGGATGTACTATCAGAAAGGCTATGTAGATGTAAAAATCGCGGGATTAATGTGCATTGGTTTCTTAATCGGCGGATTGCTTGGAGCCAAACTCGCTGTCGGCATTCCTGAACATCTTTTAAAGAAAATATTCGGAATATTTCTGCTGATAATTTCTATGAGAATGATACTGGGGAAATAGCTAACTGATTGCTCCATTATTTAGAGTTTTGTTGGATTTTTGCCCATTCATCGCGCAGGGTTGCTGTGCGATTGAAAATCAATTTGCCGTCTTTACTATCAGTATCAACACAGAAATAGCCCAATCGTTCAAACTGCCATCTGCTTAATGATTTTACATCCTTTAAATAAGGTTCGACTTTGCAATTTGAAAGCACGTTCAATGAATTGGGATTTAGATATGCAGTGAAATCTTTTCCCTCTTCTACGTCATCTGGATTTTCTTTTGTAAATAAATGTTCGTACATTCTTGCTTCGGCATCTATCGCGTTTTTTGCGCAGACCCAGTGCAATGTCGATTTTACTTTTCTGCCGTCAGGCGCATCGCCGCCTTTTGTGGCGGGGTCGTACGTGCAGTGAATCTCTGTTATATTGCCCGCTGGATCTTTAATTACGCTTGTGCAAATAATAAAATATGCGTAACGCAAACGCACTTCACGGCCGGGAGTCAGGCGGAAGAATTTTTTAGGAGCGTCTTCCATAAAGTCATCACGCTCAATATATATTTCTCTTGAGAACGGAATTTGTCTGCTGCCTGCTGTCGGGTCTTCCGGATTATTTATCGCATCAAGATATTCTACTTTATCTTCGGGATAATTTTCGATAACCACTTTAACAGGGTTAAGAACGGCCATTACTCGCGGCGAAGTTTTATTTAAATCTTCACGCAAACAATGCTGCAAAAGTGCAAAGTCAATCGTACTGTTAAACTTGTTTACACTGATTTTATCGCAGAAATTCCTTATCGCGGAAGGGGAAAAGCCTCGTCTTCTCATCCCGCCGATTGTCGGCATTCGCGGGTCATCCCAGCCTGCAACTAATTTTTCCTGCACAAGCTTTAAAAGTTTGCGTTTGCTCATTACTGTATATGTCAGATTCAAACGAGCAAACTCAATCTGCTGCGGATGATAAATTCCGAGTTGGTCAAGGAACCAGTCATACAATGGTCTGTGATTTTCGAATTCGAGAGTACAAATCGAATGTGTGATTTTTTCGATTGAATCTTCAAGGCCATGCGCCCAATCGTACATCGGATAAATGCACCAATTGTCGGCGGTGCGGTGATGAGATGCGTGGACGATTCTGTACATCACAGGATCGCGCAAGTTAAAATTGGGACTGGCCATGTCAATTTTGGCTCGAAGCGTTTTTGAGCCATCGGGAAATTCGCCCTTGCGCATTTTTTCAAAAAGGTCGAGGTTTTCATCGACACTTCTGTTTCTATACGGACTATCTTTGCCCGGTTGAGTCGGTGTGCCGCGAGTCTGGCGGATTTCTTCGCCGGTCAAATCACAGACATATGCCTTGCCTTTTTTAATCAGCTCTACCGCCCAATCGTACATCTGCTGAAAATAATCTGAGCCGAAAAAAAGGTTCTGTCCCCAATCCCAGCCGAGCCATTTCACATCTTCGATGATAGAATCGACATATTCCTGTTCTTCCTTTTCCGGATTCGTGTCATCAAACCGCAGGTGGCATTTGCCGCCGAACTCTGACGCGATACCGAAGTTAAGGCAGATGCTTTTGGCGTGTCCGATGTGCAGGTAGCCGTTTGGTTCCGGAGGGAAACGCGTTACAACTCTTCCGTCCCATTTACCGCTTTGGCAATCGTCGGCAACTATCTGACGTACAAAATCCAATTTTTGCTGATTATCATTTTGCTCTGACATATTTATATACCTAACCCTTTATTTTTTAAAGTCTTACGAATAAAAAGATTATAATAAAAGCTATTTTGTAGTCAAGATTATTAAAACAGGAAAATCGCTATTTATATTTCGTGCAAAATTCGTAGATTAATTTAAAATAATACCATCAATTATTTACTTTGTTCGAAATGAACAAGGAAAGGAGCGAATTATGGCTAAAGGGCTTGTAATTTATTTTTCGAAAAGCGGCAATACAAAAAAAATGGCTGAAATCATAGCCAAGTCTATGAATGACAGCAGCTTACCAACTGAATGCAAAGCTGTCGAAAAGACTATAGTTGATGATTTATTGGAAGCCGATGCAATAGTAATAGGTTCCCCAACTTATTACGGCCAAATGGCAGCACCAATTATGCAGCTTCTAACAGATTCGGTGACCAAGCATGGAAGCCTTGCCGGCAAGATCGGCGGGGCGTTCGCAAGTTCGGCAAATATCGGCGGAGGAAATGAAACTACTATTATGGGCATTCTCGAAGCGATGCTGATTCACGGAATGATTGTGCCCGGCGAAGCAATGGGAGACCATTACGGGCCGGTATCTATTAATAAACCTGATGAACGAGTCGAGACACAATGCAAAAGAGCAGGCAAAAAGATAGCAGATTTAACAAAAATTCTCTTCAAATAATGATTTTTCCTTTAAAAACGCAGATTTTTTTTGACAATTGTCAACCGACAGTATAAAGTTTTGTCAAAATACCATTTTTAGAATGGAGGCTACGATTATGCAGGAATACGAAGAACTTAAAAGACTTATCGAAGAAGCCGATAGCGATATCAAGAAAGCTGAAGGCGGAAACAAAGCTGCGGGCACAAGAGTTCGCAAGCAGATGCAGCAAATCAAACAGGCTGCGCAAACCGTCAGGAATAAAATTCTTGAAATCAGAGTAGTTGAATAACTATTCGGCGGTAAGACAATTCATTCTTTCAGCTCGTGCTGAGGAAACGCTGGTTCGTATTCTGTTCACGGACGAGTTAAGGGATTTGTTGGTTTTCACACAGATTACTTCTGTAACTCTGTTTGATATTATTTATAGAAAGGTAAAAGGAAATTAATGCCCCCGACAGAATTGTTCGATTTATCAAAGATCGACTTAAATAAGATCGTCATAACCAAAGAAGAGATTCAAGCAGTTAATCCGCAGCGTTATGAAATGCAGCACCTTGATGGAATTATTTGGTACGACAAGGAAAAATTTCTCATCCTCGGCTACAAAGATGTAACTGAAAATGAATTCTGGATTCGCGGCCATATTCCCGGCAGGCCTCTTATGCCGGCAGTAATAATGGTTGAAGCGGCGGCCCAGCTTTCGAGCGTTTTTGTTAAGCACGTTTATCAGTTGCCTGGCTTTATCGGATTTGCGAGTATCGACAGCGCGAAGTTCCGCAAAACTGTATCGCCTGGCAAAAGGCTTTATTTACTGGGTCACATAACTGTTTTCAAAAGAAGGCTTTATACCTGCGTAGTTCAGGGAATTGTGGATGGAACGATGGTTTTCGATACCGTGGTTTCCGGCCTTAATGTCTGATGGGAAACCCAATAGACGAAATTTTTGAAAAATCAATTTCGACACAAGATAATATTTCAGACCTGCCAAGCTCGGCAGGTCTTGTTCTTTTTACAGATAATCAAAATAATCCAATAACACTTCTGACAACCGCGAACATCAGACGCACCGCTAAAACAAAATTAGCCGAACAGCAGGAAAAAACCAAAAGAGCGGATTTAAAAAGCATCACAGCAAAAATTTATTACAAAGCCTGCCAGTGTAAATTTCGACTGGCAATCATACATTATGAAGCTGTAAAGCGTTTATTCACAACTAATTATAAAGACTATATTACGCTTGTTTGGCCGTGGTATCTGAGTGTTAATATTAATGACAAAATTCCTTTCTTTTGCGTTACGAGAAAGCCATCATTTAAAGCCGGTGAAAAAATACTCGGCCCTTTCCCAACACAAAAATCAGCCTCGGTTTTTATGAATATCCTTGAAGATGTGTATAAATTGTGCAGAAAGCGTGAGCATGTAAGTGACGGCCAAAGCTGTCCTTATATGCAGATGGATGCGTGCGTCGGGGTTTGCGCGGGGAAAATTAGTTTTGAAGAATATAAACAAATAATCAACGAGGCTTTTTCGGCAGGGGCTGAACCTGAGACAGCTATAAATAATTTTCAAATAGAAATGCAAAAGGCGGCTAAAGAACTGCAATTCGAGGGGGCGGCAGGACTTAAGAAAAAAATTGATAAGCTCTCAGCCCTGAAAAAAACGGTCTATAAATGGACGGGCGATTTAAGGAAATTGAAAATCGTTCATATCGATAAGTCGTTTAAAATCAAAGAGCAAGGCTCAAAAAAGCGGAAACAAAGTTTTGCTGTTTTTGTTATAAATATTTTTCAAATAATCGATGCGGGAGATTTTTTGTGGGATAATCCTGATGTCGTTAAGTCCATCGTAAACAAGCGTTTAGAAGAACTGCCAGAGGCGGGGGATGAAGATGCGCTCGAGAGATTTTCTATCGTTACATATTTTCTATATCGCAGCAAACCGGCAGGAGAGTGGATAAAGAATTTAAAAGTTAATATTGAAAATTTAAAATTGGAGAATCCGCCGACATAAGACGTGCTCGCTAAAATGCGCAAGTTTTATACCTTATTATTGGGCTGAAAATGAGGGTTTTTGAAAATCATTTTTGATGTAAGTCCAGTGTTTACGTTCAAAACCAGCTTGCAGGCACAATGTACGTAAAATAAGGAGTTATGAACGATTTTGAAACGATAAGTTTTTGTTTATAAATTACTTATAGCGAATTTGCTGAAAATCGAAAAATAACCACGGATTTGCGCGGATTTGCACGGAATTTTAATAAAAATGGTGAGAAAAGTATATCAAAATGCAACGTTATTTGTAGTGGTTCAGGGGAGACAATATACTACTATTGACGCAAATCGGCAATTTTTTGACGCAGATTGCGCAGAGGCGTATTGAGCCACCAAGGCACAAAGACACAAAAAATATTTAGTAAATTTTTTTTAAAGGAGAAACGGAAAAAAGGAAATAATAAATTTCAGCACCCCGCGTGCGCGAGGGCAGGTTTTCGGCAAGGATTTTTTTAAGTGTAAATTTTAAAATTGAGGATATAATCTATAACAATAAAGGGATATAACAAGTCATGAAATAATTTTTGAAATTCTGTTGAAGGAGATTGATATGGCAACAGCAAATTCTATTATTAAAGAACATCCCGCTAAATATTTTCGTAAGCCGACGGTAATTGTATTAATAATCATTTCACTTTTCTTATGCACTCAAATCAAAAGTGAGAACTCCACAGCAATCAAAGAAGAAAAAAAATTAAACGCAGCAAAAGCCGCGGCTGTAAATGTTCCAAAAGATCCGAACGACCCGAACAATTGGCCGTTTATGGAAATTTACGTTGCTGATAACAAAACAGAAGAGCCACTCAAAGATGTAAGAGTTACAGGTTCGACAGACAAGAAAAAAATAATTACTACAGATGCAAACGGATACTGCAAAGTTACACTCGACAAGAATAAATCAAAAGATTATTTCAGTATTTATATTGAAAAAGAAGGTTTTGTGCCGATGTCGGGTTACTGGGGCAAACAATATCAAAGAACGGTTCCAAAGGAATTGGAGTTTTTCCTTGAGCGCGCTACAATTATCGGCGGCCTTGTAACCGATGAGCAGAATTTGCCGGTGCAGGACGCAAAAGTGACTATCGATTATTATGTAAATGATGAAGACGAAATAAATCCCGTGCAGCGGATCAATGATTTTACAATTAACACAGATATAAACGGCAAATGGCAATGTGATCTGGTGCCGGCAGTGCTGCATGAGTACAGTCAAATCGGCATAAAAATAAAACATAAAAATTATGCCCATTATCAAACATGGACAAGCCAGTCAGAGACGATAATTTCGCAGCTACGAAAAAAAGAATTCGTATCAGTCCTGAAAAAAGGCGCAGCGGTTTATGGTTATATTTTAGATAGTGCAAACAGGCCTATAAAAGACGTGAGCGTCTCTATCGGCGAGGGGCGTTACAGCAGCGACAATCTAAAAACAATGACCGATGCCGCAGGATATTACGAATTTCCTAACGCTAAAAAAGGATTCAATATTTTAAAAGTTGCCGCAAAAAATTACGCGCCTGACCTTAAAGAGTTAAACGTTAAGGAAAGTGCGCAGGAGGAGAATTTTATTCTTCTGCCGGGCAATACAATTCGCGGACGTATTGTCGATGTAAACGGCAACCCGATTGTCAAAGCATCGGTTCGTACAGATGAATGGAGATGCGATGGACTTGATTGGAACGGCAATACTGATAATGACGGCAGATTTGTCTGGAACGATGCGCCTTCGGATGAAGTAAAATTCGGTTTTCATGCAAAAAATTATATGGGTCAAAATAAAGTATTAAGCCCATCTGAAAAGGAATATGAAATTATTTTATCACCCCAGCTTGTTGTTTTTGGGAATGTGCTCGACGATACAAATGGATTGATTATGGAAGGCAAAATAACTGCGGGAACGATATGGAATTCAGGCGAAAGGCTTATTTGGCAAAACGGTTCTCACTGGCAGCGAAACATTAAAGACGGAACATACGAAATGCCGCTTACATCACCTGCCTATGCATACACTTTAAGGCTGGATTTACCTGACGGCAGGCAGACTGTATCCCGGACTTTCGATACCAATGAAGGAAGAGTAAAATATGATTTTATTTTAAGCAAAACAGAAGATGCAACAAAACTAAGGGGCGTTGTTTATAATCCTGACGGTAAGGCAGCAGAAGGAGTACAAGTTTATTTAGTAAAGAAAGATCGATACCTGAATCTTGAAAACGGCAAACAGAGACACCGACAGGACATAGATAAATCAATAACCGATTTGCAGGGGAGATTTTCTTTGCCGGACTGTAATGACAAATTCAAACTTGTTGCTGTAAGCGAAGAAGGTTATGCGGATGTGAACAATAATGAGTTTGCGTTAGATCCAAATATATACCTTGAAAAATGGGGCAGGGTTGAAGGTGTTGTTTATGTCGGTTCAAAACCTGCCGCTAATGAGGAAATTATAGCATCCTATTCACAAAACTATGACAGCCGTGATGGAATTTATTATAATTGCATGAACCGTGCTGTTACAGATCAGCAGGGTCAATTCGTGATGGACAAGATTGCTCCCGGGCGCAATCAGATTTCGCGGATAATGAAGTCCGACGACGATTCACAAAACACCGGTACAGTATCGCAGCATATTGAAGTTGTTTCCGGCGAGACTGTCGAAATTGTTTTAGGGGGCACCGGCAGAGCAGTAACAGGCAAAATTATCTGGCCTGCGGATGAATTATTTACAAAAACGTTATGGATATATGCCCATCTGCAGCGGAAACAAAGTGAAAACCCTTTGGCTGTAATGGAAACTATTTACAGCCAGGTTGGCGAAATGCCTATTCCCGCAAATTTTGACAGTTTAACCGCCAAACAGTGCATTGAATGGTATCAAAACTGGTCACAGAGCGAAGAAGGCAAAGCATACAGCGCGAAAATTAAGGCGGCGATGCAGAAGAGCCATCCACAAATCAGCGAATCTAGTCAAAGAGGAGGTGTCATTGTTAATTCTGACGGCAGTTTCAGGGCTGAAGACGTTGAAGAAGGAAGTTATACTTTAAGAATAATGATTAATGAGAAAAAGGGAAGATACGGCGCGCCTAACGTGGAGAACCAGGTTATCGGCAAAGTTGAATTTACTATGCCACCGATTGATATATCAAATATCGACCTGCCTCTGGATACAGGCCAAATGCCGATGCAAATTGTTTCCGGCAAACAATTATTGCAGACTGACAGCAATGCTTCCGATTTTACAATTGAGACAAACGCGGGAATAATAAAACTTTCTGATTTGCAGGGAAAAATTGTTGTCCTTGTATTTTGGGATGCCTTATTTACTTTAAGCAACTCTGACAGTGAAACTAAAATTAATGATATTTTTGAGACATATAAAAAATATGCCGGTGCTAATACAATTGAATTCATCGGCATCAGTGGAAAATCTATAAAGTCATATCAAGAAATTTCCGCAAAATACTTAAGGGAAAATTCGTGCAACTGGAAACAAGCATATATCCGATATGATAATCCGATTTTTGAAAATTATAGATATCAATATGGAATAAACGCCGTGGTAATAGGACCGGATGGAAAAATTATTGAAGCGGGTATTGACGGGAAAAGATTGGGCGAGCTTCTGGAAAAAATAAAATAAAAACGAATCGAATTTATTGCTGCGCAATAAAAACCCCCGGCACGGGTCCGGGGGCTAACCAATTTTATTTTGATATTTAACCAATTACTTTAAAAACAGATAATACAGTTTACCTTCCTGATAAGTTCTGCCTGCGAGGCTTCCGGCTTTGTCGCCCTGGCCCATATAGACATCACATCGGCCGGGAGCGCGGATTGCACCGCCGGTGTCCTGGTCGAGCGCGAAGCCTGTATATGGTTTATCAGAAATTACTCCGCCTCTGTCAACAGGAAGCACTGTAGCTAAATATGTCAGACATGCGGGCGGGAAAATAGTTTTGTCTGTCGCAATACTTCTGTATGGCGTTACTTCTTCGTTGAGGCTTCCGCGAGGTTCGCCTTTTTCGATTTGGAAGAAAACGAAACGAGGATTCATTCTCGTGTAATCTTTTACTTCTTCGGGATGCTGCTTGAAATATTCTATCATAGCGGCAAGGCTAAGTTTCTGGCCGCCCATTTTTCCCTGTTCGAGCATTGCCTTTGAAACGCTTTTGTATTCCTGTCCGTTGCTTGCGGTGTAACCGACGCCGGTCAACGAACCGTCGGGTAATCTGATTTTTGCGGAACCCTGAACGTGCGCGATGTACACTTCGAATGGGTCGCCGAGCCAGATAAGTTCCGTTCCTGCAAGCATATTTGAGTTTTCAATTTCTTCCCTTGTCGGATAAGGCTGAGTACCGCCGCCTGTTTTTCTGCCGAGAATTTCACCGTTCTGACCTTTGACGAGGTCCTGCGGCATTTTGTAAAGCGGATATTTGAAACGTTCTGTTTGCGTCATTGAGCCGTCGAAAATCGGGGTATAGTAACCTGTAAACAACACGGTTCCACGGTCATCGCAGCCGACGGAGATATAGACATCGAATTTTTCACGAATGGCCTGATTGAGTCTTTCGCCGAAGAGGCCGGTGCTTAGCAATTCCTTAAAGGATTCCAAGCTTGCAATTGCGTGGTCGCGAGTGATATCTCCATAAGGATAAAACCTGCTGCTCGATGGTTTTTTCAAAAAGTTTAAACTTTTGTCGATTGCCGATTTAAGGTTCACAAGGTCGTAGCAGGCAAATGTGAAATCGGGGATGTCGGCGGGATTGGTTATCTTGCGAAGGGCGAGCTGGCCGGGCGGAAGAGGACGGTCGTAATTCGTTTCGCTTTTGACCGGTTCGATTTGTTTTGCTTTTTGGCAACTGGCGGAGAAAAATGCTATCAATACAAGTTCAGCGACGAGTAAAATCCGTTTCATAAATACCTCATATCCATATAACTAATTAGAACTTTTTCCATTTTGAAATGACTATGTTAATTTGGCGAATTATAACGACTAAATATTAAACGTTAAAGAGATATTTGCTCGGCGGCGCCAAAAATAAATTAATTTTCATAAAAATTTTGTTAATTTTTCCCTGTGATAACCATGTGTATAACCTGTGAGTTTTGAAATGTGTCCGTTAGCGTTTTCAGTATTATCAGGGGTTTGTCTGAACTTAATGTTACAACCTGCGATTGGCAACAGACTATCTCACAGCTTATCTACAGGAGTATTTGCGGCAATGTCTTATATAACTTCATAAACTACAGAGCCTTACGCATAATCTTCTGTTATTTGCTCACATTTTCACCCCTTATATTACTACTGATAATAGTTTAATATATTATATTAGAAGTAATATAGGGGAAGCCTTGAGAATGCTGTAAGGGATATGTGGAATATATTATAAAACTTTTTGCTTAATCAGGATTTTTGGTGTAAAATACCAGACTATAATTCAGGATGAAAAGACAAAATTTTTATAGAGGTAAGGACAATGAAAGTAAAGTTTAACAGGTCGGCTCTTTCGGAAGCATTAGGTCTTGTAACCACGGTAGTACCGGCACGGACAACGAAGCCGATTTTACAGGGATTGAAGATTCAGGCGGACAAAGAGAAGGTTTGCATTAGTGCGACAGATTTTGAGATGGGGATAACTTGCCTAATTTCACAGGCGGAGGTCGAGCAGGAAGGTCAGGCGGTTGTGCCGGCCGAAAGACTTGCGGCGATCGTTCGCGAAAGCGTCGATGAAGTTCTGGTGATGGAAGTGGCCGAGGCGACATGCAAAATCAAAGGCAGCGACAGCCACTTTACAATTTACGGTCATCAGCCGGAGCAGTATCCGCAGGTGCCGGGTTTTGACGGCAACGCCCAACTCGAAGCAGACCTTATGAAATTGCAGGAAGGGCTGGAGCATTGTCTTTTCGCGACGGCGAAGGAAAATACACGTTATGCTTTAAGCGGCATTTTGTGGGAGCCATCGGGCAAGAAACTGACATTGGTCGGTACTGACGGCCGGAGGCTTGCGAAATATAAACTGACCCTTAACGCAGAAGCGGACAAAAAAATAGAAGGCGAAAAATATATCGTGCCGGCAAAAGCAATGGCACTTTTAGATAAAGTCGGGGCGGGTGAAAAGGACAAAATCGCGGTAAGATTTGCCGACAGCAAAGCGATATTCTCATGCGGAAAAGTTGTGATAAGTTCTAATCTTGTCGAAGGCACTTTCCCGAAATATGAAGATATAATACCGGCCGATTATAAAAATAAAGTTCAGTTAAATACCGCGGCGACATTGAGCGCGGTGAAGCGAGCGGCGCTTTTGACGAATGAAGATTCGAAGGGTGTTAAGCTGGCTTTGGGCAAGAAAACGCTGGTATTTACAAGCAGGGCGCCGGAAATGGGCGACGCTGAAATCGGGATGGAAGTCGATTATAAAGGCGAGCCGATGGAAATCGGTTTTAATCCGCAGTTTCTTGTGGATGTGCTGAGAGTGATACGCGAAGATTCGTTCGAATTGCAGCTTGGTCAGTCAGACCGGCCGGGATTGATAAAGAGCGGAATGAACTATGTTTATATCGTTATGCCGGTAAGCTTGTCATAGCAGTTGATAGGTGTTAGTGGATAGCAGGCGGCTTGCTGTGGAAAATTTTGTACTTGAACAGGTGAATAAAAAAATACTGGCGGGCAGGCCTGCGGAGCAGAAGCCGATAGGTCAGGATATGTGCAGCTGGCTGAGCAGGGTTACTAAAAACACCCGGAAGAATTCAACCGTATTGAGTGTTCTCGGCCAGATTATCGGTGAGGAAATAATGCAGCATTGCAGCCCTGAATCGATAAAAGCAGGAGTATTGAAGATAAAAGTGAAGCCGGGGCCGTATATGTTTCATTTGCGGAATATGACCGGCGAAATATTGAGAACGCTGCAAACGGAATATCCTTCTTCGCACATAAGAGAAATAAAATTAATAGCAAAATAGATTATATTTTAAGGTAATAAAAATAAGTGGACACTGAAAAACCAGACGTTAAAGCTCATAGTTACGATGCAAGCAGTATAAAAATTTTGGCCGGTCTCGAAGCGGTGAGAAAAAGGCCTGAAATGTACATAGGAAGCAGGCAGCAGGGCGGTCTGCACCATCTTGTTTATGAAGTAATCGACAATTCCATCGATGAGGCAATGGCGGGGAGATGCGATTCGATAATCGTTCGCATACACGTTGACGGAAGCTGCTCGGTGGAAGATAACGGCGGCGGAATTCCAGTTGATATGCACAAAGAGGCGGGCAAAAGCGCTCTTGAAGTTGTGCTGACAACGCTGCACGCAGGGGGCAAATTCGACCACGATGCTTATAAAGTATCAGGCGGTTTGCACGGAGTAGGCGTCAGTGTTGTGAACGCGCTTAGCGAATGGCTGGAAGCTGAGGTTTTCCGGGACGGCAAACATTATCATTTCGAATGTGAAAGAGGCGCGGCTCGCGGGCCGGTAAAGGAAATCGGGCCAATAAGCAAACAGGGTACGCTGGTCAGGTTCCTGCCGGATGAGCAGATATTCGGAGACATTGCTTTTGATTACGAGACTTTGCAAAAAAGAATTCGTGAAGTCGCGTACCTTAACGCAGGCGTTAAAATTACATTTATGGACGACAGGAACAATAAAAAAGATGTGTTCCATTTTGTCGAGGGTCTTAAAGAATTCGTTAAACATCTTAATGAAGGCAAAGAGGCGCTGCACTCGGATATTATATATTTTTCGAAGGAAGACAAAGAATCGCGAATGGTTTGTGAAGTGGCGATGCAGTATAACACAAGCTATATGGAAAATACGCTTGCGTTCGCAAATAACATCAGGAATATCGACGGCGGCACGCATTTGAGCGGTTTTAGAACAGCACTTACACGCACGATGAACGCTTACGCCAGGAAGGCCAATCTGCTGAAAGGCGGACAGGCTCCGACCGGTGAAGATGTTCGTGAAGGTTTAGCTGCGGTAATATCGGTAAAACTTCCGGACCCGCATTTTGAGGCACAAACAAAAGTAAGATTAAGCAATCCGGAAATGGCGACTTTTGTCGAAACGACAGTTAATGAACAGTTAGCAAATTATCTTGAAGAAAATCCTGCACAGGCGAAACGCGTTCTTACGAAAACGATCCAGGCGGCAGCGGCAAGAGAAGCCGCACGAAAAGCAAGAGAACTGACAAGAAGAAAAGGGGCATTGAGCAGCGGCGGACTTCCGGGCAAATTGTGGGACTGTTCGAGCAGAGAAGTTGAAAATACAGAGCTTTTCCTTGTTGAGGGCGATTCGGCAGGCGGGTCAGCAAAAGGCGGCAGGGACAGAACCATCCAGGCGATACTTCCGCTGCGAGGCAAAATCCTTAACGTTGAAAAAGCAAGAATTGATAAGATGCTGGCGCACGAAGAAATAAGAACTATCATCAGCGCATTGGGAACCGGTATCGGAACAGATGATTTTGATTTCAGTAAACGGCGATACGGGAAAATCGTTCTGATGACTGATGCCGATGTTGATGGCGCACATATCAGAACGCTGCTTTTGACATTTTTGTTCCGGCAGATGCCGGTGCTTTTCGATAATGAAGCTGTGTATATCGCGCAGCCGCCACTGTACGCGGTTTCGGTGAAGGGTAAAAAAGCCGATGAATATATTCTCACCGAGCAGGAAATGCGCAAAAGAATGGTAATTCGCGGAATCGAAGGAACCGAATTGATAATAAATGAAGCATCCGGTCAGAAAAAGATAGGCGGGGCGCAGTTAATAGAGCTGATAAAGCTACTTTCAGACCTCGAGAGAAATATTTCTGTGCTCGAGCGAAGAGGAATATCGTTCAAATCTTTTGTTGAGTCGCATTATGTCGATGGCAGATTACCGGAATATCATATTCGTTATGATGGACAAACAGAATTTCACTATAACCGAAGCGAATATGAGAAACGAAGAGTGGAAATAGATAAAATTGCGGGAGATAAGCAGTCTGAAACGGGTGAAAAGGTATCCGCTGAAGAAATGCACGAAGTAACACGCGCAAATGAGATAAATCAGAAATTAAAAGAGAAATTTGGACTCGATTTTAAAGATTTTCTGCTTAAAGCGGAAAGAAAAGTATCCGGCGAAGCGATTCCCACGAAATTTAAGCTCATTAACGGGCCGGATGTTCATGAGATAGCATCGATGGATCTGATTACTTCCGGAGTAAGGCAAATTGGCGGAAAAGGAATAGAAATCAAGCGTTTCAAAGGTCTTGGCGAGATGAATGCCGAGCAGCTTTGGGAAACTACGATGGACCCGACCAAGAGGACGCTGCTGAAGGTTACGCTGGATGACGCGGGCGAAGCGGACAGGCTTTTCAGTATCCTGATGGGCGACGATGTTGAACAGCGGCGTGCATATATTCAGGAACATGCGCTTGAAGTTCAAAATCTGGACGTATAAAATACAATTATTAATGCAACAACCGAATGGATTAAAAAATTCTGTTGTTGATTGACATCATAAAGGTATATGTTACACTTATTGTCAATAGGCAAAAGTGAAAGGATTGAGAGATGAAAATGATTTTCAAGATTCTCATGATAGCGGCAATTTGCGCAATTCTGGGCGGCTGTAACGGCAAGCAGAAATCAGCGACTGGAGAAAAAATCAATGATAAGGAACTTACCAGTCAGTCTGACCGTCAAAAGCAACAACTGCTGAAGCAAATAGACCGGAAGTACGAAAACGCAAAAGCGCATTATGAACTGGGCAGACTCTATCACCGTGAAGGTTTGTGGGATAAAGCTGAATGGGAATATAACAAGGCCATCGCATTCGACCCGGCTCATCATGAATCTCAGGCGTCCATCGTCAAACTTCTGGTGGACAAAGCTGATAAACAGAGAAGCGATGTTATCGCGGATATGTATATCGGGCAGGCAAGTGTAAGTGCGAAAAATTCTCTGCTTCTCGGCAGGGCATTTCAGGACAGAGGTTTGGATGAATATGCATTAACAAGTTTTATGCAGGCACACAGACTTGCACCAAACTCAGTTGTTATAAACAAGCAGCTTGGTTATTTTTATCTTCTCAAACAGGACAATGCCAATGCGGAAGTTTATCTGAGAAGAGCGTTCGAGCTTAATCCTTATCAGCCGGAAGTAGCAGGGCAATTAGGTAAACTCGGCGTTCAAGTAGAGATTCCCAGGAAAGCTCCGAAAGATCTGAAGAAACTTGAAAAACAGAAGAAGATCGCCGGCCAGCCTGATGATGAATTGAAGTAGAGACTAAACGAAAAAGTTAAAATTTAAAGTGTAAAACTTTGGATAAAAAAACCCTGACATATGTCAGGGTTTTTTATTGCTATTATTTTTGTTCTTTGCCGCGGTAGACAATCACGCCGGTCGGGCATTTTTTCATAGCAGTTTCAAAAGGTTCGCCGGGCTGGTATCTTTCAAAATCCAATCTCGCGAGATTTCCCGTCATTGCAAAGGCATCTGTCTGCTTTGTGCATAATTTGCAGGCGATGCAGCCTACTTTGCAGAATGCACGAGTGTCTTTTCCTGATTCCTGGCTTTTGCAGGCAACGGTCATCATAACATCGTGAGTAAACGGCATCATTTCAATTAGTCCTCTGGGGCAGGCCTTTGCGCAGGCGCCGCAGCCGGTGCATTTGCTGTAATCGATAGTTGCCAATCCATCTATTATTTGGATTGAGCTGAATTTACAAGAAGATTTGCAATCGCCGAAACCAAGGCAGCCGAATTTGCAGGCCTGAACGTTTGCCATTGCATTAGCCGCAGTGCAGGTTGATATGCCGGAATAATCACCGAAATATGTTCTGTCATCTTTATGTGCTCTGCAGAAAACGACGGGTCTTCTTGGTGCTCCGCCGCCACTTACCTGCAGATTAAGAATTTGAGCTATCATTTGAGAGCATGCTGAGCCGCCCGGAGCACATCGGCCGAGAAGCAGAGGGTCGGCGGTAACTGCTTTTGCATACGAAGCGCAGCCCGCGAAGCCACACGTGCCGCAATCGATTCGAGGCAATGCGTTATAAATGCGGTCGATGGTAGGGTCAACTTCGACGTGCAGTTTTTTGTTGGCAATCAAAAGAACGATAGAAAATCCAACACCGAGCACGAGCATAGTTAATCCAGCCGGCCATGAATTATTCCAAAGTGTAATTATATCAGCTAAAATCATACTATTTCCTGAATATTAAAAATCAAATATCAATCCAAACCAAGGACTCTGCTTCGCAGATAATTGTTAAATAGATTTCTCCCCCCAAGGGGGTTTCCGCTTCACTTCAACGCTCCATTCCCCCTTACGGGGTCATTTCGGTCGAAATGACATGATTGCGGATTCGGCTTACGGCCGATACTATTTCAAGTTATTTAATCATTCCTGCAAAACCCATAAACGCCATAGTCAGCAAACCTGCGGTAATCAAAGTAATCGGTGCGCCTTTTAAGGCGGGCGGTACATCCGAAAAATTAAGCTGTTCACGAATTCCAGCCATAATGCAAATCGCAAGCGTAAAGCCGATTCCAGCACCGAAGCTGAGAACGGCGGCCTGTGCAAAATTATCTATTTCCCATACGTTCAGGAAAAGACAAAGGCCTAATATTGCGCAGTTTGTGGTAATCAGGGGCAGAAATATGCCGAAACTTTCGTAGAGAGGCGGGAAGAATTTTCGCAGATACATTTCCACGAGCTGAACGGCGCCGGCAATAACAAGGATGTAGCAGACATAACGGGTAATTTCCAAACCCTGCGGCACTAAAATAAGGTGGTCAATCAGCCATGTTAAAACACCGGCAAGTGTAATGACAAAAGTTACCGCCAGGCCCATACCGAAAGCCATATCGATTCTGCCGGAGACGCCAAGGTATGGACAGATTCCGAGAAATTTTGTCAATACAAGATTATTGATTACAACTATTGATGTAAAAGCCAACAATAATACAGTAACTTTATCCATATCAAATCTTTCAGGATTTTTTACCAGATAACAGATTAACAGTGCCGAGCATAAGGCCAAGCGTAATAAACGCACCGACCGGCAGTCTCATTGCCGCCCATGGTGCAAAACTTTTCCACATAACAGGAATATCGAAAATTGTTCCGGTCGCAAGCACTTCACGGATTGAAGCAAGAAAGCAGAGAACAATAGTAAAACCTATTCCCATACTGATTGCATCGACGGCGCTTACGAGCATTCCGTTTTTGCTCGCACATGCTTCGGCGCGGGCAATGATGATGCAGTTTACGATAATAAGCGGAACATACGGGCCGAGCACTTCGCTCATTTGCGGCATAAAAGCACGCAGAAATAAATCGGCGATAGTAACGAATGTCGCGATTGTTAATGTGAACATCAGGATTCTCAGGTGCGGCTTGAGCAGGTTTCTCATAAGACTGACAACTATATTGCTGCAGAAGAGAACGAACAAAACGCTGAGTCCCATTGTCAGTGCCGGTTTGACGGCGGCTGTAACCGCGAGTGTCGGGCACATACCGAGGATGAGCCGCAGAACGGGGATTTCCGTCCATAACCCGCCGACAAGAGCGCCTTTTACTGTCATCGTGTTTGCTGCCATTATTGAACAATTCCTTTTTGTTTGAGCAGTTCTTTTACCTGCTGGAGATAATTATTGAAAATATTAACCACGGCGTTGCTGCTGACAGTTGCGCCGCTGATAGCGATAATTTCCTGGTCTATATTTTTATCATCACCTTTTTTCTCGAGATTCAATTGAGCGACAGGAGCGCCGATAAATTGCATTCTGAAAAAGTCATTTATAATTTGGTCACCGAAGCCGGGTGTTTCATTACTTGAAAGCACGCTGTAACCCAGAACTTTTTCAAAAGAGGAATCTACAGCGATAACCAGTTCGATTTTGTCGGCGAAACCCGTTCCTTCCGCTTTGAAGCAAAAGCCCGCCGATTGGCCGTCTGAAGAGGCCTGATAAACATCGGTTTTTGCCATTTTGCCTTTGCCGAGATTTACTTGTGCCTGAGGCAGAACGAGATTGAAATTAGCATCGGCGATGAGGGCGCTCATAAGATTGTTGAGCTTGCCTGTTTTGTTTTGTTCTATTCGTCCCTGCCAGGCGGAATTAGTGAACGCAAGCAGCAGACCAAAAACAAAAGCCGAAACAATCAGGAGCCAGCTTTTTTCGATATAATCTATAATAACTTTAAGCATTTGGTTTTCCTCCTGCCGGCGTAAGTTTTGTGAATCGGTCGATAAGCGGGCTGATGGAGTTCATCAAAAGCACGGCAAACATAAAGCCTTCCGGATATTCGCCGACGAGCCTGATAAGCATTGTCATAGCTCCGACGCCTGCGCCGAAAATCCACATACCTTTTTTTGTTAAAGGCGCGGTAACGGGGTCAGTGGCGATAAAGAACGCGCCGAATATAAGAGCGCCGCTTGCGAGGTGTATCAATGGACTGACATAATGATGCGGATCAAGTTCAACTGCAATCAGAGCACAAATAAAAGCTGTCGCAAGAACCGCTGTCGGAATAATCCAGTCGATTGTTCTTTTGATTAACAAATATATTCCGCCAAGCAGCAGAGCAAGTGCGCTTGTTTCGCCAAGACATCCTGCGGTGGAACCGATTAACATATTTTTGAATATGCCTTTGATTTCTGCAATTTTCTCATCCTGCGGTGCGGTTTTATTTTTTAGTGCTTCCTTTATTAAGCCAAGCGGTGTAGCCTGAGTTAAAGCGGCCGGCGCGGTTGAAACTTCGCCGACTTTGGGCATCTGCGGGTCGATAAGGGCCGGCACTGTCCACGAAACCATCATTCCGCCGAAACAGGCTGTCAGAAAACATCTGCCTGCCATTGCGGGATTGAAAATATTTGCGCCAAGACCGCCGAAAACCATTTTGCCGATGATTATCGCGAAACCTGAACCGATAATGCACACCCAGAAAGGAATGCTCGGAGGCAATGAAAACGCAAGGATGATGCCTGTAACGACCGCGCTTAAATCGCCGAGTGAATTTGGTTTTTTCCTGAAAAGATTACAAAGAGCTTCAAAAATTACACAGGAGATGATGCAGCTTGCTAAAACAATTGCCGCCCGTGTTCTGAAGAAAATCAGTGACGCCGCGATTGCAGGAACAAGGCCGATGATAACATCGAGCATTATACTCTGCGTCGAGTGATGTTTTCGGATATGCGGCGAATGTGAAACGAATAAATTTTGCGACATTTCAAAATCCTTTTCTTATTCCTAAGCGGGCATCAATTTTTTGGCTCTGGCAACAAGAATCTTTCCTGTTTTGATGTAGCCTGTCAATTCTATATCAGCCGGGCAACTGTAACTGCAGCAGCCGCATTCGATACAGGCCGACATATAATATTGTTTAGCCACATCGAGCATATTGTTTTTGACAGCATGGGCAATTTTTGTCGGATTGATATTTACCGGACAGGCGGCAACACATCTTCCGCATCTGATGCAGGGCGTTTCTTTTCGTTTTGGGAAATCTTTTGGTGTAAGTACGGTTATTGCGCCCGAGGTTTTCGTTAAAGGGGTTGACAAATCAGCGATAGCGAAACCCATCATAGGTCCGCCCATTATTACTTTAACAGCGTCCTCTGTTAATCCGCCCGCAAGTTCGATAAGTTCACCCGCTGCCATTCCGACAGGTGCGTAAAAATTGCCGGGATTTTTTACACCGCGACCTGAAACCGTCACCGGCCGATATGTAAGCGGATTATTGAGAACAACAGCTTCGGCGATTGCCGCACATGTGGCGACATTGCTGACGAGTACTCCAATCATCGGCGGAATTCCGCTGGTGGGCACATCTTTATTGAGGATAGATTTAATAAGCTGTCTTTCGCCGCCCTGCGGATATTTTGTTTTTACCGCGACAACATTCATGCCATTGGCGAAAGGTATTGATTCAACCGCTTTTTTGAATGTCGCGACGGCATCAGGCTTGTTGTCCTCGATACCTATATATATGTTTTTGCAATTTAAGGCTCTGCTGATTAAAGCGATGCCGGCAAGAATCTGTATAGTCCACTCGAGCATTAAACGATAATCGCACGTAATGAAGGGTTCGCATTCACAGGCATTGATGATAATGTCGGTTATCGGAGATTGCGGATTAGCCTTTATTTTTACGCTTGTGGGGAACCCCGCGCCGCCCATGCCCACGATACCCGCTTTCCGCACAGCTTCGAATATCTGGTCAGGAGAATAATAAGTGGGGTCGAAATCTACATCGAAATTATTCGGACAGGGGTGTTTGGGCTGATTGTCTGCATTGGATTCTATTATAATAGCTTCTGCTCTACCGAGAACCGGATGTGAACAAAGAGCGATATCTTTTACCGTTCCATTAACAGGCGAATGAACCGGAGCCGAAACGAAGGCGTCAGCATTGCCAATGACCTGTCCCGCTGTAACGGTATCTTTTTTATTAACCAGCGGTTTACAGATAGCTCCAATATGCTGACTGAGCATTATGGAAAGCTGTTTGGGAACTGCAACGGTTTGTATCGCGCGTTGAGCACTTAATTCTTTACGGTCAGGCGGATGAACTCCGCCTTTGAATGTCAATTTTCCTAAAGGTCTAATTGTTTCTTCTCCATATTTTCAAAATAATAAGATATAAAAAAATAACTGCCGCGGCCGCGGCAAAGGAGATCAAGTTAATTGCTGCTTCATTTATCAGCTTTTCTGTTAAAAGTCTTTCAGCCGCGACAATAGTAAGAATGAAAAGAATCAGCGGCAAGAGAAAGGCCAGAATTACTTTGGTCAGGACATTGGGAATCTTCGACTCGCCAAGAGTTTTATAAACCTGGCTGCAATGGTCTTTCATACTGCAACTTTGACATTGCTGCTGGTCCATAACCGTGCCTGAACTTAAAAATAAGTTATCCTTATAAATTAAACTGGTACATTATGCAAGCCAATTTTTTTACCTTCGAAACCTTCTCTTTTTCTCCAACTTTTCAATTAATGTACGTATTTGCTGTGATATTGTGCAATAGCTAAGACACTGAAAATAAACAAGTTATATTAGATTTGGAATTAGTCCTATAATATAGATGTTTTCTGGCTGGTTAGGTTTTTATATTTTTCCCAAAATACCATTTTTACCTTGATTTACATTATAGGACGAAGTAGAATATGAAAGATGTAAATGGAGTTTGGGAGGACGGACAGAAGATTTTAAACCCCCAAGCTCCCCGTAAGACCGAACATAGCGTATCGAACAGTGAATTCTAAATACGCTGTGAAAACTAACATTGGATTTTTTCTGCGCGTATTGTGATAAGGGCAAAAAGGACAATTTACGCGATGGAGCGAATCTGCAATGGGTGATGCGATAAGAGACCCGCATATTCAACCTATGCGCCAACAGTTCGTTGAAGGCGCATCCCCTGCGTTCGCGTCCATTCTCGAAACGATTAATGCCGTCGCATCCAGACAATGCTCGATGATTATCAGCGGCGAGACTGGGGCCGGCAAGGAAATGGTTGCGCGCAGAATTCATAATTGCAGCGACAGGGCGGACAAAGTTTTTGTGCCGGTTGACTGCACAACTTTAACCGGCCAGTTATTTGAAAGTCAGTTATTTGGTCATGTCAAAGGCGCGTTTACCGGCGCAGTCAGTGAAACGCTCGGTTTTTTCAGAGCTGCCAACAGCGGAACGATTTTCCTCGATGAAATAAGTGAAATCCCGCTCGATTTGCAGGCCAAACTTCTTCGCGTCCTGCAGGAATCCAGAGTTACGCCTTTAGGTTCGGTGAAATCATATCCTATAGATGTACGAGTGCTTTGCGCAACAAACCGCGATTTGAAGCAGATGGTAAATGAAAACAAATTTCGGGCGGATTTGTATTATCGTATTAATGTTGTTACTGTTTATGTACCGCCATTGCGTGAACGGCCGGAAGATATTTTGGTGCTTGCTGAATATTTTCTTACGCGGCAATCGGAATTATACAATGAGCCTTATAAGTTTTTAAGCGATGAGGTTAAGAAACTCCTTGTAAATTACTCGTGGCCGGGCAATGTGCGTGAGCTTGCCAATGTAATGGAAAGAGCGTACGTTTTGACAAATTCCGAAATGATAAAGGCTGCGTCTCTCCCCACGGAAATTCTTGTTGCTGTGCCTGTTGAAAGAGGTCAGCATCGTCTGCCGACGCTGGATGAAGCGCAAAGAAACGTGATTTTGCAGGCATTGAACGCATCGGGCGGCAGGAAAATGGCCGCGGCAAAAATCCTGGGCCTTGAAAGACGAAAACTCAACCGCCTATTGGGAAAATACAATATCTCACTCCCTGAAAACACTGATTCTTAATCATTTAGTCAAATTTGTAATCAAAGACACATTGATTTACTTGTACGAAAAACTATTTGCGGTTCTTGTCGTACAAGACAGGGTAATTCTTCTGTGCTAAACAATGTATTTGATTTAAGAATTTGGAAGAAAAACCCGATTATTTTAAAAAACACCTTAAAATCGTTGTTTGCAGCACCAGATTGTTCGTATATAATGTAGGATTAAGTAAAAAACAATACAACTCCATATTTGCGATTAAAAAAATGAATGAAAAGAAAAAACAAAGTACAAAACCAACACTACCTCAAAACCTTGCGGCTGCCCGTCAGAAAAACAAGCCTTTTCAATGGCTTTTGTTCATACTGGCCGCCATCGCCATAGTGTCACTTCTGCAAAATGTAAAGCAGAGCGATACGATAACTAACGATGAATTTCAGAAATACCTGTCTGAAGGCAAGATAGAAAGTCTTGAGATTGGTGATAATGTAATAATCGGCAAATTCAACGAATCCGGCATAACTTCTCGCCAGCCGAAAGCATCCAAGACATTCACTGTAGGGTATCGTCCTGATTTGCTTGAAAAACTAATCGATAGAGTTGAAGCATCGCCTCAACCGGTCAAATGGTCTTTTGCCAAGCCTCAATGGCTTATGCCGCTGCTGAGCTGGATTGTGCCTCTTGCGATAATGATAGGCTTCTTTTATTTTGTTTTCGTTCGCAATGCTCGAAGCGGGCCGGGCGGAATGCTGATGAGTTTCGGAAGAAGCAAACACAAAATGCACGGCAAAGAGCAAATGAAAGTAACTTTCAACGATGTTGCCGGTATTGATGAAGCCAAGGAAGAAGTTGCTGAAATTATAGAATTTCTCAAACATCCGAAAAAGTTCCAGAAAATCGGCGGAAGAATTCCCCGCGGCGTACTTCTTGTCGGCCCTCCGGGCTGCGGCAAGACCCTGCTTGCAAAAGCGATAGCAGGTCAGGCGAACGTTCCGTTTTTCAGTATATCCGGCAGTGATTTTGTTGAAATGTTCGTAGGCGTCGGTGCTTCGAGAGTTCGCGATTTATTTCAAAGTGCGAAAGAAAACTCGCCCTGTATCATATTCCTCGATGAAATTGACGCAATCGGCAAAAAACGCGGACCGGGTTTCGTCAGCGGCGGGCACGATGAAAGAGAACAAACTTTAAATGCAATTCTTGTCGAAATGGACGGTTTCGATACCAACGACCAGGTTATCGTTATGGCGGCGACCAATCGAGGCGATATTCTCGATTCAGCGCTGACTCGGCCGGGCAGATTCGACAGGCAGGTATTCGTGCCGCTGCCCGATGTAAAAGGCAGAACGGCTATTCTGAAGATTCATTCGAAAAAAGTAAAGATGGGGCCTGATGTTGACCTTGAAAGAATCGCACGCGGAACTCCGATGTTCAGCGGTGCCGACCTCGAAGCGATAATCAACGAAGCTGCAATTGCGGCGACGATGGATAATAAAGATTTCGTCGAGATGGAAGACCTTGAAGAAGCCCGCGACAAAGTTCGCTGGGGCAGAAAGAAACGCAGCAGGGCAATCGACCAGGTCGATAAAAAACTGACTGCTTACCATGAAGCCGGTCATACGCTTGTTCAGTCGATGCTGAAAGATGCCGACCCGCTGCATAAAGTCAGTATTATTCCGCGAGGACCTTACGGCGGAGCTACTTTTTCATTGCCTGAAAAAGACAGAACACATTATACCAGGAAGTATTGTCTGGCGATACTTCAGGTATGTTTTGGTGGGCGCATAGCGGAAGAATTTTTCTGCGACGATATTTCCAGCGGCGCTCAGGCGGATATCCAAACCGCGACATCGCTTGCCAGGGAAATGGTTCAGGTCTGGGGAATGAGTCAGACTTTAGGGCCTATAGATTTCAGCGCTAAACAGCAGGAATATTTTGGAATGTCCGGACAGGAACATTCACAGAAAACAGCGGAAGTTATCGACGCTGAAATCAAAAAGCTGATTGATGAGACTTATAACGGCGCAAAGGAAATCATTGAGAATAATCGCGAAAAATTGCAGATGATAGCAGATGCGCTGCTGAAATATGAAACGCTTGACGCTGCGGAAGTGAAAATTATTCTCGAAGGCGGCACATTAAGCAAACCGACGGTTGGTGATTTGCTCAAAGCGGAACAGGAAAAGCAGTCAACTCCGCCGCCGATACCGACTGAAACTCCGGAAAATAAAAGCACCGATACAAGCGGCGATAATAAATAGTCAAAAAAATTCCTTATGGATTATTGAATGAACAGCAGATTATTGTTACTGTCAATTACTGCGTTGTTATTTTCAGTGTCATTGGTCTGTGCATCAGATAGTGCCGGCGATGATCTTGCAGCAGTTAAACTTTTCCTTCAGCATTCACAAGTAACTCCTGATTCTGCCAGCGCAATTGAAATCAGAATCGAACCTGCGGAAAACTGGCATTTTTACGCGTCAGAAAAATCTACTCCTGAGATGAGTCTGAAAGTAAACGTACAAGGGCAGGGACTTCTATTCGGCGAACCGATATTTCCAAAAGCACAGCCGTATTTCGATAAGGTTACAAATCAAAAGCTGGAAGTTTACAGCGGAAATTTCAGCGTTTTTGTTCCGTTTACTTCAGATATAAATAGTACTACTACAGACATCAATGTTGCTGTAGAAGGCGTTGCGTGCAATGACCAGTTGTGCAGGAAAGCAAGTTACCAGCTTTCAAAAACAATTGAGATTTCATCTGATGCTCAAATGGACATACCAGCCTTCAATGTTCCCCAGTTAATTGAAACAAAAATCGAAACACCGGCAATGGCGGCATCGGGTTTAATAGCGCTTCCGTTAGCAATATTGGCCGGTTTACTTTTGAATGTTATGCCTTGCGTATGGCCGATTTTACCGATTATAGTAATGCGTCTTGTCAGTCAGGCTGAAAAAGGCAAAGCGAAAAGTTTTGCGCTCGGCCTTGCATTCGCGCTCGGCATCATTTTATTTTTTGCCGCACTTGCAGTTTTCAATATTGTTCTAAAACTCGGATTCGGTCTTGTCTTTCAATGGGGCGACCAGTTCAGAAATCCCGCTTTCGTTACGGGTATGGCGCTATTGATGGTTGTGCTTGCACTGTATATGTTCGGTTTATTTTCGTTGGGGATTCCGGCATCTGTCAGCAGCGGCAAGTCAAAAGGCGGCTTTACTGGTTCTATCGGAATGGGTTTTCTTGCGGCAGTTTTGAGTACACCGTGCAGTTTCGCAATTCTGACATTTGTTCTCGCCTGGGCACAGACTCAGCCGATGGTGCTTGCGACTGTAACAATTCTTCTCATCGGTGTCGGTATGGCGGCTCCTTATGTAATTCTTACAATGGCGCCGAACCTGCTTGTAAAAATTCCGAAGCCGGGGAGATGGATGGAGCTTTTCAAACACGCGACCGGTTTTATTCTGCTGGCAATAGCAGTTAAACTGCTTGAAGCTGTACCGGCCGATAAAGTTATAGGTATTCTTTATTACGCAGTCGTGCTGTCGGTATGCGTTTGGCTGTGGGGAGTTTGCGTCAGCTATGATACGCCTCAGCAAAAAAAATGGGCAATCAGGTTTGTCGCTGTTCTGCTGGCAGTTCTGTTTGCGTTTTTGCTTTTAACTCCTCCGCAAAAAGGATTGATAGATTGGCAGCCTTATAATGAGGAATTAATTTCATCAGCGAAGGAAAATAATCAGCCGGTACTGATAGATTTTACGGCAGATTGGTGCATATCCTGTAAGATTCTCGAAAAAACAGTTTATTCAACTAAAGAAGTTGCTGACTTGATAAAACAAAAAGGCGTGCTTGCAATTAAAGCTGATACGACGGCTTACGATTATCCGGCGACAATCGCGCTGAAAGAAATTTACAAACAGCCGGCAGTACCTGTTACTATTCTGCTTCTGCCGGACAAAGATAAGCCGATTGCATTGGCGGGCAATCTGATTAAAAATGAGCTGATAACAACTTTGAAAAGCCTGGACGATGTCGAAAAACAAGAATGAAAAAAGTAATTTTAAGGTCGATAAATCAATCGCTCAGCAGCGAGTCAAGGCGATTTGGCCGATTTTGAAAAAAACTTATCCCGATGCGCGAACTTCGCTCGACCACACCAATGCCCTTGAACTTCTTATCGCGACGATTATGGCGGCGCAATGCACCGATGTACGCGTAAATATCGTTACGAAAACTTTATTCAAAAAATATAAATCAGCGAAAGACTGGGTCGAGGCTCCAATTGAACAGATCGAGCAGGACATAAAAAGCACCGGCTTTTATAAGAACAAAGCAATAAATATAAAAACCGCATGTCAAAAAATAATCGATAATTTCGGCGGCAAGGTTCCTGATAATATGAAAGACCTGCTGACGCTTAACGGTGTCGGAAGAAAAACTGCCAACGTGGTGCTCGGCAATGCTTACGGAATTCCCGGTATCGTCTGCGATACACACGTAATAAGATTGAGCAGAAGATTACAGCTTTCTGTCAATAGTGACCCGGTGAAGCTCGAATTCGATTTGATGGAAATTGTGCCTCAAAAAAACTGGACTCATTTCAGCCATCTGCTCGTTTTTCACGGCAGAAGCATTTGCCAGGCGAGAAAACCGAAATGTGAAATATGTCCAATCGCAAAACATTGTCCCGCAGCAAACAATCCAAAACTATGGTAAGAAAAGGAATCATTAATGAACGATGATAAAATAGCAAGATTCGGCGTTTCAGCAGAAGAAACATGGCGGGTATTCAGAATAATGGCGGAGTTCGTCGAAGGTTTCGAAGAACTTGCGACAATCGGCCCGGCAGTTTCAATCTTCGGCTCGGCAGTGGCGAAGAAAACTGACAAGTATTATAAGCTCACAGAAAAAACCGCGACGATTTTAGCTAAAGCGGGATTTGCGATAATCAGCGGCGGAGGCGGCGGAATTATGGAAGCCGCCAATAAAGGCGCAGCAAAAGTCGGAGGCAAAAGCATCGGCCTCAATATCGATTTGCCGCACGAACAGGCGCCGAACAAATATCAAAACCTGAATTTGCATTTCAGATATTTTTTTTGCAGGAAAGTGATGTTCTTAAAATATGCTAATGGTTTCATTGCCATGCCGGGCGGTTTCGGCACACTCGATGAATTTTCAGAGGCGCTTGTTCTGATTCAAACTTTCAAACAGGCGGTTTTTCCTGTAATTCTTATGGACAGTGATTACTGGTCAGGTCTTGTCAACTGGATGAAAAAAGTAATGATGACAAAACATGGTTATGTTACTAAAAAGGATATGAATGTTTTTTCAGTCTGCGACGACCCGCAGGAAGCGGCGGACATTATTATTGATTTTCAGAAGTCCGGCAAGCAAAGAGGCATCCAGGAACCGGCCGGCCTGAAAAAAAATCATAATAGTGCTTTTCACCCGGACTTTAATTGCTACAAGCGATGGAAAAGATAAACTCAAATATATTAATTCATCTTAAATAGAAGAAGTGCTATTTTTTAAAACGCTTATCGAGGTTGTCGTTTGCGGCACGGAGATTTGCGGCTTTTGAAACATCTTTTGAGACGATTCTTTTGCCGAGAGGCGCGAACGAAACCTGAGCAAGTTTGATATGCGCAAGAGCGAATGGAATTCCAATTATCGTAACAAATAATGCTATTGCCGCCAAGACATGACCAATCGCGAGCCAAAGACCCGCGAGGATTATCCACAGAAAATTCGCCAGACCGGTAGTTGGAATTCTTATTTCGCCGATTTTGCGGGCGTCTATCAACTCTTTGCCGAACGGGAAGGCTGCGAAACTTGCGATGCGAAATGCCGCGATGCCGAAGGGAATGCCAATCACTGTTATACATAAAAGCAGACCGCAAAGAAGCCAAAACAGGCATGCAAAGAATCCGCCGCCCAAAATAAACCACAACAAATTAAAAATAAGTGCCATAATCTGTCCTAATTAATCGACATCATTATAGCGAGCGGAAAAAAAGAAATAAGGGAAAATCTACTTTTCAGGACATCAGGGAAGCAGGAGAAAACGCCATTTTAACATTCAGAAATTTGCTGAATAAGCAAATGGATTATATACTTTAAAAAAGAGAGGGAAAATTATGTGACGGATGGAAAGACCGCAAATTTTATAGGTCCTTGAGGCAATTGGAGATTAGTGATGGATAAAGAAAAATCGATATTTGTGGACGGCAGAACGGTATTGTTTGTTGACGATGAGGAAAAGGTTCTTTCATCGCTGAAACGCGCTTTGGCGGATGAGCCGTATAATAAACTTTTCGCGGTCAGCGGTATGGAGGCGCTTAATATTGTCAACGAGCAGGATGTTCATGTATTGGTTACGGATATGAGAATGCCGGAGATGTGCGGGCTTGAACTTCTTAAGATGGTTAAAGAGCGGAGGCCTCATATAATAAGGATGGTGCTGTCCGGGTTTTCTGAAATAGATATGCTGCTGCAGGCAGTGAATAAAGGTGAAATATACCGGTTTATTCCAAAGCCCTGGAATACGGAAGAACTTAAAATGACAATCAGGCAGGCATTGGAGTATTATGAGCTTTTTGGCGAACGGGAAATGCTGATGCAGTTTTTCGAACAATGGGTTACCGGCAATGAGCCGAATTCTGCCGATATTTTATTTCTTAAAGAACTGATAGCAACGCGAAAAATGCGTATGTGTGACTGGAAAAACCAACCGGCATCGGCTTAAGTGAGAGATTAATTTGAAGCGGTGACGGCATTGGGGTCTTCGGGGAGCTTTGGGTTTTGCATTTCACAGGAAATTTTCTCAAGAAGTTGTGCGGCTGTTTGCGCAGTTTCGCCATCTCTTGATATGTTCGCGGAAGGGTCGGGCTGGAGCCTGTTTCCGGAGACATAATCTATCGCAGCGCAGGACCAGATTTTCAGATATTCAGCCTGCTGGTTAAAATTGGGGTCGGCTGCATCGGAAGCGATGATCGCTTTCAAGGCGTTTTGAACTGCGACAGAAGCACGAACATTTTTTAAACGACAATCGCGGAACTCTTTAACGGCCTGGCTGTATTTTGCGGCGGCGAGGTGCTGGCAGGTAACGATTAGTTCATCGGGCGAATCGGGCATTAATAATTTTTTACATTCGATTTGGAAAAGCGGGGTAAAACAATGTTCGTAAGTTAGCTTGGCAATCTGGGCAGAATAGAATTTTTCGACGATATTTACGGAACAAGAGTCGGCGGCGGCAATTCTCATAGTTTCAGCGATGTTTTTTATTGATGTAAACCGGTCGTTTAACGTCAGGGAAGGGATGTTCGGGAGAGGCTGATTGCTTTCGACAACCATTTTCGGGATGAATCTGCCTTGGATAGGGGTACCGCCTGCGGCGAGACGGTCTATTTCTTTTTTCTCGGTGTTGCCGAAACCTACTATAATTTCGCCGTTCCAATCGAGGACCGGAATGCCGGCCTGTTTGGATTTTGTTACAACTTCCTGTTTGGCGGATCTGACTTTATCGATGTCTATTTTAACGAATCTGATATTGTTCGATTTAAGATATTCCTCCATTTTGACACAAAAACCGCACCATGGGGCTGAATAAAGGATGATTTTTGCCTGAACAGAAGCTGAGACAAATAGTATGACAAGAGGCAGCAAAATTTTTATGATTTTTTGGTTTATCATTTCAGGCCTCAATATGCAATCAAGTTTGTAGATAGATTATAACCTTTGCAGACCAGAATACAAATGTTTTATAGACGTATAAATAGTGCGGGATTGACAAGGCACGTAAGTTGTTATAATATAATAAATTCGCGAAGGTGTGTTTATGGAGTAATTTTTGCGATTTTAATTATCGAAAGAACATAACCACAAAAGAACGATATATAAATATGGCAGTACCGGCGACAAATAATAATAAAAGTACCAGCGAAGAGATTGAAGGGCTTAGCAAGGGCAAACCTTTTTTCATCAGAGCCGAAGAGGTGGCCTCGACTGACAATTTCGATTACGCAATCGATATGTTTATCGAGGGATTACAGCGTGCGCCCGAAGCGGTAGAGGATGGGCACAAACCGCTGCGTTATAATTCGCTGGTTCGTCAGGGCAAAGGCGGCAAAAAACCATCGATGATGGATAAGATGAAGCATTCTCGCGGCAAGACGCCGATGGAAAATATGCTGAACGCCGAGTATTTGCTGGCGAAAGATCCGGAGAATCTGATTTATGCCGAGCAGATGCTTGATGCGGCTCTTGCGGGCGGATTTAAAAAGACTGCACTATGGATTGCGGACACGATTTTTGAGTCGCAGAGGTCAACTGATAAGCCGTCGATTGCGACGCTGTTTCTTTTGAAAGATGCGTATTCGACGCTGGAAGAATATTCCAAAGCGGTCAGTGCCTGCGGTTATGCATTAAAATTAAAACCAGAGGACGGGGTACTTGCGGGTGAGTACAAGAATCTTTCTGCCAGGCTTACGATGCAAAAGGGCAAGTATGACCAGCAGGGGGATTTCAGGGATTCGATTCAGGACAGGGAATCGCAGGAAAAATTGCAGGCGCAGCAGGGAATTGTAAAAAGCGTCGATGTCAGGCAGCAGGCGGTGGATGATTCGCGGAAGATTTACGAAGCGAACAAAAATCAGCATAATCTTTTCAAACTGACCGATGCTCTGGGCGATTTGCAAACGGACGCGGCCGATGACGAAGCGATAACGATGCTTGAAAAGGCGTACGGGCAATCGAAGGATTTCACGTATAAAAAACGAGCCGGTGAAATGGGACTGCGGAAGCTTCGGCGGCAGGTCAGGCAAATAAAAGAAAAGATTGAGAGCGGCTCGGCGGGTCTGGAGATTAAAGAATTGCTTGTTCCAAAGACCAAAGAGCTGCTTGCGGCGGAACTTGAGCATTATCGGCTTTGCATGGAAAATTACCCGACTGATTTGCGGCTGAAATACGAATATGGGCTGCGGCTTATGAGAAATCAGCGGTTTGACGATGCAATTCCTTTTATGCAGGCGGCCAGGAAAGACCCAAAAAACAAAATTAACGCGATGAACAAAATCGGGTTGTGCTTTTTTGTGAAGGGGTGGTTCAATGATGCCGTCGATACCCTTAAAGAGGCGGTCGAAAGTTATGAAATAAAAGACAATGACATCGCAAAGGAATTGCGGTATAATCTGGCCCGGGCGTACGAACAGCAGGGCAATATGGAAACGGCACTGGAATTGTACAGGCGTATAGCCCAGATTGATTTTTCGTACAAGGATGTCAAGGCAAGAGTTCACAGGCTAAGAAAAAGTGAGTAAAAATAAAAGTTAATAAATTGAAACAATTTTTTCAGGAGTAAAGATGGCACATTCATTATCAGCCAAAAAAAGAGTAAGGCAGAACGCAAAAAGGCGCACCATTAACCGCGCAAGAAAAACAGGTCTCAAGACAGAGCTTAAAGCTGTCAATACAGCAATCACAAGCGGCGATAAAAAAGCGTCAGCAGAACAATATAAAAGCGTAGTAAAGAAACTCGATAAAATCGCTGCTGCAAAGACAATACATAAAAACAGAGCGGCAAGATTGAAATCGCGTCTCGCGAAAAAAATCAATAAACTCAAAGGTTGATTTAATTGCCAAGCAAAAATGCTAACAGCGTTGTACCAGTGACGGAATTGGTGTAGCGCTGTTTTTTTATTTAAAGAGGAAATATGGTTGACGTACTTAAAAAGAAAATACTGACTCATTTGAGGCACAGGGAATACAAGCCTGTTAAGGCAGCCGACCTTGCGGAAAGCCTGGGTCTGAAAAAAGATGATATGGAAACTTTCCAGGACGCATTTGAGCAGCTTAGGAAAGACGGGCTTGTGGTTATCGGGTCGAAAAATTTCGTATCGCTGCCGCCGCCGGGCGCAAAAATTTACGGTACGTTTCGCGGTACAACGAAAGGATTTGGGTTCGTAACTCCAAGAGACGCTAATTCGCACGGCGATGTGTTCATACCGGAAGATTATAAGAAAAACGCAATGACAGGCGATACCGTTGTCGCTACGGTTACAAAAGAAGAAAAACGCGGCAAGGAAGAACGGTACAGCGGGAAGATTATCGAAATAGTTCAGAGGGCAAACAATCGGTTCGTCGGCACAATAATAAAAAAGAAGGATTTCTATTTTCTTTTGCCGGACGGGAAATTTACTGAGCTGATTCAAATCGACGATGTAACTGCGAAGAACGCGCAGCCTGACGATAAGGCGGTAGTCGAAATTATCAGTTTTCAGACGAAGAACGAATTCGCACGCGGAGTGTTAATCGAGGTATTGGGGAAAATCGGCAAATATAAAACTGAAATAGACGCGGTGATAAGAAGATTTGCACTTCGGCAGGAATTCAAACCCGAATGCCTCGATGAAGCGGGGCGGGCGGCGAGAGATTTTGAAATGGGCGATTATTCCAAAAGGCTCGATTTGTCGGAAAAAATAATCGTAACCATCGACCCGCCGGACGCGAAAGATTTCGATGACGCAATAAGCATAGATAAAAATCGGGATGGGACTTTTACGCTCGGTGTGCATATCGCCGATGTAAGTACGTTTGTCAGGCCGGATTTGGCGCTCGATAGCGAGGCGGGGAAAAGAGGCAACAGCGTTTATTTGCCGGGGCTTGTACTGCCGATGCTGCCGGAGACTTTGAGCAACGGCGTTTGCAGTTTACAGCCGGCGCAGAAACGGCTGACGAAATCGGCATTTATAACTTACGATAATTCAGGAAAGGTGCTCAGGGAAGAATTCGCGAACAGCATTATTCATTCCAAAGCCCGACTGACATATACGGAAGCTGATGAAATTATTAAAGGCGGAAAAACAGACCGGCCCCAGGAAGTCATCGCTCTGCTGCGCGATATGGAAAAGCTGGCCAAGACTATCGAAGCACGTCGAAGATATGAAGGAATGCTTCACCTTGATTTGCCTGATACAGATCTGGTGTTCGACAAAGCCGGTCAGGTAATTGATGCTCATCCTGCTGATGCGAGCTATCCTCATACGATAATCGAAATGTTTATGGTCGAGGCGAACGAAGCGGTGGCGAGGATGCTTCACAGCGCTAAGGTGCCGTTTATGCGGAGAATTCATCCGGACCCGGATTCTCTGAGTGTAAAAAAGCTTGGTGAGATGCTGAAGATGTTCGGCGTAACTGCTCCGAGAAACCCCGACAGGTTCGATTTGCAAAAAATCCTTGATGCTGTAAAAGGCAAGCCTCGCGCGTATGCCGTCAATATTTATATTTTGCGTTCGCTATCGAAGGCGGAATATTCTCCGCTGAATATCGGTCATTACGCGCTGGCGTCACGGCATTATTGTCATTTTACCAGCCCAATTCGCAGATACGCGGATTTGCTTGTTCACAGACTTTTCGATATGTATATCAATAAAGAAGATTTCAATAATGTGCCGTCGCACGAAGAGCTTATTGAAACAGGCAGGCATTTGAATTTCACTGAAGAAAAAGCAGATGACGCGGAAGAAGATCTTAAGGCGGTTTTGATTTTGCAGCTTCTTCAAAAACGGCTCGGTGAGA
Organism: Planctomycetes bacterium GWF2_41_51; assembly: GCA_001825665.1. Taxonomy (GTDB): domain Bacteria; phylum Planctomycetota; class Phycisphaerae; order Sedimentisphaerales; family UBA12454; genus UBA12454. Next base: position 6,413 of record MHXZ01000042.1, on the reverse strand, counting down.
CAATGGAGGGGGTTGTATCAGGATTGGCGAATTTCGGAATATTTGTGCAATGCAACAAGTTCGGCATCGAGGGCCTTATACCAATCAATTTAATCGGCAAAGATAATTATATTTATGACCATCGAGCACAATGCGTTTATGGGCAGAGAAACGGCAAGACATATCATATAGGTATGCCGATAACAGTTCGAATCGCATCGGTAAATATGTCCGCAAGGCAGTTAAATGTTGTGCCTGTCGAACAAGAGAACGAAAAACGAGAGCATAAACGTGAACATAAAAAAGAACGAATAAAAGGGAAAAAGATAAAGAAAGAAAAATCCAAAAAAAGGAAAAAATGAAAGCTATAAAATATTCAACCTTGATGGTTATTCTAATAACTTCATTTGCAGCAGCGGCAACTTCCCAAAATCCTAAAAATATAATAATGATAATAGTTGACGGCGGCGGAAGAAATCACATTCAGGCGGCGAATTACTACAGCAGCGGTAAAAAAAGTGCGCAGAAGTTTGAAAAATTTCCTGTTCAGCTATCGGTAACGACTTTTCCGTACGGCAGTTCATACGATTCCAAAAAAGCAGTTAAAGATTTCGGCTATGTGAAAGATGGTTATACCGACAGCGCGGCGGCGTCAACGGCGCTTGCGACAGGGATTAAAACAAATAGAGGTTCAATCGGGGTAGACCACAAAGACAAAAAGATTGAAAACGTTATAGAAAAATGCGAAAAACTCGGAATGGCAACCGGAGTTGTAACTACTGTGCCGTATTATCATGCCACACCGGCGGGATTTTCTGTTCATGATGATTCGCGGAATGATTATGTGGAGATCGCAGAAAAAATGATAAACGAAAGCGCACTGGAAGTAATATTCGGCTGCGGAAATCCTTTGTACGACAATAATGGCAATAAACTTTCATCGCCTGAGAAAAAATGGATGCAGATGTGGAGTCCTCTGGCGGCAGATGCGGCAGGTGCTGACGCTGACGATGATGGAACCCCGGATAAATGGACTTTGATACAAAGCAAACAGGAATTTGTTAGCCTTATGGAAGGGCCGACACCAAAAAGAGTTTGCGGAGTACCGGAGACCGCAGAAACATTGCAGCAAAAACGCAGCGGAAAATCTCGCGTCCCATTCGATGTGCCGTTAAATGAAAATGTTCCGAACCTGTCAGAAATGTCATTGGCGGCTCTGAATGTGCTTGATGATGACCCGGACGGATTTTTCGTGATGATAGAGGCGGGGGCGGTTGACTGGGCATCACACGGTAATGAGAGAACACGGATGATTGAGGAAATGATGGATTTTTACAGCGCAGCAGATGCAGTCATCAATTGGGTTGAAACAAAAAGCAATTGGAACGATACTCTTTTGATTATAACGGCAGACCATCAGACCGGATATTTAACAGGCCCGAAGAAAAAAGCGGTCGTTAATAACGGCAAAGGTAAAATGCCGAGTTTCGAATGGCATAGCGGCGGTCATACTAACGCACCTGTATTTCTTTATGCAAAAGGGCAGGGTTCAAAAAATTTGACGACTCACATAAAAGGCAAAGACCCTGTTTACGGAAACTATATAGATAATACTGATATTCCAAAAACAATTTTCAGTATTCTTGAAGCAAGAAAAACCGTATCCAAATGAAAATATTTTTATTATTAGCCGGAAGTTTGGTTTTCCTTGTTTCGGCTTGTGCTTATATATTTGTAAAACTTAAACTAAAGCCGAAACAGGATTCCGAAATAGACGATATATATTGGGAATTCGAAGACAGCAGTCCCGATTTGGCTCGCTATAATAAATTATCGCAGATTACTTTCGGGGGAGTGGTTATGGGGATGATTTTGTTATTTCTGTCCGTGATTTTTTAGAACTGGAAAAAAAGCAAATTTGTGATAGAATCCTGTTATGCCAAGCCACAATCTTGCAAGAATAAAAATAGATGATTATGACATTGTCGGCTACTCTGTAGCGGGCGAGGAAACCGTTGTTGCTGTTCCGCAGCTCGATATATGTTTCGATATCGGCAAGGCGCCTGACCAGCTTATAAGTATAAACAACGTACTGCTTACTCACGGGCACATGGATCACGCGGCAGGAATCGCGTATTATCTTTCCCACAGGAAATTCTGCGGACAAAAACCCGGAACGGTATTGGCTTCTGAAAATATCCTTACGCAAGTCGATGAAATCATAAAATCGTGGGGAAAACTCGACGGTAACAGGATACCTGCAAATTTCGTCGCGATGAAGGATGGAGACGAATATTTCATTAAACCTAACCTTTTTGTACGTGCGTTCGCGACAAAGCACAGCAAAGGTTCGCTTGGATTTACAGTAATTGAAACAAAGAAAAAACTCAAAGAAGAATACTTAGGACTGGCAAGCCATGAAATTGTCGCTCTAAAGAAAAAGAATATTGCAATTGATTACCCTGTCGAGACGCCGATAGCGACATACCTTGGCGATACGAGTTATATGAATTTCTCAAAATATGATTTTATCGCCAATAGCAAGTTTCTGATTGCCGAATGCACTTTTGTCGCTGATGAACACACCGACAGAGCCTTGGCCGGCGACCACATGCATATCGATGATTTTATAAAGATGCTCAACGAACTGAATAATCAATATGTTATCATCACGCACTTAAGCCAGAGAACATATATTGTGGAAGCCAAGAAAATCCTGAAGGAGAAATTAAGCCCGGCTCTTTTCCAAAAGTCTATCCTGTTGATGGACAGGAAGCATCATCTGCGATAGCTTAAAAATTAAAGCTTAAAATCTAACACCACGTTTTCGCACTACGGCAATGGCATTCGGCCATTACTTAATTTTCCGATTGCTGCTTATTCTGTAAATCCTTTATTGAGCAAGGTTCGGCAACTTTGCGGTAGCCGATAGCTTTTAAGACTTCGAGAATTTCGGTCCAGCTCGGAAAAGGTTTATTATTCTGTTTTTTATACTGGTCGACAGCCATAACGAACTCGAACTGTTCGTCGGTCATTTGACCTTCTTCGGCGCATCGTCTTTCGTCAGAGCGTCTTTTTCCCGGTCCGCGGCGTCTATCGAGGCAAACTCTTCTGTCTTCTTCTGTTCTTCTGGATTCTGAACGTCTTTCGGCGACTTCCTGTCGTCTTGATGTAAAACAGTTATCTAAATGTGTTTTATATTCTTCCACTTTCGTTACCTCGCTATCTGTAAAATTATAATCTGTCATCGCTGTTATTTCCCTGATTATCGTAGTCTGAAGGTTTTTCATTGTTCCAGTTGTCGGTATCATTGAAGGCGTCATCGAGAAAACTGTCCAGACATTGCTGGGATTCAATAACTTCCTGTGCCTGTTCGAAAAAACTATCCGGAACCATAACCGCTGTCCCGATAATATTCGATGAATAGCTTTTTTGGGTCGCGGTAACGGCCGGGATGTGGTTCTTTATAAGGATATCACAATAATCATTCGCAAGGTCTACATCCTCAGCGATGGCTATTGTAACGTAATCTTCCAGAGCCGATTTCTGTTCATTATTTGTTTTGTCATCAGGATTCATAAACTGACTCCATTACTTATTTCAGGCATAAGCCGCTGTGCACACAAAGTCTTAGTGTGCTGTAAAACAGCTTCCGAAGGTGTTTTCGACCAAAAACAGGGGGGGAATAATGTAAAAAATAGCGCGAAAGGCCTAATAAATGCAAAATTTTGTACTTTTTACGAAAATTTTTGTTGCAAAAGGTCTTATAAGTATTCAAAATACGCTCTATAAAGTCGGTCTTGTCGTAAAGGGCCGATAAAAAAGGAATTGTTGTTGTTTATTTTGCATGGAGGATATCTGACATGGCAAAGAAAAAAGCTGGAAAAGAGTCTTTGATTGTTGCAAGCAAAGTCAAAGCGTATGTAAAGAGCAAAAAGATGATGACATCTGCTGATGCTCTTGGCGCATTAAGCAATAAAATTTATTGCATACTTGACGGCGCTTGCGAAAGAACAAAGGCTAACAGACGCAGCACACTGAAGCCGCAGGACCTGTAATCGAACTGGTCGCGATTGCCGGTGGGCTACCAATAAGATAGCCCGGCTTCAATCGCGGCAGTTTCCACCCTCAAGGGTGTTGCAGGACAAAACAACGAAACCGGCCTCTATTGGCAAAACTGATAGAGGTCGGTTTTTTTTTAACCCCACTTAATCAGAATTTTCCTTTATCTCCTTTTTTTATACTCCTTGCGTCTTTTTTATATTTATACCCTGTGAAAGTCCGATAACTGAATAAAAACAGGGCTGCCGATACTGAAAATTGATTTTATGGGACAATTTAGTTAAGTATAAGCCTTAAAAAAACCGATTATACTATTAAGTAAAATTTTTAACAAAAGTATGCCAATAGTATCCAAATCGATAAACAGATTCCCGTTTATGCGGGAACAACAAAGGGATTTTTTTTTGGAGACATAAAGGTCTTGAAAGTTTTTATGTTAGGATGGGAGTTCCCGCCATTTATCAGCGGCGGTTTAGGCACGGCTTGCTACGGTTTAACTAAAGCAATGAGCAAGCAGGGTCTCGAAATTACGTTCGTTCTTCCGAGAATGATACGTACCCCCAATCCGTCCACCCATATCACTCTGCGAACGCCCGGCGATATAAAAGGCGAATATCAGATGGAATGGGAAACAGATGAAATCAAAAATATAAAAATCAAAACCATTGATTCACCTTTAAAACCATACGAAACCGAAAGCAGTTACCAGACTGAAATTGAAGAACTAATCCGCACCAAACAGCAAAGGATGACTGGTATTGTAAACGATGAACATTTACAGGATAATGGTCATTATGCCGGCGATATGTACGCGGAAGTTCACAGATATGCGGCTGCTGCGGTGAAACTTGCGATGCAGGATAGTTTCGATGTTATACACGCACACGACTGGATGACATACTCGGCGGGCATAGCGGTAGCGGCTGTCAGCGGCAAACCATTGGTTATTCATGTTCATTCGACGGAATTCGACCGCAGCGGTGAACATGTCAATCAGATGATTTATAATTTAGAGCGAGCGGGAATGCACGCTGCCGATAAGATTATCGCGGTAAGCTATCTTACAAAAAACATCATTTTATCGCGGTACGGAATATCGGGCGATAAAGTGGAAGTGGTATATAATGGTATCGAAAAGAACGGTAATGGATTCGGCCTTGGCAAAATAGGTATAAGCAGAGACGAGAAAATCGTTCTGTTCCTGGGCAGAATAACAATGCAGAAGGGACCGGAATATTTCCTGGGCGCAGCTAAAAAAGTGCTCGAGGTTATGGATAATGTCCGGTTCGTGATGGCAGGCTCAGGCGATATGATGAAAAGAACGATTGAGCTTGCGGCACAGCTTGGTATAGGCAGTAAAGTTTTGTTCACGGGCTTTTTACGCGGCGAAGATGTACGCAAAGTCTATGAAAGAGCCGACCTTTACGTAATGCCGAGCGTTTCGGAGCCGTTTGGAATTGCACCGCTGGAGGCGCTCAATAACGATGTGCCGGTGCTGATTAGCAAGCAAAGCGGCGTTTCGGAAGTATTAACGCACGTCCTGAAAGCGGATTTCTGGGATGTGGAAGAAATAGCTAATAAAATTGTCGCGGTATTAAAATACCCGCCTTTGCAGATGACCCTGAAAGAACACGGAAATTTCGAAGTCAGGAAGCTGCGATGGGAAGACGCTGCTGAAAAATGCAGACAAGTATATTTGCAGGTTGTTGAACAGGCGCTCTGCGTCTGACAACAGGTCTGAAGGAAGAAAAATTAAATCAAGGGATTGATATATGCCATCAGTATGTTTTTATTTTCAAGTCCATCAGCCTTTCAGGCTAAGACATTATACTGTTTTTGACCAGGATCACCGATATTTTGACGATTTCAAGAACAAAGCAATCTGTCAAAAGGTCGCAAACAAATGTTATCTCCCCGCAAATCGGGTAATCCTCGATTTAATTCGGAAACACGATGGCAAATTTAAAGTGGCATACAGCATCACAGGAGTTTTACTCGAACAACTGGCCGAATATGCGCCGGAAGTAATGAGCACTTTCGATGCGCTGGCACGGACAGGATGCGTTGAGTTCATCGCAGAAACCTATTATCATAGTTTGAGCTTTTTGTATTCCCGCGGAGAATTCCGCGACCAGATTTTCAAGCATATGGATACTATCGAAACACTTTTTGGCCAAAGGCCGAGAGTTTTTCGCAATACCGAACTAATATATAGCAATGATTTGGCCGCCGAACTCGATTCGATGGGAATCTTCGATGGCGTAATTACCGAAGGCGCCGACAGGATTTTATACGGCAGAAGCCCGAATTTCCTGTACAGGCCGCCAAATGACGGCAAAATCAAGATTATGCTCAAAAATTACGCATTAAGC